>VGFC01000261.1 GCA_016869045.1 Armatimonadota bacterium
CCTGGTGGAGCAGGTCGCCATCAGCCCGCTGCGGCTGAACTGCAAGGGCGTGCGGACGGCGCTCGCCTTCCGGGGTGACCCAGACCTCTCGGTGAGCCTCACCGGCGCCATCCCCATCGCCGGCGCGACATGCCCCCTCGATCCGCGCGCCTCCCTCGTGCAATCCACGGCCGAGGCGCTGGCCTTCGACATGATCAGCGTCGCGCTCGGCTTCGGCGGCGGAATCAGCTTGCGGGTCGAGCCGTTCGACTTCCGCTACTCGGGAATCGTCTTCGGCTCCTCGGAGTGGTGCCTGTACCGCGCGGCGGTCCTTCAGATGACCGAGCACCTGACGGGCCAACCCGTCCGCAGCGGGATGTTCCGCACGACCGCGAAGATACCGGACGAGCACGCCGCCTGCGAGCGCACCGCCTCCGTCCTGTGGCAGGCGCTCCTCGGCGTGCGGCACTTCGGCGCGGTCGGGCAGCTGTCGGTGGACGAGGTTTTCAGCCCGCAGCAAGCTGTCATCGACCGCGACATCCTCGCCTACGTGCAGCGGATCATCGGGGGCCTGGACCTCTCGGCCGACGCCGACCCCGTGGCGCTCATCCGCGAAGGGGTCGGGCAGGGGAGCTTCATCGGGACGGACGACACCGCGTCGCGGTTCCGGGGCTTCTACTGGTTCCCGGACCTCTTCCGCCACTGGAACGTGAACCGCTGGCGCGCGGAGGGCGCCCCGTCGATCCTCTCCGAGGCCTGGGCGCGCGCGAAGGAGGAGATCGCCACTTCGACGCACATGCTCTCCTCGGAGCAGGAGCGTGACATCAACGCCCTCTACGCGAGGGCGCAGGAGTACATCCGCGGGAATTCAGGGACATGACCCAATTCGGCTGTATCGAATTGGGATCGTGTCCCTGAATTCCCGGACCGCCTCCATAACCCAAAGAGGTGAACCATGTTCAAGTGCGCTTTTCTGGGGTGCGGGCCACGCGCCCGCGGACATGCCAGGGCCTACGAGTTCGTGAAGCGAGGGCAGAAGGTCGCGATCTGCGACATGAACGAGGAGCGGCTGAACCAGTTCGGCGACGAGTTCGGCGTCGCTACGCGGTACACCGATCTGCACCAGATGCTCGACACGGAGAAGCCGGACGTGCTGCACATCGTGACGCTGCCGGAGCTGCGCGTGGAGCTGATGACCATCGCGGCGGACCACGGCGTGCCGGGCGTCATCGTGGAGAAGCCGATCGCGCTGCAGGGCGAGGACTGGCGGGCGCTGCGCGACCTCGACGCGCGCTCGAAGACGAAGTACTGCGTGAACACGCAGCTGCACTTCCACGCGCAGAACCTCGACCTGAAGCAGACGGTCGCGGAGGGCACGATCGGCGAGGTCCGGCACATTGACGCGAGCGCGCGCTCGACGCCGCTCGACCAGGGGGTGCATGTGCTGGAGCTGGCGCACAGCTACACGGGCTTCGATGACATCGTCAGCGTGTTCGGCCAGGTCGCGGATGGCAGCGAACTCGACTCCCGCCAGCCCTCTCCCGCGATGGCGACCGGGATGATCGGCTTCGCGAGCGGCGTGCGCGCGAGCCTCACCTGCGGGGCGTGTGCGCCTATCGCGACGGACCGCGTGGAGGTTCGCTACGCCCACAAGCGCGTTGCCGCCTACGGCACCGACGGCTTCACCCACTGGACGATGTCCGGCTGGGAGCGCCGCACGGTGGACGGCGGCTACGAGCGCGGCTCGCACGACTACGGCGCCGAGGACGACCTCGCGCAGGCGCGCCTCACCGAGGCGATGTTCGACTGGTTGCTCGACGACGCGCAGCCGCACCCGACCCGCCTGGAGCGTTCGCTCGCCGAGTTCAACGCGATCCTGGGTCTCTACCTCAGCGCGCTCGGATCGCGGCCCGTCGATCTCCCCTGTGACCCACCGGACGGCCTGCTCGATTCGCTGCGCGCGAGGCTCTGCGGGTAAGTCGTGTTCCACAGCCTGGGCGGCTCACGAGCCGCCCCTACAACGGATGACCCCGCCGGCTGCCATGTAGGGGCGCAGCGTGCTGCGCCCACCCGAGGTGCATCCATGATCCGCATCGAGAACGGCAGAGCCCTCGCCGACACGAAGACGCTTACCGCCACCTTCGAGCGCGGCTTCCTCACCTCGCTCCGCAGCCAGCTGACGGGCGAGGAGTTCATCGCTGCGCCGCCACAGGGCTCGGCGCTGCAACTCATGTACGGTACGGGCGAGGTCGTGGATGTCATCGGGAACCTCGCCGCCCAGATCAGCCTGCATCGCCTGTCCGACAGCGCGGCGCAGTTCCGACTCAGCGGCTGGGAGGCCGATGGCATCCTGACCATCTCGGAGGATGTGGAGACCGGCGACCTCCTCACCGAGCCCTCGGCTTACTCCTCGCGCGCAGGCGTGCTCTCGTGCCGGTGGCGATTGCCCGGCATCCGCGAGGGCCTCGATCTCGTCGCGCCCTTCTTCCAGGGCGTGAAGCTCCCGCTGGAGGACTCGCTCCTACAGGGCCGCTGGAACTGGCCGATCTCGTGGGAGGCGGGCCTCGCGATCCTGCAGGGGGGCGCGGGCGGCTTCTGGGCTCACTGCCGCGATGATCGCTACCGGTACAAGGCGCTCAACGTCGAGGGGCGCGAACTCGGGCTAGAGACCGAGGCCTACGGCCCGCTGGATGACAGCCTCGGCGCCGGCGGCCTCGTCTGGCGCCTCAACGTCCATCAGGGCGATTGGCAGACGCCGGCGGCGGTCTACCGGGATTGGCTCTGCGATGCCTGTGGGCTGCACGCGGCACAGCGCAAGCCGTGGCTGCACGATCTCCGCTTCGCGCTCTCGTGGTACAACGGCGACCCGGCGATCCTGGAGGCGCTCGCGCAGAAGCTCGACCCGCGCACGGTGCTGATCCACTTCTCCCAGTGGCGCACCGACGCGTATGACGAGAACTACCCGACCTACGAGCCGTCACCCGCGGCGCGCGAGGTGTTCGCGAAGGCCTACGCGATGGGCTTCCACGTCATGCCCCACTGCAACTCGGTGGACATGGATCCGACCCACGAGACGTACGCCTATCTGCGCGACTTCCAGTACCGGGACGTGCGGACGAAGCGCCTGCACGGTTGGGCGTGGGACGGGGACGCGGGGGGCGTGCTGGGCGTGCCGAACTCCTACCACAACCTGTCATGCAACCGTCGCCGGAAGGTGATGGTGAAGATCCATCCGGGCCTCGCGATGTGGCGCTCGATCCTCGCGGAGCGGATCAGCGAGGCGGTTCAGCAGGTCGGCACGGATACGGTCTTCATCGACGTCACCCTCTGCAGCCACAACCTGCACAACTGCCTGGTCGAGAGCACCACCTCGACCGAGGGCATGAAGCGCCTCATCGAACAGATCGCGTTACTCGGCGACGGCCTGGCGGTCGGCGGTGAGGGCCTGAACGAGATCACGATGCAGGGCCTGTCGTTCGCGCAGGCCCACCTGTTCAAGAGCTGGCACGCGAGCATCGACGGCCTGGACCGCACCGGGGGCTGCGCGCTGAACGACTTCCTCTTCGGTCGGCTCTGTCGCACCTTTGGCTACAGCCGCCTCTCCGGCGCCAACGAGGATGAGGAGCTGCGGATGCGCATCCACGAGGAGCACAACGCGATCCCCACTGTCACGATCCGCAGCGCTGACGAGATCATCTCACCCAACCGCGCCGTCCAACGCGCCCTCGACCTCGCCGGTGGCTAGCCGTTCCTGTGCCGTCGCCGTCACCTCACCCACAGGGGACCACCCATGCTCCTCCTCCTCATCCCAGCCTTCGCCCATCCTGCCTCCGCGTTCGTCGTCCGCAACGACGCCTTCTCGCTCACCATCGACGACCGCACCGGTTCCCTCACCGTCGCCGGTCCGCAGGGCGAGACGATCTGGCGCTCGGGCGAGTTCGGCCTCTGGCAGATCCGCTTCCAGGACGGTTCGCGCCTCTCCGCGAGCGACTTCGACCAGCCGGGCCGCTCCGTCACGGTTCAGCCGGGCGAGCCGCTCAGGCTGACCTACGACAGTCCGGAGGCGCGCGCTGTCGTGACCGTCTCCGCGCGAGACGACGGCGCAGATCTCACCGGCGAGGTAACGCCTCACCAGAAGGTTGTGCTGGACTTCGCCCTCCCCGGCCGCCTCCGCTTCGAGCCCGACCAGGTGATGCGCTTTGTCTGTCCCGAGAACGGCAACTCCTCGGTCGGCACTGCCTTCAACGCGCGCTTCTTCGGGCCGCAGCCACAGGATCGGCCATCGGGCTGGCGGCCTCAGACCGCGGGACCTGCGGGATACGAGGCGCTGGTTGGCGGGCCACTGGACCAGCGCGCCGATGTCGAACCGACGGTGCCTCTGCGTGCGACTGACCAAGCCCGCGAGTGGCTCCCTCCGGCGGTGGTGGACCGGATCAGTTCCATGCAGGCCATCGTGAATCGGCCCTCGACCCGCGCGCAGGTTGATCTGGTGATCGCCGACTCGGACAACGGGCCATACTATGCAGCCGCGTCTCTCGGCGGAACGGGGCGGCTCTGGCGGGTCGGCGGCGCGGTGGGGGATGGGGAAGAGGCGCTCGTTTCCAGCATGGTCACGGCGACGATCCGGCGCCTCGCGGAGTCCCCGCCCGCCGGGCGCACGAAGGTCGGCCTGATCGACTTGCCGCACGGCCCGGAGCGCGGCTCATGGGCCGAGGTCCGCGTCCGCGATTGGCGCGAGGGCCTCCGTGCCGTTGCCGAGGCGACCGGGCGGTCCTTCGTCGCGTTGACATCCGCCGCGGAGATGCTGGCGGCGACCTCGGGTTCGGACTTCGTCGCGATCCTGAACCCCTACGGGGAGTGGGCGCCGGTTCCGCCGGATGGTGACATGCCGGCCACGGTCGCGGCGCTCGGGCAGTACGTGCGTGCCGGCGGCAACTGGTTTGAGGTGGGCGGCTACCCCTTCTACTACGCAATGCGCCCCCTGCTGTACCTCAGCCACGGCTCGCCCTACCCGGATGCCTTCGCCGACTTCCTGCATCTGGACGCGCAGGGCGGCAGCGCCTCGGTCTACCGCGTGCAGCCTCAGACCCATGAGCCCTGGGTGGGCGCGCAGGACCACGCGGCGATCTTCGTGCCGGGCAATCTGGGGTGTGGGGGCGACGAGCAGGGCGGCTATTGCGACCGGCCCTTCGGGACCTACGTGAAGCCGGGCGAGACCTGGCGCGCGCCCACGGTACGCATGACCATCGGCAACACGCCTGAGGCCGGCCTCAAGGCTTACTGCGAGGCGAACGCGATCCTCCGGCGCCTCGAAGACAAGATGACGCCCGAGGTGCTGGACAAGTTCAAGCACTCAGTCCTCGTGTACTACGCGGGAGCGTGTCGAGAGAAGACGCAGAACCTGGACCTGCTGCCGGTGCCGACGCAGGTGCACTTTGCCGATTACCTGAAGGGCGGCTTCGACAAGCAGTACCCAGACCATCTACCGCCCAGTCCGACCTTCGGCACGCCCGAGGAGTTCCGGGCCTTCTTCGATCGCGCCCACGCCCTGGGGCACCTGGTCATGCCCTACACGAACCCCACCTGGTGGTGCGATCACCCCAAGGGGCCGACCTTCGAGCGCGAGGGCACCGACCCGCTGCTGAAGACCCTCGCCGGGGAGCCCTCCTACGAACGCTACGCGGCGAACGATGGCTACACGGTCTGCCACTGGCACCCCGCCGTCCGCGCAGCGAATGCGAAGACGCTGCGTGAGTTCACGGAGGAGTACCCGGTGGACATCCTCTTCCAGGATCAGTGCGGCGCGCGCGGCTGGCAGTATGACACCAACCCCTCCTCGCCGACGCCCTATGCCTACAGCGAGGGCCTGATCTCGATGGTCGCCGAGGACTCTCGCACCAAGCCCCTCTCGACCGAGAGCGGCTGGGACCGCGTCGTGAACTACGAGTCGCAGCTCTGCGGGATGAGCTGGGCCATCGTGCCCACCGAAGGCGGCCCGGCCTGGCGCACGCTGATGAAGCACTCCATCCCGCCCGACACCTGGGAGGTCTACCCGCTCGCGCAGTACATCGCCCACGACAAGACCGCGATGCTCTACCACGACCTCGGTCAGTTCGTCACCAACCGCGAGGTGCTCTCGTGGACGATGGGCCTCGGCTTCTCCCTGAGCTATCGCGTCGGCGCCGCGGGCCTGAGGAACGACGCGCCCCGCGAGTGGCTCCGTTGGCTGGATCGGCTCCAGAAGTCCGTCTGCGCGCGCTACATCGGCGAACCGGTCACCGCCTTCCGCCACGACCGCAGCCCCACCCCAACCGTCGAGCATGACGGCGTCATCCGTGCGACCTACGGCCCGGTCACTGTGGCCGCGAACCTCGGCCCCGAGGCCCGCGACGACCTCCCACCGTTCGGCTTCCGCGCGACGGCAGAGGGACTGGTGGCGGGTGACGTGGCGGACGCCGACGGCCGCATCACCTCCTTCGTGGCGGAGCGCAGCGGAGGTGGGACCGACCTCTGGGTGTACGCACCTCCCGAGTGCCAGGCGACGGTCGAGCTGCCCGAGCCCCGTGCCGCCTCCGTCACCCTCGATGATGGAACGAAGCTGGAAGCCCGGCGCGAGGGCAACACGCTGACCTTCCGCCTCCCAGCTCGCCCCGGCGTCGTCCGGCTTGCCCCGCCCCCTGAGCTGGCCGACAAGGCGCCGCGCGACTGGCCCGGCGCGCGTCCTGCCATCGGCATTCTCGATCTGGGACCAAACGTCCATCCCACCTGGACCGCCATCACTCCTCAGCAGTGGGTCACCGCCTTCGAGCAGTCGAAGCTCGCCAGGGAGGATGGCCTCGCCGTCAAGCGCATCGCCACTCTCCCCGAGTTGGCCGACGCCCTTGCCGCCGGGCCGACCAAGTGGCTCGCCATCGTCAACGCGTATGGCGAGCAGTTCCCGGCCGCGGCCGACTGGCGCGCGACGCTCGCGCAGGTCCGCAGCTACGTGAGCAACGGCGGCTCGTGGTGGGAGACCGGCGGCTACTCCCTCTACATCGCGCTCTCACCCGAGGGGAATGCGTGGAAGGGGACGCCCGTCCAGGCGAGTGGCATGGCGACCCTTGGCTTGCCCGTCGGCGGCGGCGAGGTCGATCAGGCACCCGAGCCCCTGCAGGTCACGCCTCTGGGCCGCACGGTCCTCGGCGATGACCTCACATCGCGCGTGGCCGCGCTCACCAGCAGCGTGAACCGCGGCCTCCCGCGCGGCGGCGACGATCCCGGCCACTGCGCGCTGGTCGCCGGGGCGAAGCAGGACTTCATCGGCGCGTACCGCCTCCATGGCTGGGGCTACTTCTGGCGCATCGGTGGCTTCAACCCGAACCCTGACGTCGCCCTCCCCGTCGCCGTCGCCGCGATGCAGTACGTCTTCGACTACCCTCCGCTGCCCATCGAGGGCGGCGGCATCAGCTACCTGTGGCACGCAACAGTGAGCCGCTGAGGTCGCCGGGCTACGGCGTGACTGGCGTCCCCAGCTTCTGCCGCACGTTCTCGCGCAGTGCCTCCGGGTTCAGGACGCGCGGTGTGATCAGCAGCATTCGCTGAATGGCCTGGACACCTCGTGTCTGGTTATCCCCCTCGCGCGTCGGCTTCGCCTCGAACAGGCTCATGACCGTGGGTTCGCCGTCGCCCGTCACCAGGTGCGCGGGCGTGCGATGGGTTCCCATGACCGGCAAGCGCTTGCCATCCTCCCCGGCGATCCAGCCGGCGAAGTCGGAGAACTCCGCCTCGATGGCGAGGCTGATGTGCCCATCCTCGAGGACTCGCGGCGTGAAGCTGAGTCGAGACCCCACATCCAGCGGCTTGGGTCGAAGCCCTGGCTCCTCACCCGGTGCCTCCGCCGAGCCCATGCTGGGCCGCGTCGTCCAAAAGGACGTGGTCGCGCACATGTTGTTCAGGATCGAGACGCGCGGCTCGCTTTGCGGACGTAGAGCGCCCTGCTCGAGCAACTCGGTCAGCTTGGAGGCGACATCATCGGCCTCGGTGAGCTGCTTCCAGGGCGGCGTGCCAGCTACCACATCGACGATCCTGCAGGCAACCTCTATCTGCACCAGATCCGCGTCGGTCGTCTCGTCGGGAACGGGCGGCGCGGCAGAACCGCCGCGTTGTTCAGCGGACAGGATGATGGCCAGGCCAGTCGGCGAGGGGCCCGGCAACTCGCCGCTGGGCCTCTCGGCAGCGCCCCCGAGCCACGGCGTCCCAGCGCGCCGGATCACGTTCTGCGCCCTCTCAATCTGTGCGACGCGCGCGTCGAGGTCATCGGTCAGGGGATCACCCGCAAACAGGACAGGCCGGGTCCACACCACGACCGTCGTGTCACCCGGGACGACCGGCGCCGTGGTCGTACAGAGAGTCTTCAGCAAGTCCGGCCTGCCGACCAGGGCTTTGATGGTCTCGTCGTACGTGCCCTTGGTGAACTCCCGGCGCCTGGCCGTCACCTCGACCCTGAGATCGGGAGCCTCGCCCACCAGCCGGAGTTCGACCGAGTAGCCCTCGCGGTCCACGAGCCGGACGCGACGGTAGAGGTCATCGGCCTCCTTCTCCAGATAGTAGCGGGGGCTGTCGTCCGGCCAGTTGAGGTCACAGGCCATGGTCGTGTGGAGAGGCAGCGCGCCGCGAATGGTCCTCAGGGAAGGCGCCGAGCGGTCGCGGTCTGCGGCCCTGGGTGTCGCAGCGAGCCAGGAAGCCACCTCGGCAGGGACACCCTCCATCACCAGCACGCCCTCGGAGGTCGCGTGAGTGCGCGCGGCCCGAATGCCGATGGCGAGCTGCGGGTCCAGCGATAGCAGGCATATGGTGGCCACCACCTGCAGCCCAATCTGCTCCATGGTGAACCCTCCTTGGCCCTACGGCTGGTGTGCGCCTCCACTCACCGCGGCGAACCGAAGGCCGGCCGCGGGAGTTGCCCCCGTCGCGTCACTGCCGGGGGCACGCTCCGGCTGAGCAGGACGCGGGTCCGGCGCCGCGTCGTCGACCGTGCGTGCATCTGCGAGCTCCCGGCTGACCACCGTCGAGGGCGCCTCACCTGTCCGGGCGTCCAGCCGGACGACGATCTCAGCCAGCTTGACCGGCGCACGCGGTTCTCCTGCCGAGGCCGGTTCCGGGTGCACCACGCTCCGCTGTGGGACCCGCACGACGCGATCTCGGTAGACGACGCGGGTGCGGACGACGGGCACCTCGCGGATCACCTTCACAGGCACGCGCTTCTCCACCACGCGAGTGACCACACGTTCCCGCGGCCAGACTGCACGGCCGACCAGAACCCCGAACGCAAAGGCGAGGACCAGGCCGGCGAAAACTGCCGGCACCAACGCCAGCCGGCGGGGCGGGACGCGAACACGCTCGGCCTCGACCCGTCGCAGGGCGGCGGCTGCGGCCCGGTCGAGCGCGGCGTCATCGGGCGGCGCGCTCACCAGGCCGCGCAGCGACTCATCGAGGCGCCGAAGCGACGCGAGCCTCCGGCGACAGGCCTCGCAGTCGGCGAGGTGGGCGTCCAGCGGCGCGCGGTCGCGGAGGCCGTGGTCGAGCAACCGGTGCATCTCGTCGCGGGCGGCTCGGCAGTCCATGGTGACTCTCCGGTCACGACGGGTCAGCGATCGGGGATGGCGAGGTGATCGGCCAGGCGGTCGGCCAGGCGCTCGCGGGCTCGGTGCAGGTGTGACTTCACAGCTCCGACGGAACATCCGATGGCCTCCGCGGTCTCGGCAAGCGTCATGCCCTCCAGATGGAAGAGCGTCGCGGCCAGGCGCTGCTTCAGCGGGAGTTCGGCAATGAGGCAGCGGATCTGGGCCCCAAGCTCATTCGCCGCGACGCTCTCATGCGGCCCGGCTTCCGGCGCTGCTTGCATCTGCAAGGCCTCCACGTCCGTCTGCCGCACGCGGTGCATTGCCTTGGCCTTCGTCACGGCGCAGTTGACGGCGATGCGGTGGATCCACGTGGCGAACGCGTAGCGCGGGTTGTAGCGGCTGATGGCTCGGTACGCTCGCACGAACGCCTCCTGAACCACATCCTCCGCGTCCTCGCTGCTTCCGAGCACCGCGTAGGCCACCCGGTAGACCGCGCGGCGGTGTCGATAGACCAGCACGGCGTAGGCGCCGGCGTCTCCCAGGCTGGACCGTCGCGCGAGTTCGACGTCCGTGCGCAACATGCGACCACAGCCGATCGACGCAGTGTCGGTGCTCATTCTGATGTACTGTCCGGAAGCCGCCCAGGATTACCTGTCGGGGTAGCGTTCGGCCGACGGGTGGAGGCAACCTGCGCGAAGACGGGGAACACGCGGTCAGACCTGAACCGAGGTGGGTGAGCATGTTCCGCTACCTGTGTGCTAACGGCCTCTTGCTGATTGGGCTTCCGCTGACAGCGAGAGCGGATCCCATCGCGCCCCCGTTCGCCATTGCCGGCATCGCGGACACGGTGCCCGTCCTTGACGGCAAGCTCGACGAAGCCGCCTGGTCCTCCGCGCCCGTCCTTGGCCCCTTCGTGACGATCGAGGGCCAGCCCGCGACGAACGAGACGACGGCCCGCTTGGTGCGATTCGACGGCACGGTCTGGATCGGCTTCCGCTGTCCCTTCACTGAGGGCGCCACGCTCGACGTGAAGCAGACCGCGCGCGATTCAGACGCCTGGACGGATGAGAGCATCGAGGTCTTCATCGATCCGGGCCTCACGCTGCGCCGGTACTTCCACTTCACGCTGAACGCGAACAACGTCCAGCGCGACGAGTCCGGCGACAAGGCCGGGAGTCCGCCCTTCGATGCGGGGTGGAACGGGACATGGCGGTCGGCCACCTCCCGCGA
>VGFC01000262.1 GCA_016869045.1 Armatimonadota bacterium
GGGCGGCGGGCGAACCGGTCGCGGCCGCCGCGGCGCCGGAGGGGGCCTGGCGGGCGGCGGGATAGGCGGAGGAATCGGGGGAGGGCTCGGCGGCACCACCATCGAGGAGGTGCCGCCGGAGAAGTTCGACGAGAACCTGGAGGCCTCCCCGATCATCGGCGACGGGGCGATGTATGTCCTGGGCAACTGCGGCGCGGTGTACGCTTTCGATACGCGGGCCGTGGATGACGAACCGCCGCTGATCACCGAGTCCGTCCTCGACATCACGGGCAAGGACAAGTACCACTTCCTGTACGGTCTGGTGGTTGCCGGCGTGGATGATCCGGCGAACTTCCACGCGGACGCGCTGACGGTTCCCGGCCTGCCGCCGATCCACCTTACCTTCAAGGTCACGGACGAGGGCACGGGGGTGAACCCCTCGTCGGTCGAGCTCACCATGAACGGACAGAAGCTGGATATTCTCTACGACTCGGTGGGATCGCAGGTCTGGTACATCATGGACCCGGAGCGCGGCGCGGCGAGGCCGCTGCCGAATGGAGCGCTGAACTTCGTCCTGAAGTTGCGCGACTGGGTGGGCAATCAGGCCGTGGCCCAGGTCTCGTTCACCGTCGACAACGCGCTCCCGCCTCTGGAGAGCAAGGCGGCGGCAGGCGCCGGCATGATGGGCGGCGAAGGCGGCATGCCCGGAATGCCCGGGATGCCGGGCGGAGGGCCCGGAATGCCTGGGATGCCCGGAATGCCGGGAATGCCGGGGATGCCCTGACGAGGGTGGGAGCGGTCAGTAACCACAGCGGAGCGGCGTCGGAGGGTTGCTCATGCTACGAGCCGTGCTGATCGTGCTCTTCCTGGTAGTCGTCTGCGCGTACGTGGCGCTCTTCCTGTCGTGGAACGCGACGCCGCAGCCGGTCACGATGCTGCAGATGAGTGGGAGCAAGTACGAGCAGGCCATGCCGATCGGGTTGCTGTTCATCGTCGGCGTGCTGGTGGGCGCCGGAGCGATGGCCCTCGCCCTCTGGAACCCCTGGAACAACCTGAAGGCCGCCGAGCTGCAGCAGAGGGAACTGGTGCAGCGGGCCAAGAGCAAGCTGAAGTCGCAGCAGGAGAAGATCAAGGAGCTAAGCCGAGACTTGCAGGAACAGATGGTGCAGGCCGACGTGGCCGAGACGGCACGTTCGGCGTCCAAGTTGTCGCCCGAGGTTGAGGCGGCGGCTGCCGAAGTGGACTCCGCGCCCGAGGGGGAGAAGGCGGACACTGCGAGCCCGGAGGACGACCCGGAGGTCATCTGAGGGGCCAGCCGACAGAGACGACAGCAGGTACGAGGCGGGGGTCCGGCGTTCCGGGCCCCCGACCGGCTTACGGCATCGGGCCGACGCGATGGACGAGACCCGCAGGGCCTACATTCAGCTTCAGGCCAGTGGCCTGAGCCTCGGCAAGCAGACGGCCGCCGTGAAGGCCTTCGGCAGCGCCCCCGCGGCGCTCGCGGCGTCCCCGTCCGAGTTGCGCGACCGCTGCCCCCAATTCCGGCCCTCCGACGTTGAGAGCCTCGGCGCAGCCGGCGCCATCGATGTAAGCGCGACGGTCGCCCGGGTGGAGCAACTCGGCGTCACGGTGGTCGGCTACGGGATGCCCGAGTACCCGGGCCGACTGGTGGAGATCGAGGACTCGCCGCCTATCCTCTACGTGCGAGGCGGGTTCACGCGGGCCGACGAGCTCTGCGTCGCCATCGTAGGAACCCGCCACAGCACGCGCTACGGTGAGATCGTCACGGAAAACCTGGCGGCGGGCCTGGGGCGGCGCGGCTTCACCATCGCCAGTGGGATGGCTGTCGGGATCGATGCGGCCGCCCACCGCGCCTGTCTCCAGGCCGGCACCCGCACCATCGGCGTGATGGCCTGCGGGATCGACATCGACTACCCGAAGAGCAATGCCGACCTGCGCGAACAGATCCCCGATTGCGGGGTCGTCATCTCGGAGATGCCGCTGGGCCAGAGCCCGCTGCGCGAAATATTTCCCCAACGAAACCGTATCGTCAGTGGCCTGAGCCTCGGCGTGATCGTCATAGAGGCCCCCACGAAGAGCGGCGCGCTCATCACCGCCAACCTCGCGCTCGACCAGGGCCGCGAGGTGTTCGCGGTGCCGGGCCAGGTGAACTCGGCCAACTCGCGGGGCTGCCACGCGCTCATCAAGGACGGGGCCAAGCTGGTGGAGACCGTCGAGGATGTCATCGACGGCCTGGGGATCATGCTGCAGGCCGTGCCCGAGCGCCGCCCGGCGGAGCAGGTGACCGCCGACCTGTCACCGGACGAGCGGTCCATCGTGGACGAACTCGCCGCCGGCCCGCGCCAGCTCGATCAGCTCGTCGCAGCCAGCGGGATGGCCGCCGCGCGCGTCTCGGCAGCCCTCATGCTCCTCGAAGTCAAGCAGATCATCAAGCGCATGTCCGGCGGCACCTTCGCGCGGACTGCGTGAGCGGCGCCCCCTGCCCCGGAGTCCGGCTCGCCGATCCTCGTCGGCCCGCAGGGCAGTGACACCTTCCCACGCCCGGCCTCCGTCGGCACAACATGCTATGATGCTGCCGGAACTCCCGCCGAGGGTCGTGAACTGGTAACGGGGTTCCGCGGAACCTGCTGCCGCTGTTGCCAGGCCCCCAAGCTGGCTACGGACAGCTGCACTTGGCCGCGTCGGCAGGAGGCAACTGGCCCGACGTACCTTCAGCCGAC
The DNA here is from genome assembly GCA_016869045.1 of Armatimonadota bacterium. GTDB lineage: Bacteria > Armatimonadota > Zipacnadia > Zipacnadales > VGFC01 > VGFC01. Next base: position 2,721 of record VGFC01000262.1, read on the forward strand.
GCGCTTCCCTCCTGAGGCCGATCTGCACCGTCGCTCGTGGGGACGTCGGCCAAGGGCAAAGGTGGGGTGCTGGCTGTGGGCGGCAGTGGGCCAACGGATACCACGACCTCCTTCGGTTCGTAGCGCACCGTGACCTCGACTTGGGGCTGGGCCAGACGCACCTTCGTTGTTGTGCCACTACCCACGGGTGGTACGAGGGGGACGTAGATACCATCCGGACGGGAGGTGATGGCCGGAGCGGTACCGATCTTCGAGCGGACTTCGAGATGCTGACTAGGTCGCTCAGTACCGTCGACGTGGAGGAGTTCGAGCGCGGCATCGGCCCGCCGCTGGGTGCGGACCAGTGGAAGCTCCTTGGTCTCAACCAGGACATACCCCTCGCGGAATGCGCCGCGCTCCTTCCTCTTCCGTTCGGTGAGTTCGTGTAGGTCATCCTCCGTACGATCAATGAGTTCACACAGGGCGGCGATGACCTCCTGAAGGTCCGCCATCTCCTCCATCTCGGAAGCGACGCTCTCGCTCGCCGCGAGTTCGAGCGCCTCCTCAACCGCCTTGGCCTTTAGCAGGCGCACCAGTTCAGGTCCGGTGCACCGGGCGAGGTGGACCACCTCCCCATGCCGCTCGATGCGGACCGGTATGAGGTCGCGCACTAGCTTGCCGAACTGCTCCCTCTTGGGCTCGGGCGTATAGGGGTCCGCACAATGCACAGGCGCTCCGGTCCGCTGAAGGATGTAGTACCCGTGCGAGAGGATGCTGCCCTCCAGGCTGATGTGCCAGCCCCGCTCGGACGCCAAGTTGCCAACGTTGGTCAGGAAGGTGCGGTCGCGGAGAAGCTCCTCGTCGGGCCTCAGCTTGAGCCGCAGCGAACGCTGCGCCGCAGGCAGTTGGCGTAGAAGGTCCAGGTCGTCGTAGTTGCGGACTACCACTGACTTGCGGAACCGCTCAGCCAGGGTCTCCCTGGTGACGTCCGGCACGCCTTCAGCCGGTTCTGAGAACCACGGTAGGCAGTCGCTCCCCGCTCTGTCGCGCGCGACGCCAACGAAAAACATGACGCGCACCGGTATCCCCAGGCGCTGGGCAATCCTGTGACTCATGCGCCCGATCTCTCTCACTTGAGTGGGCGTCAGCGATGGTCTCCAGTCCCAGGGCCGCCCTGCCCGTCTCCGCACCCACTTTCCTCCTGCATCTGCGTCGAGGTACTCCTCCTTGCACCGGAGGACACGTGTCAGGCGGTCGTTAGCCACGTCTACCGCGAACGTGTCGTGCGGGTAGCAGAGCAGCCCATCGGGGGAGCCCCAGATTCCGTCGACCAGGACGGAGCTGCTTGCCGGCGAGGCGTACGAGAAGGCGGCGGCGGGAGCAGGGATGAACTGGTGGAGGATGAAGCTGTATCCGTCGGGCTGCAGGCCTGCCGTAGCCATCTGACGAGCGATCCTTGTGAGGAACTCCGCGATACCAGCGAGGTCCGTATGCGCGTCGCTCCGAGGCAGCAGTTCGCGTGAGCAGTTCTGCCCGCGCTTGGCGTCGGTCCTGACAACCACTGGCCGTCGAAGGAGCTGGCCCAGATCGTGCTGCAGGCTCTCGGGTATCTCCCCCTTGGCCACGCTGGTGAGGAGGCCTGGATCGTCCAACAGGTAGATGGAGGGTGTGGGAAGCCCGCACAGCGAGAAGGCTCGCACACACTCGACCTTCGGCCACGCAGTCTCCTCGCGATATGGATCGGACCGGAGGACGCGGAGGTTGGGCGGAGGGGGAGCCCCCCCCCGGCGGGCAAGCCAGACATGGCCGGGGGGCTGACCCCTCTCGGCCCGTTCTGCGTCCCATTGCACCACCCACACCCTCTCGCCATCCCACACCCATTCGAGGTGGGACCGCTGCCCGTCCGCCTGGCGCGCGAACTGCGCGATCTCCTTTAGACGCTTGGCCAGGGCGGCCTTCGACGGGCACCGTAGCGGTTCCCCCCTGAGGGGAGGGCCGCTGCCTCGAAGCCTGAAGCCCCAACGTCCACCTGCCTGACCGGTCTGCGGCTCCACCTCATAGACCCAGTTCCTGGCCTCCTCGGCGATGCGCCGCTCGTTGGAGAGATGTCCCCTCGCGTGGGTTCTTAGTAGTGGCTGAATGAGGAGCGCCACGGATCCCGGTCCGCTCGCTGACGTGGGCGTTCCTGCCGGGAAGGCGGAGATGTGGCGGTCCCAAAGGGCGGAGGCCGTGCGGAGTACCTCTACGAGGTCGGGCGCGCAGATCCTGCTTTCAAGCAGGCCCCTGGAAGAGAGGTCCTCGAGCGCGCCGCTGGACCGCACTATCACATCGTCACTAGATCGCGCGCGAACGCAGGCCAGCCAAAGCTCCAGTCGCTCTTGGTCGGTCGCCTGCAGTATCTCGCTGGGGGAAATCGCGCGCGTCTTCGATAGCGAGGCGGCGTGGTACCGCTTGAAGGCCGAAGTCGTGATAGCGGCGAGAGGGGGAACCCATGAGTCCGGAAGGCGAAACAGGCCGGCCCCCTTACGGCCAACCACATCAGCCCCTTTGGGGCCTTCGTCGCCTGATAGCACCAGCCCCGGCCAGTCCATCGGAGTAACTCACCGCTCGCTCTCGGGAGCTTCAGCGGAGGGTGGACTCTCACTGCTCGCCGACGGGGTGTGCTTTGTGCCCCCGAAGAGCGCCTCAGCCACTTCGGCGAGCTTCGCAAGGGCACTGTCGGAGAAGAGACCGACGAGGATGCCGAGGGCCAGGACCCAGTACCCGCTGTCGGTGATCCTCGGCTGAATCATCCCGTATCCGCCCGCCCGGACGAGTGTGAAGAAGGTGACCGCCAGGCCGCCCCCTATGAGTGGCACGCAAAGACGCCATAGGCGACGATCCAGATGCCACCGCCCCCTTGCGACGAAGTGGTAGAGCCACTTGAGATCGATAAGGCTCGCGCCGAATACGCCGCCGAGCCCCGCATAGGCAAAGCGAGATAGGACTACGTAGCGCTCCGGGTCTAGCCGCAGCCAGCCTCTAGGAGTGCCAAGCCACACAAGGAAGATCAGCACCGCCGAGGCGATAAGCATGACGATCACGTACAGGGCCTCGATGGCGATCCCCTTTCTTGCACTCGGCCCATAGCGGGATTCCCACTCGAACAGGGAGCGGCCGCCATCCGTGGGATCCCAGGGAGCGAAGGCGTCGTCCGCTTGAGTCACCCCGACCCTCCTCCCGATGGGTCGCCATCTGTGTTACTCCACCACGCCACTGTGGCCGCGGCGTTTGCGATGTGTGGATGGCAGCGCCAGTCGTACTCCCCGCTGACTCCGAGTTCCGCCGCGATGACGCGGCGGAAGTACTGACGAGGTCCGGGAACTGGCGACATCACGAGCCCAGGGGCGGCAGGCTCACGAACGTACAGGTAGCCCTGGCCTCTCCGGTGGAGGGCCTGGAGCGCTGCTAGCCCGTGCGCCGGTTCCCCCCTGAACCTAAGAGCGGGGTAGCGCTCCGCGGCGCGCGATAGACTGAACGGCAGAGGTACCATGTGCAGGTGCGCGTGATCGACCGTGCATCCGAGAGGGTGGCCTGGGCCGGACGGCCCATGCTCGAATAGGGTCGGGGCGACGCCGTACGCGGAGGTTGCGCGCAACGATAGCTGCGCCAGGACGGCATCGAGTTCGCTAAGTGCCTCGTCGTCAAGAGCGGCCATGCAGGGAACGTGCTGTGTAGTCACGACCAGCAGCCACCCCTGCACGAGCGAGCCGAGCGTCGGTGTCACAACGAAGCGGTCGCTGCTGAGGAGCACCGTGTCCCAAACGGGACGTGAGTCCGATTTCCGGTGTGCCAGCAGGCCCGAGCAGTACGGACAGTCCCGCGTCTGCCGTCGCATGGCCGAGGCCGTCGGAAGAGGGTGGCCCATGGGGTTCGGAGGCCAAAGTGGGGGACGCACATCGGTTTCCCTGGAAAGCTGTGCGGTGTTCACGTGTTCTGCCTCCTGTCGCGAGGGGGGTGCAGACCCTTACTCCTGAACGGCGTTCGGCCCCTCGCATGAATACTCCTTCAGCGGTCGCAGGTCACAATCCTGGTCCCTCGGCAGTTCGCGACCGTTCCGGGGACACCATGCCCAGCTCGCGACTCGCAGGTATGGCTCGGCGCGGCCCCTCGCGATCGGCCCACTGCGCGCGGTTGCGTCCATCCACTTCGCCGTCCGGGCGGAGGCACCTGCTGGGAGTCTTCCGGGCGGCTCCCATTCCCTCGGCCGGCCGCCTCAGGGCATCGTGAGCAGTGAGAGTGAGCCCTCGTCCTTGACGAAGATGCGCTTGCCGGCGATCACGGGATGAGCGTAGGTCGCCGTGTTGGCGAGCTTCAGGAGCGCCAGTTCGTTGTAGGCGGTGGCGTCCGGGCTGAAGGCGATGAGTTCGCCGCTGGTGGGCAGTGCGACGATGACTCCGCCGAGATCGAGCATGGCCGCGAACCCGCCCCGGTCGCGCTGCGTGGCGTCGATCCACGCGGTCGCCCCGGTCTGAGCGTACAGGCAGTAGAGGTTGCCTCGGTCCGACTGGCCGAACAGCAGCCCGCCGCTCAACACGGGCGTGTTGAACTGGGGAGAGACATCCGCGTTGTCCCAGACGGGAACCGGCTTGAGGGCGTCGCCCTGCTTCTCGATGCGCACGGCGTGGGAGCCCCGACCGGAGGCCGCGTAGATGACCGTGTCCCCGTCGATGATCGGCGTCGCGCAGTTGTACGTCCGGCCCTGCGGCGCGAAGGGGATCTGCCACAGCAGGGCACCGTCGGTTAGGTTCACGCCGATCAGGCTCTTGTCGCTGAACGTCACGATCTGGCGCGTCCCGCCGAGGGTCGCCACCACGGGGGAGCCGTACTCCGCTGCCTCGGCGGTCCACTGCCACTTCACGTCACCCGTGGCCAGATCGAAGGCCATGAGGGCCCCGTTGCCCTGTCCGCCGAGAAGGGCGACTGCCATGCCATCGACGATCAGCGGCGAGCTGGCAGTGGCGAAGGGTGGCGTCACATTCGGGAAGGGGTCCTTGCGCCACGCGAGGGCGCCGGTCTCCGCGTCCAGGCAGGACACGGTACCCATCACCCCCAGCGTGATGACCTTGCCCTCGGCCACCGCGGGCGAGCTGCGGGGCCCGGGATGCCGGGCGGCCGGGCCGCCCACGGCGCCCGCGGCGTAGCGGTTCTCCCAGACCTTAGAGCCATCGGCGGCGCTCAGGCAGGTGATCACTTCCTCGTCGCCCTGGCGCGTGTGCACGTAGAGCCTGTCCCCGACGAGGGCGGGCGTGGCATCGCCGAAGCCGACCGGCACGCTCCAGACCTGCGTCAGAGTGGGCGGCTGGTCGGGCACCGTGAAGCCCGTGACCTTCCCGTCGCGATCCGGGCCGCGCCACTGGGGCCAGTCCTGAGCGAAGACGCAAGCCGTACTCAGCAGCAATGCGCAGACCAACAGCAGGACGACCGTTTGCCTCGTGCCCATCGCAGCAGACCCTCCGATCCGGATTGTCCTACATGCTTCCTCTGACGACTCGACGCGAGGATACGTTCGCCCGGGATGCGCGGAACCCTCCTACGACCGTGAGCACAGCGCGCAGAACGGTGGGGCGGAGGGCCTCGGAGGTCCGTCGGGGAACACGAGCGCGGCGAGTGCCGGTCGGGCTTGAGGCCGAGGGAGCGGAAGGGGTATACTCGTCGGTACCAGGGAGGTGGTGCGCCATGGCTCCCCGCATCGATGTGAACCGAGACGCCGTCGCCAGCTTCTGTCGCGAAAACCACATCCGCTGGCTCGCGCTTTTCGGCTCCGTTCTCCGCGACGACTTCGGGCCGGAGAGCGACGTGGATGTGGTGGTGGACTTCGAGCCCGGGACACAGCTTGGCCTGATAGGACTGGCGGGGATCGAGATCGAGCTTGGCGAATTGCTTGGCCGCGAGGCGCACCTGAGCGAGGCCGAGGCCTTGGACCCCCGCTTCCGCAATCGCGTGCTGGCCGAGGCGGAGGAGGTCTATGCTGCCTGAGCGTGACCGAACCGCGCTGGAGGACATGCTGGCCCACGCGGAGGAGGCTGTCGAGGCGGCCAAAGGGCGCAGCCGGAGCGACCTGGAGGCCGACCGCTTCCTCTGCCTTGGTCTACAGCACCTCATCGCGATCGTCGGGGAGGCGGCCAGCCGCGTTTCGCCGGAGACGCGCGCAGCCTATCCCCGGATCCCGTGGCGGCCGTTCATCAGGATGCGCAATCGCCTCATCCACGGCTATGACACCGTGCGGCCCCACAGGGTGTGGGACACGGTCACTCTGGACCTACCCCCACTGATCCGCGAACTCAGGACCGCGCTGGCACCGGGCACCGATGCGGCGGATCGCGACCCGGGCGCCGGCCCAGAACGGTGACCCCCTCCCATTGCGCCACCGCCGACGGAAGGAGACACTCCATGCTCACCGACTCCCACCTGGTAACTGCTGTCTCACGGGTCCCGGCCATTGCCTTCGCGATGCTCGCCCTGGCCCTCTCTGCTTGTGCTGCGCCGCTGAAGCTGTATGTTGCGCCGAACGGGAGTGATGCGGCGACGGGGCGACAGCCGAAGGCCGGGAAGAACGGCCCGGTGGCGACGCTCGAGGGCGCCCGGGATGAGATTCGGAAGCTGAAGGCCGATGGTGGGTTGCCGAAGGGCGGCGTGACCGTCGACGTTCGCGGCGGCACGTATGAGCTGGCCGGGCCCTTCGAGCTGACCGGCGAGGACTCCGGTACTGCGGACGCGCCGATCGTCTATCAGGGCGAGAAGGGCAAGGAGGTGCGGCTCGTCGGCGGCAAGGTGCTGAAGGACTGGAAGGTCGTCACCGATGAGGCGGTGCTCTCGAAGCTCGAGGAGTCGGCGCGCGGCAAGGTCTACCAGACGTACCTCAAGTGGTTGGGGATCACGGACTACGGCTCACCGGCGGGCGGCGGGATCGAGCTGTTCTTCAACCGGCAGCCGATGACTCTTGCACGCTGGCCGAACGAGGGCTTCGTGAAGATCGTGGATGTGCTGGACATCGAGCCGGTCGATGTGCGCGGCACGAAGGGCGACATGGGCGGCAAGTTCGTCTACGACGGCGACCGGCCGCTGCGCTGGAAGGATGAGAAGGACCTCTGGCTGCACGGCTACTGGTTCTGGGACTGGTCGGATCAGCGGATGAAGGTGGCGTCGATCGACACCGACAAGCGCATCATCTCCCTCGCGCCGCCGCAGCACGGGTATGGTTACCGGAAGGGCCAGTGGTACTACGCGCTCAACGCGCTCTCGGAGATCGACGCGCCGGGTGAGTGGTACCTCGACCGCGAGACCGGCATCCTCTACTTCTACCCCCCGTCGCCCATCGAGAAGGGCGACGCGATGGTGTCGGTGACGCCGAGCCTCATGAAGCTGCAGGACACGTCGAACGTCACGATCCGCGGGCTGCTGTTGGAGGGAAGCCGCGACACCGCGATCGTCGGCAGCAATGCGACGCAGTGCAAGATCGTCGGCTGCACGATCCGCAACGTGGGTGGGCAGGCGATCAGCCTGTCGGGCGGTAGGGAGTCGGGCGTGGTCGGCTGTGACATCTACCAGACGGCCAAGGGCGGCATCTCGCTCAGCGCGGGCGACCTGGCGACGCTCACCCCGGCGGGCCTGTATGCCGACAACAACCACATTCACCACTTCGCGCGGTGGTATCGGATGTACAACGGGGGCATCCACATCTATGGGGTGGGCAATCGCGCGACACACAACCTGATCGACAACGCGCCCCACACGGCCATCTTCTTCGGGGGCAACGATCACCTGATCGAGTTCAACGAGATTCACAGCGTCTGTCTCGAGTCGAACGACGCAGGCGCGATGTACGCCGGGCGCAACTGGGTGATGCGGGGTACCGTGGTCCGGCACAACTACCTGCACCATATCAACGGGTTCGAGGGGCGCGGGTGTGTGGGCGTCTACCTGGACGACATGTGGTGCGGCACCGAGATCTCCGGCAACGTCTTCTACCGGGTCACGAACGCGGCGTTCATCGGTGGCGGGCGGGATGTGACCATCGAGAACAACATCTTCGTC
>VGFC01000263.1 GCA_016869045.1 Armatimonadota bacterium
ACGCTCTCGATATACATGACTACCCATATAGCATACTATCTCAACCCTGTCAAGCATAAACTTATACTCTACATGGGTACCAAATCGCAGGCCAATCAGCCCCAAAGCCCCAGATCACAGGCCAAACACCCCCTCAGATCGGGGAACTTCGGCCTAACCACGAAGACCTCGAAGAAGGCACGAAGAGGGCTGGTGCACTCGTCAGTTTCGTGTGTCTTCGTGCCTTCTTCGAGGTCTTCGTGGCTCAGACCGTCGCCGTCAGCCTTTCCGGAATTGCAGGCAGTAGTGGTGCATGGTGTTGCTCACCCACGCATTGCCCATGCCGTAGGGGGCGAGGCGCTGGTTGTCCTGGCACCAGATGCGCTCGTCCTTGAGGGTGAGGAACTCACCGACGCGGCGGCCGAGGTCCCAGGCGAGGGGATAGATGGTGCCGCCCTTCTTCACGTTCTTCACGATGATCGTGAGGTAGCGCTTGGGGCGGAGATACTCAGCGGCGACGCGGTAGATCGAGACGAGTTCCTCGAGGAAGCGCTGGTAGTCGTCGATGTTCCCCACATCGCGCTCGTCATCCGAGTAGTGCACGTCGAAGCCCTTCTCGGCGCGCTCCTTCTGCGTCTCGAAGCCCTTCATCCGCAGCATGTCCCAGTACGGAGGCGAGGTGAGGATGTAGTCCACCTCGCCGATGCCGTGGACCGCGAGGTTGCGAGCGTCGTCGCAGATCACAGCAAAAAATGGGGACACCATACTATTTTCCGGCTGAGAAAGCGGACCCCGGGCCGCTTTCTCAGCCGGAAAATAGTATGGTGTCCCCATTTTTTGCAGGCGCTCCTCGGCGATCTCTGCGTACTTCGGCATCAGCTCGACGCCGATGGCGTTGCGGCCCATCTCGAGGGCGGCCACAAGCGCGCTGCCGGTGCCCATCATCGGGTCGAGGACCGTCTCCCCCTGCTTCGTGAAGAAGCCGATGAACTCCGCACAGAGCGTCTCGGGGAACTTGGCCGGATGCAGGAGCACGTCTTCGCTTCGGCGCGGCGGGTTGTGGACGAACCAGCTCTTCTGGAAGAGCAGCCAGTCCCGGTTCGAGAGGTCGTTGAGTCGGTTCACCAACCGGCGCTTCGGCATCCTGGCTCCTACTGCAGGGCTTCAGACACTGAGGCCGTACAGCGCCTTCGGGGTCTCGTAGAACCACTTCTGCGCCAGTTCCAGCGCGTCGTCCTTGTCCATGAGGCCCTCCTCGATCCGCGCGGCGAAGACGTGGGCGATGTTCTCGCGCGCCATCAGCAAGTGCCCGTAGACCTTCTCGACGGGGTTGCAGTAGTCCCCGCCGAAGCCGATGATCTTGTTCACCGGCACCATGTCGATCCACTCACTGAGCAGCGACCGGGTCATCATCGGCGAGATGATGTGGCACCAGCAGAGGTTCAGCCAGACGTTCGCGAAGTTCTTGCCGATCACGCCGGCTTCGCGCACCCACGGCATGCCGGCATGGTAGACGTCAAAGCGTGTGCCCGGATGGCGCTGGATGATGGGGATCATGTGCATTGGATCGAGCGTGCGGAAGTCGCCCCACATCCCTGTGTGCACGGCAACTACGAGGCCCTCCTCGGCGGCCATGCGCAACATGCAGTCCAGCAGGTAGTCGCGCAGCGGGTTCAGATCGGGGAGGCTCGCGCACGCGCCGGTGCGCAGGTTCTCGAACAGCTCCCAGGCCTGCGCGCGATCGGGCGTGCCGTAGGTGCGCGAGGTCATCTTCAGGCCGACGACGCGCTGCGTCTTCCACTGTCGCAGACCCTCGCGGGTCATCTCCAGGTACTCGTCGAGCGATTCGGGCGCCTCGTCGTCGATCTGCCGCCCGCGCTGGGCGATCTGCTCCCAGTTGAAGACGGCGGAGTACGTGTCAATGGGCATGACGGGGATGAGGTAATCCTCGTCATAGTCGGTGCGCGCCTGCTGCGTGAGCGCCGCCTTGATCCCGCACTTCTTGACCAGGACGCGCTCGTAGATCCCCGGCTTGTTGGCCTTCTGCATGGCCTTCGATAGTGGCGCGTACGTCTCATCGTTGATGTCGTCGAAGCCGTAGAACTCCTGCGCCGCAATGAACGCCGGCCGCGCGTATGAGCCAAAGCGGATGTTCGCCAGGATCGGCCGGAACAGCTTCCAGCGCAGCTCCAGCGGCAGGTCGCGGTCGAAGACGCGCTCCTGGTCCTTCGGCGAGAGGCCCGCAGTGAGCTGATCCAGGCGCGTGTAGTGGTCAAAGAGCGTGAAGACGTCCACGCGGCGCGCCACTCGATCTCGCTCCGGCGGCAGGTGCTCATGGGCATCGATCACCGGCATCTTCGAGAAGGCCTCGACAAGCTGCTTCACAAGCGTCGCTCGCGGCATGGTTAGCTCCCCTTCTGCGCTAGCGGAAGTCGGGTGTCGTGGCGAGGCGCCACGTATCCCCGCGGTCGTCCGAGACCAGGATGGCCGGCTCGCCCGGCGGCGCGGAGTAGAACTCGTAGTTGCGCGGGTCCCCACAGCAGTACGTGCCGTTCGGCAGCTTGGGCCCTTTGTCCTCACTGAGGAACGGCTTCTCGCGGTCGGGCCAGATGTCCAGGTACGCGCGGTACTCGTCCCGGAACAGGCAGAGGCTGCAGCTCTGCGCCCAGTACGCGAGGAACAGGCGGTCGGTCTTCGGGTCGATCACCAGCTTGTGGAACCAGATGTGGTAGTAGGCCTTGAACGGGAGGACCAGGTGCCTGGGCTCCTCCCACGGCTGGCCGGGGCGCTTGCGGTGCAGGCTCAGGCGGAAGTAGTAGCCGGGCTCCGCGCAGCGCGTGACCGAGTAGAGCGTATCATCGCTCCCGACTACCAGCCCCGCGTACGACGTGCCCGCCGCGACCTTCTCCGGCGTGGTCCACGCGGCGATGCTGCGCGGCTCCTGCGAGCGCACGTACATGAACGGGTTGTGGTGTCCGTTGATGATCGCGTGCAGGTAGCCCTGGCTGTCGATGGCGAGCGCCGGCCAGTTGTGGTCATCCTCGGCGTTGATCCCGCCGAAGCCCATCAGCACCGGCTCAGACAGCGTGCGGGTCTTCGCATCGTACTCGACGACGTAGTTCGGCACGCCGTCCTCCTTCGTGTGACCGGGAAGCACTTTCAGCTTCCCGTAACCCAGGAAGACCTTGTCCCCGACCGTGACGGCGTTGCTGCCCTCGCCGGAGTGCGGGATGAAGGGGATGGCTCCGCTCGCCACCTTCACCGGCGCCGGGATCACCAGCGAACCACCCGGCTGCTTCTCGGGGATCGTGACGAAGATGTCGGTCGGACCGAAGTACGTGCTCAGCAGGATGACCGGCGGCCGGCTGAGGCAGTCGGCGTTGTGCCCCGTGAACTTCTCGAAGCGCGCCATGTACCAGGGCAGCACGTACGCCGTCCACGTCCGCATCCCGTCGCGCGAATGCAGCAGCACCCCTCGGCGCGTGCGGGCGTCCTTCGTCGTGTCCCAGATGAAGCAAAGCGCATACGCGTCGCCGTCGCGGTCGAACCGGATGCTCGCGTCGTCGGTCTGCCCCGTGTTCCCTAGACCGATCGCGCCGAAGCCCAGCTTCTCCTTCGCGAAGGGCTCGATGACGGTAGGCAGCAGGTCCTGGTAGGTCCACTGGCCGTCCGGGCCGAGCGTCTCGATGATGTGCGACGCGTACCGGATGTACGGCCGCCCATCCGGGCTGAAGCTCACGAACCCGGGCTGGAAGCGCGGGTAGTACCCGTACAGCGCGCGCTCGGTGAGGAAGTACGATCCATACTGGATCGGCGCCGTCACCGCCTGCCCGTCGCGCGTCTCCGGCCAGCGGTGGTTCAGGATCGAGGGGTCGAACTCCGGGACCTGCGACTCGTGTGCCGGAGCGCTGATCGCCGGTGCCGCGCTTGAGGGGCCCCCAACGTCCGACAGCCGCATCGCATCGAGGTAGAGGACCGTGTACGGGTTCGGCTCGCGGTTGTGGGTCTTCGTGAACAGATAGATCGCATCGACCTTGTTCCAGCCCGCCGGGCTGCCCTCAACCGTGAAGGCCGCGAGCGGCAGGACGACCTCGCGCTCGCCCTGCCAATCCACCACGAAGTCCGCCACGAAGTAGTCCCGCCAGGGCGTGTCTGCGTTGTCCGAGAGCACCGCCACCGTGATCCGCTCGCCCGTGGCCTCCTCCGAGTAGGTCCAGAACGCGAGAACCTTCGCGCCGCTCCAGTCGCGGGGGACATGGACCGTGTGGATCGTCGGCCAGCGCGGATGATCGCTCCACAGGCCCGACGTCCGCCCGCTCTTCACATGGTCCGTGGAGAGCTTCAGTCCCCCCGCCAGCTCCGCGAACGGAACCGTCCGCGTGGACCACAGCTCCTCTTCCCTGAACTCGCTCAGCAGATCCGGCGCGGTGAGCCACGCGCCTTCGACCTCGAAGTCGAGGGCAGCCTCGGGGGCGATGCCTTGCGCGAGGCAGCCCCCGGCAAGGAGCACGCAGATCGCGGACGGAATCACGTAGGCTGGTTTGTCTAACATGGCGGTACCCGAAGCGCCTGGGCGGGCTGCGTGCACGCCGACGGCCTGGGTGACCAGGTTGCGGCAGGTCGGCCTCGGCTCTGTCCCGCCGCGTTCGCCCCACGCGCGCAGCGGACCTGCCGACGCCGACGATGCGGCAGGATCCTTGCACGCAAGCCTGGGAAGGCCGCGCCAGAGGAGGGTGTGGAATGGAGCAACGCTGCGGAGACGGTCTACGTCGGCTGGTGGTACTGTCGTGCTTGTTGGCTGTGGGCTGCTTGTCCGGCGCACAGGCCGATGCGCTCAAACCGCCGCCGGTGCCCGCGAGTCTTCGGCTGCCCACCTACCAGATGCCGGAGCCGAACGGCTACGAGGCGCTCGAAGCCGTGATGGCAGCCCAGGGCGACGGGCCGCCCGAACTCTACGACCTCTGCGACAAGGTCCTGCGGAGGGAAGTCGCTTCCCCCGCCGAGGCGGACCTCCAACAGGCCTCCGCACTGGTCGAGCAGTTCCGGCCGAGCCTCGATGCCGTGCCCAAGCTGCTCGACATGGAGTGGCTGTACCCGCGCCAGGCCACGCCGGGCACGATCTACCCCGAGCTGAGCCGCACGCGCAAGCTGGTATACGTGCTCGCCGTGCGCTCCGTGCTCGAAGAGCAGGCCGGGGAGCCCGACCGGGCCGCGCGGACGCTCCTCAGCGGTCTGCGCCTGGCGGCCAAGCTCCCCCGCGGTGGGACGTTCTACTCGTGGTCTACGGGCCGGGGCTGTGAGGCCGTCTGCATTCTGGAGCTACGGCCGTTGCTGGCCTCGGGGAAGCTCTCTCGGGAGACGCTGCTCTCAGTGCGTGACACGATGTCCGCTCTCCGGGCATCGCGCGTGCCGCTGCGCGAGATGATCGCGTATGACTACGACTCCCAGAGCCGCGGCGCGCTGACCCTCAGCGCGAAGGAGTTCTGGGAGCTGCTCGGCGGCCCGCCGAACACCTTCCTGCCCCTCGATGACCCGAAGGCCGACGCCCTGGCCCGCAAGTTCATCATCGAGCGACTGCCGCCCCTGATGGCGTACGATGGGCGGATGGCGGAGCTGGCGACGCAGCCCTACTGGCAGGCGCGGCCCAAGGTCCCCGACCTGCCGCCCGGTCTGCCGCAGCCGGATGAGGGGCTGGTCTTCTTGCCCGTCCCTGGGGGCGTGCTCCGCAACGCGGCCCGGTCGGCGTGCGACTGCCAGGCCACCGAGACCATGGTGGCGCTGGAGCTGACGCGGCAGGCACGTGGCGCGTACCCTCAGAGCCTCGCGGAGGTCGAGGGGCTTGCCAAAGCCGACCTCACCGACCCGCTCTCCGGCAAGCCGCTCGTCTACAAGCCCACCGGGGACACGTACGTCCTGTACAGCGTCAGCATCGACGGGGTGGACAACGGCGGGCACCGGGGAGCCGGCTACCCGGCGCCGTTCGAGGAGGGCGGAGACTACCTCCTCTGGGACGGCACCCAGGCACGGTAGGGCGAGACCGCTGGCGCTATCGGCCGACCGCCGCGGACCACAACCTCCTGCGTGCCTCCTGGTCGTCCGCGAGACACCTCAGGTCCCGCCTTGGCTGCTGCCACGCCTTGGCAACCGCCGCCTTCAGCAGTTCCACGACCTTCGCGCAATCCGCGTCGCCGGGCTGGTACGCTGCCGGCAAGCACTTCCGCCCGCTCGGCGTGGTTGCGCCCGCGAGGGGCGCCGTCACGAACAGCGACCGGGCGGGGTCATCGAGGTCCACCCACTCGGGCCGGGCGAGCTGGGCGTCGCCGTGGCACTCGGCGCAGCGGCGTTGGTGGATCGCGCCGATCTGGTTCCACAGCTCGGCATCGGCGGGCAGGGAGCAGCCCGCGGCCTCCGCCGGGCGCTTGATGATGAAGTTGTCGTAATAAGGCGCGTTGGCGTCGATCCAGGTGAAGAGGCGCTCCCAGTCCCCGGCCGTCAGGCTGATGCGCGCCTGGTGAGTAGTCTGCAGCAGCTTCACCAGCCGGCTCGCGTGGGAGCCGAGTTCCCGCACGGGCGTGACGCGTGAGGTGTCGCCCTTGCTCGCGGTGGCGAGCAGGCCGCGCGCGGGCTCGACGAGCGTGTCATACGCGCGGTTGTGATTGCCGGTGAGGCCGGGGGAGAGGTCAACGCCGCCCTCGGGCTTGAGGCCGGTGTGGCAGCGCGCGCAGTTCTGGGTGAGCACGGGCTGCACGTCCCGCAGGAAGCTGAGGGGCCGTGCTCCCCACGGAGGCGGCGTCGGCGTCGCCGGGGGCTGGCTCAGCGCGAGCGGGGCGTGCGCGAGGGCTGGGGGCGCCTCGGCGCGGGTCTCATGGCAGCCGGTGCAGCTCCGGGTCTCGCCGGGCTGGAAGCTGAGGTACGTCCGCATCCGGCGCAGCTCCATCCCGTTCCCGTCCAGCGCCTGGAAGTACAGCTCCGTGCCGGCAGGCACGCGGAAGTACGCCGAGCCGTCCGTCTCGACGGGCACCGTGCCCAGGATGCGGATCGGCGTCCACGTCACACCCATCGACTTCGCATCAGGCTCATAGCGGTGCCCGCCGATATCGTTGGAGTAGGGCCAGGGCACGACCTCAGCGATTCGCAGCTTCTTCACCTCGCCCGGCTGCAGCTCGGGCACACCCTCCGTTACGTTCGTCACCAGGCACGTGGCGTCGTTCGCCCCCTTCGCGCGGAGGCTGGGGAGTACCGGCGGCCGCGGGCGCGGGCGGATCGGGATCGGCAGGACCGAGGAGATCGCGGCATCGCGGTACAGCAGCTCCTTGCCGCCGTACACGTCCACGAGGTAGAGACCGTAGCCGCGCTCATCCTGCATCGGGCCGTCGCAGTATGAGACCACGTACACGGTCTCGGAGAGTGGGTAGGGGTCCATGTACCAGCCGTCGCCGGGCGGGAGGTGCCAGCCGGGCCGGTTCGGGCCGGGCGCGAGGCCCCCGTACTCGGGCCACACGTCCGGGCCCGTGATGCGCGTCAGGCACGCAGGGTCGTTGGGGCCGACGCTCCGGTCCACAATGACGATCGGCCCCGCCGCGAGCGTATGATGGCCGGAGGCGACGGCGATCACCCTCTGGCTGTTCGGGATCGGCCGGGGCGCGGTCAGCGTGACCGGGAAGTCGAAGTGCTGCTTGGCGAAGGCGTCCGCGCCCGTCCCGTCGGGCAGCACCGACCAGAGAGGGTGCATGTAAGCCAGGCTGCGCTCGTGGTACTCCCAGTGCGAGTAGACGATCGAGCCGTCGTGCAGCACGCGCGGATACCAGTCGCCGTCCTTGGTCACCGCAAGCTGCCGGATGTCGGACCCGTCGGGGCGCATCGCGAACAGGTTCGTCGTCGGCTCGTCCTTGTCCATCTCGTTGCAGTTGATCTCGAAGGCGCACCGCTCCGACTCGAACGCGATGTCCCCATCCGGCAGGTAGCACGGGTTCAGGTCGCTCCACTCGCCATCGGTGAGCTGGCGCAAGTCCGTGCCATCGACGCCCATCTCGTACAGGTGCAGCAAGCCCACCGTGCGGTGCAGCTCGAAGGTCGCCTGGCGGCTGAGCCAGCCCTCCGGGGGCTGGTCGGAGGCCGCCTTCGCGTAGGCGAAGAGCACGCGCTGCCCGTCCCAGTCGAGGTCCAGGCCGTGCACGTTGCCCGGCCCCAGGCGCCCCGCGAGTAGGTCCGTGACGGCCGGCTCGCCCAGCGGGTCCTTCGCCAGCGTGAGCACGCACGGCGCGCCGCCCGGGCGCGATCCCCACGCATGGTGGTTCACGTTGATGTCGGCATAGCTCTGTTGCGTGAAGCGCTTCACGAAGAGCAGCCGCGCGAAGTCGAGCCGCGGATCGGCCAGCGCGATCTCGCGCAGGGCCACATGCTGGTCATCGTGCAGCGCCCGCCAGTCCGCAGCCGCCTCCGGTCGCTGGCGCAGGGCCTCCAGGCGCGCGGACAGCTCGCCCAGGCGCTCCCGGGAGCGGCGCGCGTGCTCGGGCGAGAGCCCCGCGGCCTGCTGATCGCGCAACAGCGCCTCGCCGCGCGCGAGGTCGGCCTGAATCACACGCGCCAGCCGCGCCGCGATCCACGCCGCCGCCGCCGGGTTGCGCTCCCACAGGTCCCAGCGCACACCGCGGCGGCGATCCTGCAGGGACCATTCGGCGCGCACTATGTCCGCAAAGCTGTCCCACTTCGGCTGCCCCCCGACCGGCGTGCCCTCCGGCTGCCCCTCCTCGTGCCAGCCCTCGAGGGCTGCGGGGTCGGAGAAGCGCGCTACCTTCCCCCCGCCTAGCGGAACCTCATCGCAGCCGATCCACCCCCACGAAGGCGCGCTGTTCCCATCGACCCCGCGGAAGAAGACCCGCCGCCCCACCAGGTCCCGCGTGTCCCACTGCATGGTGCGGCGGACGTTGCTCATGGGGGGCGGCGAATCGCGGAGGATCGCGAGCGTCTTCGCATCCACCAGCTGGAAGTGGTTCAGTCCCGCATCGCCCGTCGGGCTGTCCACACCCATGCCCTGGAAGACGTACTCCGGCGTGTCGAGGGTGAACTCCGGCGAGCGAACCGCGCCGACGCCCGACTCTCCGCCGGTCAGCGATGACAGGTAGGGAGGGCAGCTCTCGCGCCCGCCGTGGTAGGTGAGCACCGACCACGTCGAGGCCGCGCTCTCAAGCTCCGTGACATACCGCTCGCCCGACGGCGTCAGGCGGAGCCACTCCTCGCGCGAGACCCCCTCCGGTTGCTTCTCCTCCGTCCAGCCCTCGGGCATCTGCCCGGGGGTCAGCCCGGCCATCAGGGCGCGGTCGCCCACCCGGATGTCGGAGAAGCCGAACCACGCGAACATGGTCACGTCGGCGGGATCCACCGCGCGGAAGTAGACGCGCCGGCCGATCAGCTCCACCACATCCCACCGGACCGACACCATCGCGTCCTGGCGCGGCGGCGGAGCCATACGCAGGGCAAGGCCCGTCTCCGCATCGCATAACGCGAGCGCGCTGGGGTATGTCTTATCGCCGCCCGGCTTCCCGCAGTGCCCACAGATTCGGAACGTGATCTCGTCGCCGTCCAGCACGAAGGGCTCAGAGCGGACGGCGCCGACCGCCGTCTCGCCTCCCGCCAGCGAGGAGAGGTACGGCAGCACCGACCGGCCGCCGCCATCACGCGTGATGACGCCCCACGTCGGGGCCTGGGCGATGGCGGCGGACGCAGCAAGCAGGGAGCCGATCAGTGCGCAGACCCGTGCAGCGGGCATCCGGTCCTCCGCCGGAGGAGTCGCGACGTGACGAGCATTCGACGGGCAGCGGGATCACACCTCATCCAGCGGCAACGTGGCCTGCCTCCCGGGCAGCCCGTTCCCCTGGAGCCGGCCGGCCTTCCAGGCGTCGATGCGGCGCGACATCTCGGCGCGCCATTCGCCGAAGTCGCGCGCGGTGAAGGCGGCGCGGTGCAGACGGAAGATCAGTTCCTCCACGTCGGCCACCGGGATGCACGCCGTGTAGGCGTGGGCCAGGAGATCGCGCCAGGCTGCGACCTCGAAGGGGATGACCGGCACCGGCTGGCCGCGCCATGACTGCTGGTTCAGGATGAAGAACTGCCAGAGCGTGCGCTCGTTCAGCGTCGGCGCGATGAACAGGCCGATCACCGGGCGCGCGTCCGCCTCGTACTCACCGATCAGGCGGTAGACGTGATCGACGACCGCCGCCCCCTCGTTCGTCCACTGGCGGACACCGGACTGCAGGCTGACCTCCGGGACGAGCACGATGCGCGGGCTGGTGTACTTCATGTCCGGCGTGTTACCCGTGCCCGGCGCGAAGGAGCGCGGCGAGAGGTCCTCCTCCAGCCCGAAGTTCCGCTGCACCGTGTGGTCGCCGTCCAGCGCGACCAGCGACCGCCACGTGTTCACCTCCAGCCAGCGCGCGGCGTCGTCCTCGTTCCCTGCGAGGATCTCGTCAAACTTCGCGAGAATCCCGTTGCGCACCGGCTCCGTCTTCGCCGCGTGCTCCACAAACTCCCGCTCGCGCTCGTTGACAAGTCCGGACTCCAGGCGCCGGTTCCACTCACGCAGCTCGGCATAGTCGGCCCCCTCCATCGACTCCAGCACCGCCTCCGGGTCGATGTCCAACGTGAGTTGCGACTGTTGCGCGCGGCGCGCGGCGAGGAGTGCGCGAAGCGTCTCAGCTCGCTGCCGCACGTGCTCGGCGAGCGACTCCGGCCGATCCCACGGCAGCTCTACCGCGTGCGGATCGCCGAAG
>VGFC01000264.1 GCA_016869045.1 Armatimonadota bacterium
TGTATGAGGTCGACGAGGGCGTTCGCGTCGATACGCGCTACCGGCGCTCGCAGTTCTACGACGACTTCTACGCCGGGGCCGACCACCTCACCCGCACCGACTGGCGTACCGATGTCCGCTGGCGCGTAACGCCCAGAGACCACCTGATGGGCGGCTACTCCACCGTCCGGGTACGCGGCGCCGAGGAGGGGTGGCGGCGCGAGAACTGGCGCGCCACCTACACGCGCGAGACGGGCGCGCTGGATGCGTACGCCTCCGTCAACGTCGAGCAGTTCAACTTCATCGACGGCAGCCCCTGGTTCTCCGGCGACGCAACCACTTGGTCGGTGGGCTTCGGGCCGTCGCGGGATGCGCGCACGCTCATCGCCGGTAACGTCTCAGGAACGAACACAAACCTCGAGGGCCACGTGCGCTCTCCCAGGGAGACGTTCGTGTCGCTCAGCGGCTTTCGTCAGGTCACCGATGACCTCACGCTGAGCGGTGACCTGAAGTACTGGGAGCTTGAGGACTCCATCGCCCGGACCGCCTACGCCAAGCGGGAGCGCCTGGCCGCCATCGAGGGTGAGTACATCGGCCTGCCGAAGACGGTTATCCGCGCCGGCCTCGAGACCGCCGACGTGGACTACGTGAACGGTCGTCAATCGCAGGTCCTCCAGCCGGCGGTGAACACGGGCACCGTGAACATCCGCGTTCGCCCGCGTAAGGATGTGAAGCTGCAGGTTGACCTCAGCCGCCGGCGCGTGGACGCGCGGCCATTGGCCTACGATGTGGGCGGCTATCCGGTGACGACCTTGATCTACTCCCAGGCCGACCTGCTACGCTTCCGAGGCTCGTGGACGCCGACGTTCGCGCCCATCGGCCTGACCCTGGGCTACCAGGCGGACCAGCGGGAGAACGCGGACCGGGGCCTGCGCAATGAGATCATCACTCGCGATCTGTCGGCCTGGTGGAGCGTCACCGACGACGTGACCGCGACGCTGTCGCTGCTGAACCAGAGCTACGGCCTCGTCGGCGCCGGGAGGCCGACACCCTTCGTCAGCGATGCGCGTAGCTGGAGCCTCGGGGCGGCCTGGCGCGTCTCCGACCGCACCAACTTCGAGACGAGCTTCACGCGGGCCGACTCCTTCGGCGGCATCGAGCTGAAGCAGCAGACCTGGTCCGCCTCGCTGGAGCACAAGTGGGACGAGCACTCGGTCCGCCTGGGCCTCGCCCTGGACGATCTCGACGACTACAACGGGACGCTCCTCGGCTACGACGCCGACTTGTGGTACGCCGAGTTCAGCACACGCTTGCCGTGAAGTCGCACGGTGCGACGCAGACTGCATCATCCGCCCTACCGTGCAGTCACTTCGGGAGGTCATGCTTATGCAGCGGGGACTCGTAGTGGGACTTGCCGTACTGGCATCCGCGCTGGCGGTGATGGCCGTCGTCGCCGGATGCGGGGGACACGCGGCGCAGGCTCCGCCTGTCCCGGAGGGTGGCTTCGTTGGGGCTCTCGTCTGCGCCACCTGCCACCCGAACCAGATGGAGGACCATCGCGCATCGGGGCACCCGTACAAGCTGGTCAAGATCACCGGCGGGCAACCCCCTTTGTTCCCCTTCTCGACGGTTCCGTCGCCGCCGGTGGGGTACTCGTGGAATGACGTGACATACGTCATCGGCGGCTTCGGCTGGAAGGCGAGGTTCGTTGACCGCAGCGGGTACATCGTGACCGGCCCGGCGGTCCAGTACAACCTCGCCACCGCAGCCTTTGGTCCCTACGAGGACACCCTCCCGCCAGGCACCAAGCCCTATGACTGTGGAGCGTGCCACACGACCGGATGGGTGGCCACCGGGGCGGCGGGGCCGCATCAGGACGGACTGGCTGGGATGTACGGCACGTTCGCCGAGCCTGGCATCCAGTGTGAGGCCTGCCATGGGCCCGGAGGCCGCCACGCGCGTACCGCCAGCGTGTCTGACATCCGCATCGACCGGACGGCAGAAGCTTGCGGCCAGTGCCACTACCGAGATGCAGCCAAACGGCGGATCCCGGCCAAGGACGGTTTCATCCAGCATCACGAGCAGTTTGAGGAGATGCGCTCGGCGGGACACGCCGCCCTGAGCTGCCTTGACTGCCACCACCATCACAAGGGCTCGCTCTATTCGAGCGAAGGCATCACGCGCACGTGCCGCGGCTGCCACTCCGCTCAGGCCCGTAACACGGCGCACGGCGCCATGGCCGACTGCGAAGACTGCCACATGCCGAAGGCGACGAAGTCGGCACTGGCCCCGAGCATCTACCAGGGAGACGTGCCAACCCACATCTTCCAGATCAACGCGAACCCCGTCGGCAAGGCCGCTATGTTCTACACCGACACGCCTGTTGCGACCCATCGGGGCGAGTTGGACGAGGTCACGGCCACCGCGCCCGAGTACGCTCGCGGCTTCGTTACGTTGGACTTCGCCTGCTACGGGTGCCACAAGGACGAGAACGGGATCGGCGGCAGAGGCAGCCGGAAGACGCTGGCCGAACTGTCCGCGTACGCACGCGGGTATCACGACTGAGCGCTGGATCGCGCTTGGTCCAGTTGACCAAACGCGCCGGACCTCCTCCCACCCCGGTGGGACGGAGTCCGGCGCGTCGCTCTACGTGGCACGGGCGGCCTCGCCCGTGACTGCTCTGGTTACCACGCCTTCGTAGGCCTCAGGTCGCCGCTCTCCACCATCGCCACCAGCGGGTTGTCGTCAATGTCGAGCGGGAAGTCGACGCGGCCGCGGCGGCGGCTGGACTCGTACGCACCGAAGATGATCTCCGTCGCGATGAGCGCGTTCCTGGCATCGAGCTGACACACGCGCCCGGTCAGCAGGCAGTCGATCACGTCGGCGACCGCGCGGTCGATGAAGCCCGGACCGTGGATGCCCTCGCCGCCCGTGTCGGGCCATCGCCACTCTGCGTCTCCGAACTTCCGCCAGCGGATCGCGTCGGTAGGCCCGTGGCCGAAGCCGACGTCGATCACGCCCTCGCTGCCGAGGATTCGGTCCACGCAGCCGACCGGTCTCGCCTCCCCCGCACCCGTCATCACGAGGCCGAACACGCCGTTCTGGTACTCGGTCAGCAGCACCTGCTGATTCTCGCAGTGCGCGCCGAAGACGAGGTTCTCGCGGCGGTAGTCGATCTGCGCAATCACCCACTTCGCGGGCGTCTCGCCGTTGAAGAAGCTGAACATGTCGATGAAGTGCGTGCCGGAATCGTAGATGTTCCCACATTCGCACTCCATCCGGAACAGCTCGCCAATCTCCCCGGCCTCCACGAGCTGCTTGGCGATCACGAACGGTGCGCCATAGCGACGCTGATGGTTGAAGGTGAGCTGCACGCCCGCCTCCTGGGCCGCCTGGGCGATCCTCTTGGAGCCGCCCCAGGTGTAGGCCATCGGCTTCTCGCAGTGGATGGCCTTCACGCCCGCCTTGCAGGTCTCCAGCACCATCTCCTCGTGCAAGTGCATCCACGTGCAGATGCTGACCACGTCGAGATGCTCGTTGGCGAGCATCTCCTTGTAGTCGGTGTAAGTCGCAGTGAACCCGTAGTTCTCGGCGAAGGCCTTCGCGTTCTCCTCGACGATGTCGGCGCACGCCACCAGTTCGCACGTATCCAGCTTCTGATAGGCGTCCGCGTGCTGATACGCCATCGCGTAGCCGAACTGGTCTCCGCGTGGCTTTCGCTTCCCGGTCCCGATGACTCCGACGCGCAGCTTGCTCAAGTCGCGATCCTCTCTTTCGGTGCAGTACGCCGGCCAAGCCGCCACCAGTTCCGCCGACCGGCGTGTAGGTCCTTCCCGACAGACGAAACGCGCCTCTGCTCACGGAGGCGAGGATCGGGAAGGCGTGGAAGGAGCGAACTGAGAACACCGCTGCCGCTCGGTTCGGGCGGCGCGAAGGAGCAAGAGTGCCATGTCGCGGCATCTACACCGCGAGGTTGAGAACCTGAAGCAGCAGATCCTGGCCTTGAGCGCGGTGGTGGAGGAGAACGTGCAGCGCTCCGTGCGGGCGCTGGTGGACCGCGACCTCGCGCGCGCGGCCGAGGCCATCCGCATCGACGACGAGCAGATCGACCAGGCCGAGGTGGACGTGGAGGAGGAGTGCCTGAAGATACTGGCACTCCATCAGCCCGTCGCGTCAGACCTGCGGTTCATCATCGCGGTGCTGAAGATCAACAGCGACATCGAGCGCGTCGGCGACATGGCGGTCAACATCGCGGAGCGTGCCGACTACCTGGCCAAGGCGTGCTACGTCGAGGCGCCGGTCGACATTCGGGCGATGTGCGAGAAGGCGCAGTCGATGCTGAAGGGCAGCCTCGACGCGCTTGTCAACCTCGACGCAGACCTGGCCCGACGGGTGTGCGCGCAGGACGATGAAGTGGACAACCTCAACCGGGACAACTACGCCGCCATCCAGGACCGCATCCGGCAGTTCCCCGAGGAGATCGAGTGCCTGATGCACATCCTCGCGGTCTCGCGCCACCTGGAGCGCATCGCCGACCACGCGACGAACATCGCGGAGGACGTGGTGTACATGGTGGAGGGTGAGATCGTCCGCCACCGGGCCAAGGACTACGCCACGCAGTTCTAAGGCCCCGCTCACTCAGTTGGCCATCGTGCGCTCGCCGGCGCGCTGGAGCAGTACGCGCTGCCTCATGTGGCGGAGGTTTCCCGAGGCGTCCTTCACCGTGTAGACGACCTCGTACACGCCGGCGCGGGCATTCTGGCCCGTCAGGTCCTTGCCATCCCAGATG
Organism: Armatimonadota bacterium; assembly: GCA_016869045.1. GTDB lineage: Bacteria > Armatimonadota > Zipacnadia > Zipacnadales > VGFC01 > VGFC01. The sequence goes on from VGFC01000264.1 coordinate 4,769, forward strand.
ACGGTCTTCTCCCCCGGGCCCGGGGCCGACCAGGTGCGGACCGCGTTGCCCGCCGCGTCGCGGATGTCCAGGATGCGGGCGGCCACGCTGTCGTCCGGCCCCTCGGCGTACAGCCGGAAGGCGATGGTGTCGCCCACTCCGTCGCCATCGGGGGTGAAGGCGACCTTGCGGGAGGCCGCGGGCTCCGGGCTGGTATCGACGACCACCAGGCGGCAGGCGACGCGTTCGTTCCGCGTGCCCTTCCCCGTGACCATCATCACGGGGTATGTCCCGTCGTCCTCGAAGGACCGGGCCACCTCGATCCGTCCGTCGCGGTTGTGCACGAGTTGTCCATCGACCTCGGCAGATGGTTCGGTCGTGCCCCACACCACAGTGGTCTCGCGTTGGTTCGTCAGGTCAATCGGCAGCTCGGCGGCGTCCGCCGGCTCGGAGGTGAGCCGCATCCGGATCCCGGAGGGTTCCTGCGGGAGGACGACAGGCGGTTGCTTGGGTGACTCGGGCTTCGGCACCGAGATGATGCTGCTCTGCTTGTCGCCCGAGGGGCTCGGGGGGGTGGGTTTCTCGAACCAGCCCGGCGGAGGCGTCCAGGAGCGCTTCACCGGGGCGAGGTCGGGGAGAGCCGGCGGCTTGCCGCCCGGCGCACCGACCTCCGGCCCGAGGCCCGTCACGCGGGGTCCGGCCGCCACGCGGTTCTGGGTGACACCGTCCGGTGGCGTCTTGGCGCCGAAGGCGTAGACCGAGCCGTCTTCGGAGCCGCACACGAGCTGACCGTGGGCCACGGCCGGCGAGGCGCTGATCGGCGCACCCGTGGCGAAGTCCCACCGCACGGCGCCGTTGCTCCGGTCGAGGCCGTAGAGGTGGCCGTTCGCAGACCCTACGTACAGCAGGGGTCCCTGGACGCCGATCGGGGTCGACCCGATCTGGCCTGGAATCTCAGCGGTGGACTCCGCCTCGCCGGTGGCCAGGTCTAGGCCGACGAGACGGCCCACGCGAAGCGGGACGATGGCCCGGGTCCCATCGATCGACGGCGAGCCGCCCGGGCTGCCGGGCAACTGCTGCCTCCAGGCCTCACGGCCGTCGGAGCCGTGGAGCGCCAGAGCCACACCCTCTTCGTTGACGACGAGGACCTTCTTGTCCCATGCCACGGGAGTGCTCCGCACGGGCGCCCCTGTGTTGACGCTCCAGAGCACCTGACCGTCGCGTTCGGCCAGGGCGTAGAGCTGGCCGTCTTCGCTCGCGCAGAAGATGACATCCCGTTCGGTCCGCTCCCGACCGCTGCTATCGACCACGGCCAGTGGCTGGGGGCTCTTCACCGGGGAGGCTGTCACCGGGCCCCCGGTGGGATGCGTCCAGACCGGCCGTCCGGAGACGACGTCTACGGCATACGCGGCGCCATTCCGGGAACCGAAGACCACGTGCCCGGAGAGGGTGACCAGCGGGGAGCCAACCACGGCCTCGCCCGCATCGAAGCGCCATAGCTGCAGACCGACCCGGTCCTCGGTCAGCCGCTTGTCGCCTTCCGCCAGGAAGGCGTACACCGAGCCGCTGTCATCGCCGATGAACACCCGCCCGCTGGCAACTGCCGGGGAGGAGGCCACGGGCGACCCGAGTCGGTACTTCCACCGTAGGGCGCCCGTTTCCAGGTCGAGGGCGTAGAGATAGCCGTCATCCGAGCCGACGTAGACCGTGTTCTCGGCGATCGCAGCGGACGAACGGACCGGGCCGCCCGCCTCGCAGACCCAGACCTGCGACAACTGGGACGGCAGGGCAGCGGCGGTTGCATTCTGCCCCGCAGGTCCCTGGCCGAAGCGGGGCCACTCGGCGTCGCGCGGGAAGAAATACTCCGGCTCGGTGCCCAGAGAGGGGCTACCCCCGCGCAGCGACAGCGAGATCGCGGTCCTGGCGCCCAGGTCCGTCACACGACTGCGGCCGTGAACGCGCTCCCCGAGGGACTCCTTGCGCAGGGGGAACCCCCACGCTAGCGGTAGCGATACGAAACCGCCGATCTCCAGATCGCCGTTCATGACCCCCAACCGAACGCCGGTGCCAAAGCGCTTGCGCTGCTGGAAGGCCGTCACGCGGGCGCCGAGCTCGTCGTCGAACATCCCCGCACCCAGGCGGAGCGTCGTGTCCCGGTTGAGGAACCAGTCGTAGTTGCCGACCGTGGACCAGAGCGGCTTGTCCTTGAACTGCAGGGAGAAGGTGGCCAGAGCACTGGTGTGGGGCGAGAAGGGCACGACCAGCGTGCTGTCGATGCTGTTGAAGAAGCGGTCGTGGTCCGTCCTCCGGTCCATGATGCCCAGACCGGGAGTGAAGAACACGAACGGGTCGTCGGGGGTGCTGCCTACGTCCTGCGAAAGTCCTGCCGCAGGGAGCCCGGCACAGACCGCCGCGAGTAGCACGCAGACGATGCTTCGGTGAGGGGTGCCCACGGTGTCACCCTCTTTCCTGTGTTCGGTGTTGCGTACTGGGCTATGTTATAGCATTGTCTAGCTTTTGCTGTCCAGGCTACTCTTCTCTTTACCCTCCCATCTTTCCTGCATGAATCTCAGCGCCTGGCGCACGAGACCTTCGGCGGCGGCGGTCGCTGCCGGGTCGCTCTCGGCGGTTGAGGAGGGAGCGACGACCGCAATCAGGGCGCCGCCTCTCTTCGCTCCGCCGAACGCCATTCGGGCGCTGTGGAGGAACCAGCTTCCCGTTGTGGCCGGCCCGGTGGCGAACGTATACACGGCCACGAAGCGCGAACCGTCGGGCTTGCTCATGACCAGCCGCGTGGCGTGGATCGGGTCCGTCTTGCCCTCCGCCGGCGCCATCTCGTCAGGCGTGTCCTCAACCACGGCCCATCCCTGGTTCTTATAGCAGGATCTCGGGGAGTGGAGGGCGCGCCATCCGCGCGCAAACACCACTGAGAGCTTCACGGTGTGCTTCTCTTCGGGGTCTACGTACAGGCGGTCGATCATCTCGTCGGCGCCGAGGTAGGCGAAGACGCTCTCGTCGGAGGGCAGCACGCGACCCCGGAAGCCGCTGAGCTCCAGCGGCATCTTCGCCAGGCCGAAGGATGCCTGGGGGGTGTGCGACCGGCTCCGGCGGACGCTGCCGCTGAGCAGGGCCGCCGTCGCGAGGAGCACGATCGGGATCAGATATCGTCGCGTAGCGTGTGGCACCGGAGGAGCCTCCCGACTCCGTACAGCCCGAGCAGCCCGATGGCGAACACCACGACTCCTGAGAAGCTGTGGAAGAAGCCCTCGGCCATGTTCGCCCCCATGCTCTGGGCGACCAGCAGGATCAGCGTGACGCGCGTCGCGTTGGCCAGCAGCGCCACCGGCAGCGCGCTAGCGACGAGGACCAGCCGACGCCAGAGCGGCCCCTTCACGAGAAAGGCGAACAGCACGGACAGCGCGCCCATCGTGGTCAGGGACTTGAGTCCACTGCAGGGGACGGCCACCTCGAACGTGTACTGCGGGACGCTGAGGTTGACCCCATCGCGCGTGACGGGGATGCCGATGGCCCCGCTGAAGCCCGCCGCCATCTTGGCCGCGGTCAACTGCAGCGGGCTGGCAAAGGCATCGATCAGCAGGCGGTCTATCGGCACCATGAAGCTCAGGTACGCGATGGGGAACAGCAGCGCCAGCGCCACCGGCCGCCCCCACGACCACGCGATGAAGCCCCACAGCACGATGATCGCGGCGAAGTTGCAGGCGAAGTTGACGTCCACGACGACGGCCAGCAGATGCAGCAGCAGGCCGACGATGACCAGCACGAGACCCAGGCGGTCCGGGCGCCCGACGAGGGCCGCGACCGCGTTGCGCCGGCGGTACATGAGGTAGGCGGAAATGAGCGGGATGAACAGCCCGTGCCCGTAGTACTCGCTGTCCATCCAGCGGCCGAACATCCAGATCAGTTCGGGGCCGAAGGCGGCGGCGAACCCGATGCCGATGGCAGCCAGCCAGATCGACTCATCGACCGTGAGACCGAACGGGAGACCGGAGGTGGAACCGGCCTCGTCCGGCGCCGGCTCGGAGGCGTCAGACGAGGGCGCAGCAAGGGCGGGGTCGTCGGCCATGACGTGTGCTCCTTGAGACGCCCGCGCCCCACGGGGATGTGCATTCCCGGGGCAGCTTCGATGGATGCGGCGGCGACATGAGCCCCTGGAGGCTCCGTGACACGAGGATTGTAGCATCGGGGGACTCAGGGCGTCAAGGACGAGGGGCCGCGCGTTGGCTCGACCGAGGCAAGACCTGCGACGAAGTGATTGAGGTGGACTGAGCGGAGCATCAGTGCGCGAGGCCGGTAGAGTTCCTGGTACCAGCGGGCTACGTCCAGGACCTTGGCCACGGGCGTCGAGCCGCCGATGTCCAGGAAGATGAGGTCGGCACGCGGCGCGTGTGCGCGGACGAGGCCGAGATCCTCCACGTCGGCAACGATGACGCGGACGTTGGCGAGGCCTGCGGTGGTCTCGCGGGTCCGTTCCGCCATCGCGGCCGACTTCTCGACGGCGTACACGAGCGCCGACCTCCTCGCGATCATCCGCGTCGCCAGGCCTTGCGCGGCGCCCAGTTCCAGGGCGATCTCGCCGGGCTGCGGCGCCGATCGGCACAGCTTCCGGTAGGCCCTGGCCGTGGCCACGAGGTGGGTCTCACAGTCGCGGGATTCAGCCGGCCAGCGCTCGGCCACGAGCATCCCCAGGGCGGCAGTGCGCGTATCAGAGGGGAGAGTCTCTGCCACCTGCGCGAGCGCTTTCTCGGCAGACTCGCGGTCGCCGTCCAGAAGCGCCACATGCGCACGTGCGAGGAGTGCGAACGACGGATCTCTTGAGGCCTCGAGCAGCCGGGTGAGCAACGCGCGGGACTCCGGGATTCGCCGCCGCCGGCGCGCCGTCATCGCCCGAGCCCAGAGGACGGAGAGATCGTCAGGCACGTCGGCCACTCCGTGCAGGATCGTTGCACGGCGCTCTTTGCCCTCGACCCGCGCGAGACCTCCCGGCCTGGGCAGGCCCCGCTTGCCCGGCGGCGAACACGAGAGGGCCAACTTGGGTCTCCCTACCAGAAGGAGCAGAACCATGATCCCCACCCTGACGGCAGCCTTCGCGAACCCTCCCGCCGTGTACCGACCGATGATGTTCTGGGTCTGGAACGGCGAGGTCACGCGGGAGCGGATCGACCGCGACATTGCAGAGATGAGGGAGAAGGGCTGCGGCGGGTTCTTCATCCACCCGATGGGTGAGAACTTCCGGCTGGGAGACTTCCTGCAGGGACAGTCGCCGCCGTATCTCTCGGACGAGTACTTCGAACTGGTGAGGTACGCGGTCGAGCGCGCGGCGGCAGAGGGCCTGTACGCCTGGCTGTATGATGAGGGCGGGTGGCCGAGCGGCACGGCGCAGGGGCACGTGGTTGAGGGGCATCCCGAGCTCCGGGGCAAGGTGCTGACGGCCCACGTTGGGGCCGAGAGGCCGGAAGGTGACGTGGTGGCGACGGTCCTGCTGCGGGCTGGGGAGAAGCCCCGGGCGCTCGCCGGCGAGGAGCCTGCGGGCGAGGGCATGGTTGTGCACTTCGTGATGCGGCCGGGCGGCTTCCCGGTGGACACGTTGGACCCGGCCGCCGTGGGGCGCTTCATCGAGGTGACTCACGAACGTTACCGGCAGTACGTGGGCGAGCACTTCGGCAAGACCGTGCCGGGCATGTTCACCGATGAGCCGCGCGTTGGCGGACGGGTGGGCTCGAAGGAGGTGATGTGGACGCCGAGGATGCTGGAGGCCTTCACGGCCGACCAGGGGTACGACCTGCGCCCCTACCTGCCGCTCCTCTTCACCTCCGATGCCCTTGGCTTCGACCCGTCGGCCGACTACCCCGAAGGAACGCAGGCGGCCGTGCGCTGTGCGTTCTTTGACACGTGGACTCGGCTGCACCGCGAGGCGTACTGGGACCAGCTCAACGCCTGGTGCGCGGCGCATAGCCTGCTGCATG
>VGFC01000265.1 GCA_016869045.1 Armatimonadota bacterium
TCGGAACCAACTCGCTCTCGGCGCCTTCGTGCCGGGAACGACCCTGAGCGGCGTCCATCTGTGGGCCGGAAACTACCTGCCGCACCACGGCCGCTACCGCGATTACGCATACACCGTCTGCACGCGCGTCCTGCATGAGTGCGGCGATGATGAAGTCCGGGCCGACCGCGCGATGATGGCCATGGCTCGCGCTCAGGCGTGGGACAACCTGCGCCGGCCAGCTGCGCTGATGGGCCTGATGTTGGACAAGATCGGGTACCTGGTCCTGACACCCACCGAGGGGACGCGCCTCACGCGGCTGCTGCATCCCCTCCTGCTGCTCGGGGCGGCGATCGGCCTGGCCAGCCTCTGGCGCTCCGCAGGCTCAGCCCTCGTGGCCGCGTTCTTCCTGTCGGTTGCTCTGGTGCACCTCGCCTCCTATGCCGGCGAAGCGCGGTACTTCCTGCCGCTCATGCCCCTCGTCGCCGCGTGGGCCGGAGTCGCAGTCAGCCGCCTGTTTGCGCCCCAGGAGCACGCGCAGTCCTCCCCGGAGCGGCGCTACCCCTCCGTGGCCAGGTTCGGTACGGCGGCGCAGCGTCTGCGTGTGGGGATTGACGCCACCTATCTGCTCCACTTGCAGAAGTCCGGCGTAGAGACCTACACGCTGAACCTGACCCGCGCGCTGCTGGCCCTGCCCGACCGCCCGGAGCTGTTCCTCTACGCCGCCGGTCCCGAGCGCCCCGCAGACGCGGAGCCCCTCTTCGCGGCGGCAGACCGCGCACGGGTCTCCCCCATCCCCCGGCTCTGGCTGCGTCTGCGGATGCCCGCCGCGATGGCCTGGGACGGCGTCGCGGTGGCGCACTTCCCAGGGACGCTCCTCCCGTCATGGCTCCCGTGCCCCGCGGTGACGACCTTCTATGACCTCGCGGCGTTGCACTACCCGGAGCTATACGATCCCTCCGAACTCCGGCACTACGAAGCGCTGATTCCCTCCGCCGCGCGCCGGTCGGCGGCGATCATTGCGATCTCGGAGTGCACGAAGCGCGATCTGGTCGAGTGGATGGGAGTGCCCGAGGCGAAGGTCCACGTCACGCCGCTAGGCGTCGCCCCGCACTTCGCGCCCGTGCCGAATGCAGCGGAGGTCGTGCGCGAGCGGCACGGGTTGCAGCCGCCGTACATCCTGGCGTGCGTGGGTTCAGGTCACCCGCGCAAGAACCTGCGCGGCGTGGTTGAGGCGTTCTCGCGGCTGGCGCCCTCCGAGGCGCGGCTCGCCATCGTCGGGACGGCGGAGCGCGATCCTGCAGCACAGAAGGCCATCGAGGCCTCCCCGGCGCGGGAACGGATCGTGCGCCTGGGGCACGTGCCCGAGGAGGCTCTGCCGGCGATCTATGGCGCGGCTGAAGTGTTCTGTTTTCCGTCGTTGTTCGAAGGCTTTGGGCTGCCGGTACTCGAGGCGATGGCGTGCGGCACGCCGGTGGTCTGCTCCAACACCTCTTCGCTGCCGGAGGTGGGCGGCGAGGCGGCGGTGTACATCGACCCGACCGACCCGGAGGCGCTCACGGCGGCCTTGGCCGAGCTACTTGGCGACGAGGCCCGGCGACGGGACCTGGGTGCACGAGGCGTCGCGTGGGCGCGGCAGTTCACCTGGGAGCGTACGGCGCGTCTAACGCTCAAAGCCTACGAAGCCGCGGAGGGAAGCGCTTGAGTCTGCTGCAGATGTTCCTCTCCTACCTGCGCATCGGCGCCACGGGTTTCGGCGGGCCGATGGCGCTGGTCAGCCTGCTGCAGCGGGAGTTCGTGGAGCGCCGCAAGGCGGTCACCTCCGAGGAGTTCGCGGAAGGGGTGGCCGTCGGCGGCATCCTGCCCGGGCCGATCGCCATCGACGCGGCGGTCTACATCGGCTACCGCCTGCGCGGCTGGCTCGGGGCTCTGTCGGCGGCAGGAGGGCTGATCCTGCCGCCGTTCCTGATCGTGCTGGTCGTGACACCCATCTACTTCTGGATGGGTCGGCTGCCCGAGTTCGAGGGGTTCCTCTCCGGAGTTAGGCCGGCGGTGGTGGCCGTCATCGCGGCCGCCGCGTGGCGGCTGGGCAAGAAGGGTCTGACGCAACTCTCCGGGCTGAGCATCGCCGCCTTCGTCCTGGTCGCGAGTCTCCTGTGTGCGCGGGTCAACGACCTTGTGCCTGGCTGGGAGTGGCTTCAGCACGCCGCCCCGACGATCAAGGCGCTGAGTTCCGTGGCCCTCATCCTGGCGTCGGGCCTCCTGGGGCTGCTCGTGCGACAGCAGCCGAAGCCCCCTGCCGAGCCGAAGGAGGCCAAGGCATGAGCAGCCTCCTGGAGCTCGCGCTTTCCTGCCTTCGCGTCGGCACCTTTGTCTTCGGCGGGGGACCCGCGCTCGTCCCCCTCATGCGGCCGGATGTGGTGGTGCGCTACGGGTGGCTAACCAGCTACCAGTTCAACGACGCCGTCGCGCTCGGCCAGGTGACTCCCGGGCCGCTGCTCGTCACCGCTACGTTCATCGGCTGGAAGGTCGGCTTCGATGCCGGTGGTCCCTGGGCTGCCGTGCTGTACGCCACGGTGGCCACTGTCTGCATCTTCCTGCCCTCCTTCTTCATGACCATCGCCGCGTCCCACCAACTCGGCAGGCTGAGGGGTAACCCGCGCGTACAGCAGTTCACTAAGGGTGTGGAGGCGGGGGTCGTAGGACTGATCGCCGCCGCCGCCGTGCAGATGGCGCGCGACACCATCGGCTCGTGGCCCCAGGGAATCCTGTGCCTGGCGGCGCTTACCGTGCTGGTTCGCACGAAGGTCGAGGCGGCCTGGGTGATCGGGGCGTGCGGCGGGCTCGCCCTGCTGGCCTCCTTCGTGGGAGTATGGTGATGCCGAAGCAGGGGATCGCGCAGGCGGCGAGGAACTCCGCCGGGCCGCACAATCAGTGCAGACTGGAATCGACTGAATGAGCCAGGTCACGCAGCCCCCCGGCGCCGCGATGCACCGCGGCGTCATCCGCAACGTCCACGTCACGCGCATCCAACGCCCGGATCACGAAGAGCTGTACCTCTCGGCGAGCGCTCCTCAGGGCAGCGCCGACACCGCCCGCGCCGATGCCGCAGCGGTCTATGGCGAGATCGCCGCGTTCCTCTCCGAGCGCGACGCAACCATCGTCCAGGAGCGGCTCTACGGTGCGCTGGCGGTTCAGGCCGCCGCCGAGGCGGGCCGCGCCGGCGCGGTCGCGGATTCGCCCGCCTTCGGCGATGTACCGCCGACCTACCTGGAAGGCATGCCTACCTGCGGCGACGGGCTGGCGGGGGTGCATCTGTGCGCGATTGTCGGCGCGCGGTCGGCGCCCGTCCTGTATGGCGATCACCCCATCGGGCAGATCATCCGCACACCGGCTGTGACCCACGTGTACTTGTCCGGGTTGCGCGGCACCTCCCCCGGCGCGCCGCTCCCTCCCGTGGAGCAGGCAACCGGCATGTTCGACATCGCCAACGAGCTGCTGCTGAACCTAGGACTGCGGTACCGCGATGTCGTGCGCACTTGGATCTACATCGGCGATATCCTGGCCTGGTACGACGAGTTCAACCACGCGCGCAATGCGTGCTACACGCACTACGGGTTGCTCGGCCGGGGTGACGACTATCTCCCCGCCAGCACGGGCATCCAGGCCCGGCCTCCGGGCTGCCTCGAGCTGACGATGGACCTGCTCGCGATCCAGCCGACCGAGGGTAGCGACCTGCACATCGAGCGGCTGCACAATCCCCTGCAGAACGAGGCGTACGCCTACGGCTCGGCGTTTGCGCGCGCGATGGAGGTCGTCTCGGGCGGCGCGCGGACGGTCTACGTCTCCGGCACCGCCTCCATTGACGAAGCCGGCCACACGATCCATCAGGACGACATCGAGGGGCAGATCGTGCGGACCGTGCAGAATGTCGAGGCCCTCATCGACACGCGGGGCCTCACGAGGGCCGACATCTGCCAGGCAACCGTCTTCCTGAAGGACGCCCGGTACATCGAGCCGTTCTACACGCTCTGCGCAGGCACGCCCCTCGCGGAGTTGGGTGTGTGCATGGTCGCCGACGTCTGCCGCGCCGATTTGTCGTTCGAGATCGACGCGGTGGCGGCGGGGGTCGTGTAGGTTCGGGGTTCGGCGATCGGGGTTCGGGGTCTGTAATCTGAAGTCCGTGGTTCGCGGCCTACGAAACGAGGTGAAGGGATTGGTCAAGGTCGGGAAGCTGAGCATGGCGCACGTTCACGCGGGCGGCTACGTCCGGCAGATCAAAGAGAACCCCAACGCGGAGCTGGTCGCGATCTGGGACGAGATTCCTGAGCGCGGCAAGCCTGCCGCAGACGAGCAGGGCGTGCCGTTCTACGCCGACCTTGACGAGTTCCTGGCGGTGGACGGCCTGCAGGCCGTAGCGTGCGATGCGACCACGAACATCCACCACGACGTGATCCTGCGCTCGATCCGCGCGGGCAAGCACGTCTTCACCGAGAAGGCCCTGAGTGTCACGACGAAGGAGTCGGACGAGATCGTCGCGGCCGTGCACGAGGCGGGGATCAAGTTCATGATCTCGCTTCCGTCCCGCTGCTCGCCGGAGATTCTGCTGCTCAGGAAGGTGCTGGACGAGGGGCTGATCGGTGAGGTCACGCTCATGCGGGCACGGATCGCGCACTCCGCCGCACTCGACGGATGGTTCAGCGGGCACACGCTGTGGTTCGCCGATCCCGTCGCGGCCGGCGGCGGCGCGCTGTTTGACCTCGGCTGCCACACGGTGGACGTGATGCGCTGGCTGATGGGCAAGCCGACGAGCGTCATCGCGAAGATGAACAGTTTCACCGGCAAGTACCCCGACGTGGATGACAACGCGGTGGCGGTGGTGGAATTCGAAAGCAAGGCCCTCGGCATCCTCGACGTCGCGTGGGTCCATCGCGCCGGGCCGAACCCGATCGAGATCTACGGCACCAAGGGCTTCGTCGGCATCCGGGGCATCGACGGGCGGCCGTTCCTCATGTCCCAGGATGCGCAGTATGCCGGCCTGGGCGGCCAGATGGTCGTCCAGAGCCTGCCGCAGGCCCTGCCGGGCCCGATGCAGCAGTGGATCGACGCCATCGAGACCGACGCGCCCACGACCATCACCGTCGAAGATGGGCGGAATCTCACGGAGCTGCTAGAAGGAATCTACCGGTCGAGTGGCGAAGGAAGAAGCATCGACTTCCCGCTGAGTTGATCAGCGGCCTCCGATAGGTCCACCTGGGGGGCTACACCTCTCGTTCAGACGGCCTGGGTCCTGCGGCCCAGGCCGTCGCCTTTCCTCAGGGCCACAGCCCCCTTCCGTGGTAAGAGCACTCCAGGACGCACACCCGACAGGACGACGCCATGCAGTCGCGGATTCTCCCATTCCTCGCGGCGCCCTTGGTCGCTGCCTCGGCAGCGGCCTGGTGGCTCGCGTGGCATCCCCCGAAGGAGACCGACGCAGCCGCCAGCGCAACTCCGACCCCGACCGAGGTTCTCCCGAGGGTCTCGTTCGAGGAATGGGCGCGCCAGGAGTTCGCGCGCCGATACCCCAACGAGAGGCCGCTGAACTGGGCGATCGCGGAGAAGGCCGAGGAGTTCCGCCGCACGGAGCCGATGGGTGCGTTCGTCCTCGGCCGCAACGACTGTTCGGACTTCACTGACGCAGTCCTCGATGACGCGCTGGGCGCCCAGGCCCGCTTCCGGCGCAACTCTGACCAGCACCTCCTGGCCAGTGAGCCCAGTGTGTGGGAGTTCTACCGCTGGGAGCCGGGAGCCACACTCCTGCCCGGCGACGAGATCGCGGTGCGGCACTCACCTCACTACGCGCCCTCGGAGGACGCCCCCTGGCATCGAGGCATCGTCGGCACGGATGGCCTGGTCTACGACTGGACGAAGCTCAAGGCCTGGGGCACCGACCGCTATGGCCGCCACGAGCCGGCGTGGTTCATGCACAGCTCGCTCGGCCCGGGTGAGGCCATCGTGCGCAGACTGCGCGCTGTGTACCGGTACATGATCGAACCCATCCCTCTGCATGGCGTGCCCTCACCCGCTGCGCAAGGGGAACCGTAGCCCCGGCCCGAACCTGGGCCTCATGCGCCTCGGTCCGTTCCTGCTGCTCCTGACAGTCGTTGCGGTCCTCACGCTGGCCGTGACATGGTATGTCGTCGCGGGTCGCTGGCTGCCGAGCCTCTCCCCACCCAGCTTCACGGACCCGGCCGTGCAGGCCCGGCGGGACTTCTACCGCAACCACCCGGGCGAGAAGCCCCTCAACTGGCTGATCGGCAGGAAGGCGCAGGAGTTCCACCGTCTCCGGCCCATGGGCCGCTTCCGGCTGCACAAGAACGATTGCTCGGACTACGTGGACTGCATTGTGGATGACGCGCTCGGTGCGCAGGCGCGATTCCGCAGGCACTCCGACCACCACATTCTCATGCGCACGCGGGGCCTCTGGGACGTCTTCTACTGGGACCGCCACGCGCCGCTGCTGCCCGGCGACGTCATCTCCGTCGAGCACTCCCCGCACTACGAGCCGTACGAGGGCGCGATCTGGCACGTCGGGGTCCTGGGAGCGGACGGGAGCGTGTACGACTGGTCGAAGCTGCGGAGTTGGCCGAGTGCCCGCTATGGCTGCAACAGCGTCGAGTGGTTCACGCGCCACTCGACCGGACCGGAGAGCGTCATCATCTGGCGGCTGAAGGCCGTCTACCGGTACAAGGCGAGGCCGGTGCCCCGGTAACGGCCTACATGAACGCCTCGACCTCCTCGCGGAATGCCGCTCCTTCCATCGGGCCCACCTTCGTGGTCGCCAACGCGCCGCAGGCGTTCGCGAGGCGGCCGATCCGCTCCAGCGGCAGGCCTTCGATCATCCCGACGACGATGGCCGCATCGAAGCAGTCCCCCGCGCCGGTCGGATCGACGGCTCGCACGGGCTTGGCGGCGACCTCAACGATCTCCTCCTGCGTGTAGAGGCGGCAGCCCGCACTCCCGAGCTTGAGCGCGATCAGCCGCGCCCCGCCCTCCAGCAGCTTGCGGCAGGCGATGTCCGGGTCATCCGCGTCCGCGAGGATCATCGCCTCGCTCGTTCCCGGCGAGATGACCGTCGCACGTTGGGTGACCGGCGCGCAGACCTGCCGCACAGCCTCCGCACCCCCGAGAAGCTCCGGCCGCAGGTTCGGATCGAACGAGATGCCGACGCCGGCGGCTGCAGCGCGCTCGGCCAGTTCGTAGCAGCGCTCGCGGAGCAGGCCGCCGCCGGAGAGCGTGCACCCGCAGATGTGCACGAAGCGCGTCCCCGATAGGTCGATGTCGTCCACCGGCGGGAGCTGCCCAGCCGCGCTGTTGCCGAAGTGGAAGATGAAGCGCCGGCTACCGTCGCCGAAGTAGGCCACGAACGCGACGCCCGTCGCGAGGCCCTCCACGTCCACGACATGGCGATCGTCGATTCCATCAGCGGCGAAGCGCCGCCTCAGGCACAACCCGAAGTCATCCTTGCCCACTGCCCCAACCATCCCCGTCTTGTGCCCCAGACGCGCGGCCTGGCTCGCGAAGATGGCCGGCGCGCCGCTCGGGTACGGCCCGGTGAACAGGCCAGGCTCGGAGAGCGGCGCATCCACCTCAGTCCGCATGACCTCCACCAGCAGTTCGCCGATGGCGATGATCTCCATTGCTGACCACCTCAGGGAGTCAGGAGTCAGAAGAACGGCAACGGCGCACGGCTATGACACGTCAGAGACGACGACGGACTGGCCCGTCTCGAGGCTCTGCACGATGGCCTCGATGATGCGCATGTCCTGCGCGCCGTCCTCGAGCGTCGCGACGGGCTCGACCTGGCCGAGGACTGCGCGGGCGAAGTGGCTCAGCTCGCCCCAATAGCCCTTCGTGTGATGGCCGCTGGAGAACCAGCCCGACAGGTTGTGCGAAGTCGTGTAGCGCGCGCTCCAGCCGAAGGTCTGCAGGCCCTTGCCCGCGGAGAAGCGTCGCTTCTGGCTGATGACCTCCAGGTCGCGGCCGGACTCCAGGTGCAGCCCGCCCTCAGAGCCGGTCAGGTACACCTGCTCGAACGTGTCCTGCCACGTGTGCGCGGAGTTGATGTTGAGCTGCCCGACGCCGCCGCCTGAGAGGGTGAAGGAGACGCTGATCGCCTGCGTGCCCGCGGAGGTCTGCGCGCCGAATGCGTGCAGCTCCACCCACTCGCCCGCCAGGAAGCGCCCGAGGTCGATCATGTGAATGCCGTTGAACAGCAGCATCCGCCGGAACTCATCGTACTTCCCCGCCCCGTGCATCAGCGTGATCGAGGAGACGGGCCCGAGTTCACCCGAGTCGAGGTACTCCTTCGCGATCGCGTTCGCCTGCGCAAAACGTTTCATGAAGCCAACCATTCCGAACGTCCCCGCCGCCTTCGCCGCATCAACCAGCTCTACGGCGCCCTTCAGGTCCCACGCCGGCGGCTTCTCCATCCAGACGGGAATGCCCCGCTGGAGGCACTGCAGGCTGACGGAATGGTGCATATCAGGCATGCCGCAGATGCACACACCGGCGGGGTTCGCCTCGTCGAGCATCGTCGCGACGTCCATGTAGGCCTTCAGCGCCCCGAAGCGCCGCGCGGCACTCTCGGCCCTGGCCGCGTCGATGTCGCACACGGCGACCAGGTCGAACTCGGGAATCTGCGCAATGCAGGGGTACAGAGCCTGGCCTGAGTGGCCTCCGGCTCCGACGAAGGCGAGGCGAGCGGCGTCTGACATCGAAGGGTCTCCTTCCGAACGAGGCTTGGGGCTCCTTCGCGAGGAACGTGGAACGGTCCTGCCGGGCCAAGGCAACCAAAACGGGAAGAATGGAAGGCCGGAAGATGGGAAGAACGGCTGCCGTGGTTCTGTTCCCGCTGACAGCAGTAGCGCTCGGAGTGCGGGCCGACGCGCAAGGGACGGCGTGTAGCTTCGCCACGGTGCCGGCGCGCGTAGTGGAGAACCAGCCCTTCGAGGTCACGGTGAAGTACGCTGGCGTACAGGGCGAGGCGCGGCTGAACTGCGAGCTGAAGAACACCGGGAACATCGTGCTGCAGGCCGAGTGCCAGACCGTACGCGGTGAGGGCGAGCAGACGTTCACGCTCATGGCGCCGGCGTTCGAGCAGGCGCGGGAGATCCTGATCGCTCTGTGGCTGGGTGAGGACTGGCGGCAACCGCTGGCGCCGATCGTGCACACAGGGCCGATTCGGGTGGTGACGCAAGCGATGGCGGACTTGTGGGAGCGACAGAAAGCCGACGGGCCGAGGGTGCTTGAGCAGCTCGGCTGGAGCCGGTCGGACCGAGGGAACGTGGCCGTCCTGTGCGACGACATGCCTGGGCAAGATCGGGCCGTCGCGGAGCGATATGCGGCGGCGCTCGCGGAAGGCGGCGCGAGCGTGACGCGGCTGACCGGGGAGCACTTGGCGAACCCCTTCGTGCTGTCTGCCGAGCAGTTCGACGTGCTGGTGCTTCCGCGCGCGCAGTGCTTTCCCGCGGTCGCCGTGGAGGCGCTGAACGGCTTCGTGCGGCAGGGCGGCGACCTCGTTGCGGTGGGCGCACCGGCCTTCAGCCGGCTGCTCGCGCGGATCGGCGGCGAGTGGATGGACAAGCAGCAGTATCTGGACCGCCTGGCTCGGACGCCGCCGAGCGAGATCATCCTCGACTTCGACGCCGAGCAACCTCCCGAGCACGTCCGCGCCAGCGACCGGATGGACCTCGCCCGCACTGTGGACACGACGGCGCCGGGCGCGGCGGGAAGCGCTCGCGCGCTGCGCGTGAAGATCGCGGACCTGCACGGGTGGGACACCGTCGGGTTCGCCGTGCCGCCGGGCGCCTTCGGAGACGAGGCCACGCTTACGTGCTTCTGGGCCAAGGGCGGGCCACGCACGACGCAGCTCTCACTGGAATGGAGGGAGACTGACGGCTCGCGCTGGATCGCGGTGGTGCGTCTCACCCGCGAGTGGAAGCCCTACGCGCTGCGCCCGTCGGACTTCAAGTACTGGCATGACAGCCCCACCAAGGATCGCGGCGCACCGGGCGATTCCCTCAAGCCGGCGAACGTCGCGCACCTGTCGATCGGCCTCGCGATGACCCACACGGCGGTGCCCTCAGGCGAGCACGAGTACTGGATCGACCAGATCGGCGCCGCCGCCGATCCGTTCACCGATGAGCCGATCTTCGAGGTCGCGGATGCGCCGGTCATCGACTCGGTCAGCCCGGGCTACAAGCTCTACCCGAACAACAATGCCGCTTCGCTCGACCGCTCAGCGGGGCAGGCTCTTCTGGAGGGGGCGGTCCTCCCGATGCCGGCGACGCTCCTGTCCTGCCACCCGCGCCCGCAGGGCACGGGCTTCGACAAACAGCGCAAGTGGCGGTGGGTCCCGCTGGTTCAGGTGCGCGGTGAGGATGGCGAGGTGTCGGGAACGCTGGGGACACTGACGATCAACGGCACGCCGCCGCTGAGCGGCAGCCTCGTGGCGTCGATCACGGGCGCGGATGACGAGTACGTCGGCCGGCCCGAGGTCATCGACGCGGTCGCGCGACTGACGCGCCGGATGCTGCGCGGCGTGTTCCTCTATGAGGGCGGCTCGCAGTACTACGCCTACTTCGAGGGCGAGCCGATCCGCGTGGGCGCGAAGGTGGTGAACTACGGTAGACAGCCGGCTGAGGGGTTGACGGTGGAGGTCGCCGTCAAGCCCGCCGGCGGCGACGCGCTGATCGAGCGGAGCTT
>VGFC01000266.1 GCA_016869045.1 Armatimonadota bacterium
GGACGTGCACGAGGTGCAACCAGCCGGTGGAGTACCACAAGCTGAAGTGCCCGTCCTGCGGGCATGAGACGGAAGTCGCCAAGTACGCGAAGAGCGACTACAGCCTGACGACCATCGGCGCGGGGGGCGTCTCGGAAGTGCAGCGCGCGGAGCACCGCAGTACGGGCGACGTGTACGCCTTCAAGACGCTCAAGGAGCGCTTCCGAGACGACGACGTGGCCCTCGACACGTTCGAGCACGGAGCGGCGGTCCTGATGTCGCTGGGTGCGCCGGGGATCGTCGAGGTGCTGGCCTTCGTCAAGAATGGGGAGCTGCCGTACTATGTCATGCCCTACCTGACGGGCGCGACCCTCGAGGAGTACATGAAGAAGGAGGGCCGGCTGCCGTGGCCGGACGCGGCGCGGATCTGCATCGACATCGCCAACGCGGTGGAGTTCCTGCACCATTGCGGTATCGTACACCGCGACCTGAAGCCCAGCAACCTCAAACGCGACAAGGCCGATGGGCGCTTCTGCATCATCGACTTCGACACCGCGCTGGACCCGGACGCCAAGAGCACCAAGGTAGGGACGGGCGCCACGGCCTACACTCTGGACTACGCGGCGCCCGAGCAGCTCAACGGCGATGACCTGGACTGCCGGGTGGACATCTTCGCGCTGGGCACGATCCTCTACGAGATGATCGTCGGCGAGACGGGGCTGAAGTGGACGCAGCGCCTGGCGGCCTACGAGACGGCGGGCGCCATCGCGACCCCCAAGGTGCCCGTGGGCACGGGGCTGGGGAGCGCGACAGAGGAAGTCGCGGAGATCATCGCCAAGGCCATGGCCGTCCAGCCCCGCGATCGGTTCCCCGACATGGAGACCTTCCGGGAGGCCTTGACCAAGGCGAGCTTCGTCAGGGCCTTCGGAGGTTCGGGGACGGTGTAATGTGGAGAACCACGAAATACACGAAACACACGAAAGGTACCGGTGAGCGACCGCACGCACCAGAGACACGCAGTACAGGCCGCCGTGCAGGTCGTTGTCGTACGGCATGGTCTTTCGTGTGTTTCGTGTATTTCGTGGTTCCTCTCAGTAGGTGACAGCAGGTGAGCGGGACGAGCCGGATCAGGGTGACGCTGGATGTCGTCGCGCGGACCGACGTCGGTCCGACGCGGGACTTGAACGAGGACGCGTTCCTGATCTGCAACCTGACGACGGGCGAGGCGAAGCTCTCGCCCGAGGTTCGCCGCCACGAGGTGGGGGCGAACGGGAGCCTGTTCATCGTGGCGGACGGCGTAGGCGGCCTGGAGGCGGGGAATGTGGCGAGCGCGCTGGCGACGCAGACGATCATGGAATCGCTGAGGGCGGCCCTCGCGAAGGCGCCGATGGGGGATGACCGGCACTGGGGGGACATGCTGACGGAGGCGGTGCGGGACGCGAACCGGGCGCTGCGCGAGAAGGCAGTGGCGACGGGTCGGGTGGACAAGGGGATGGGCTCGACGGCGACGGTGCTGCTGGTGACGCCGACGGGGCAGGCGTGGATCGCGCAGGTGGGCGACAGCCGGCTGTACTACGTGGCGGACGGGCGGATCGAGCAGCTGACGACCGACCACTCGCTGGTGCAGGAGATGGTGGATCGCGGGCTGATTACGGCCGACAAGGCGAAGAGGCATGCGATCAAGAACGTGATCACCCGCGCGCTGGGCGAGGCGGACCTGGTGCAGGTCGATCTGCTCGAGCGGCAGATCGAAGACGGGGACCTGATGATCCTGTGCTCGGACGGGGTCTCCAACGGCGTGGACGGGCCGCGGATGCTGGAGATCGTGCGCACCGAGCGGGACATCCGTGACATCTGCCTGAAACTGGTCGCCGAGGCGGGGGAGAAGTACGGCGCAGACAACGCCACGGCGATCGTCCTGCGGACCACGGTAACCGGGCGCCCGAAGCCGAGCGCCGGGCCGCCGGGCTGGTATCGTCCGAAAACGCTGCCGCTCGACGGCGGCTCCGGCCCGTGGCTCGGGCCACGGATGCTCGTGGAGACCGTGGGCGGCGGGCGGCACGGGACGGCGTGGCTGCTGGTGCTGGTGGCTCTCATCGTGCTGATCATCCTCTCCCTGACCCTCAGCGTGATGTCGGTGTGGGTCTCGGGGCGCGGTTACCACGTGGCCTTGGACGGGGATGAAGTGCGCCTGTACCGAGGCTCGCGCCCCTTCGCATTCATCCCGCCCCTGTACCGACCGATCGACCTGGGCATGGAGTTGACCACCGAGAGCCTGGCGCCGGGGGCGGTCCCGGTGTTGAGGGACGGCCAGGTGATCTGCCGCACGCAGGGCGAGGCCGAGGACCTGGTGATGGCGCTGGTGCAGGACCCAGCAGTGCGCGGAGACCTGTACTACGCGCGGCGCGACTGGGAGAAGGCCGCCGAGGCGCTGGCGCAGGTGCCGAAGCCCTCGGCGGCGGTGACGCGGAAGCTCGCGCTGGCGCGGGAGGAGGTCTGGAAGCAGGACGAGGACTTCCGGGCCGCGGAGAAGCTGTACGAGGACGCGCAGTGGGATAGGGCCGCCGAGCTGTACGAGAAGGTCCTGGAGAAGAGCGGCCAGACGTTCGCGGCGGCCGCGTCGCGAATGGTCGAGTGCGTCCCGCCGACGGACCGCGCGAAGCGGGAGGAGTACCTGACGCTCGCCGCGCGGCTCGAGCGGGACATGGGGGTGGTAGGAGAGGCGACGAAGGAGCTGCGGGAGCGGTCGGGGGGCATCCTGCGGGATGCGCAGAGGGCTCTAGAGGCGGGCCGCATAGAGGACGCCAGGAAGCTGTACGACAGCGTGCTGGCGACGACGCCCGGAGACCCCCTGGCGGCGGCGGGGCTGGCGTGTGTCTGGAACCGCCAGGAGCAGGCCGCCGAGCAGCTGCAGACCGAACTCAAGCAGTCGCCGGATGATGAGTACCGGCGAGAGGCGCTGAAGTTCCTGGCGGACCATGCGCCAAAGACAGCGCAGGGCGCAACGCTGAAGGCCAAGATCGAGGGCTTCCTGGAGGGGCTGGCGCCCACCGAGGCGCCCGCGAAGAGCGGTGGAAGCTACTGAGGCTCTCGTAGATACGGAAGCAGTGGGGCGGGCATTCTTGCCCGCCACGAGCCCCTGGCGGGCAGGAATGCCCGCCCCACTGCCTCCGTATATCTGAGGAGGTCAGTAAGCTGGCGGTCCTGAGCCTGGAGTGCATCCCGAGCAACCGCTATGCGCTGGTCGAGGGCACCAGCAGCATCAAGCTGCTCGTGCGCGTCACCTGCCAGGAGGGGCATGAGGCGGAGCGGCTGCCGCTGAACGTGGCCTTGGCGATCGACCGCAGCGACTCGATGTCCGGCGAGAGCAAGCTGGAGAACGTCAAGGCCGCCGCCTGCGAGATGATCGACGAACTGGAGGCGTTCGACACGCTGGCACTAGTCGACTTCTCCTCGAGCGCCAAGGTGAGCGCTCCGTCGGCGGCGGTGACGGACAAGGAGCGCCTCAAGGGCGCGGTACGGAAGCTGCGCCCGGGGGGCATGACGAACCTGGGCGGGGCGCTGCAGGCCTCGGCCGATGAGGTCTGCAAGTCCTCGACCGGCCAGCAGGTCAGCCGAGTGCTGCTGCTGACCGACGGGGAGGCCACGACCGGCGAGCGGAACCCCAAGAAACTCACGAAGGCGGCGCAGACCCTGTGGGGAGCGGGGATCTCGCTGACGACGCTGGGTGTGGGGCATGGCTATGAGGAGAAGCTGCTGGCCGAGATGGCGAGGGTGGGCGGGGGGAACCACTACTACATCAGCTCGAAGGACGATTGCGACCGGATCTTCCGCGAGGAGCTGGCCAGCCTGACGGGAGTGGTGGCGAAGGAGGCGGCGCTCACGGTGCGCACGCCGGAGGACGTGCCCAGCCGCGTTGTCAACGAGGGGTACACACCGGAAGCCGGGGCCGGCTGGGTCCGGATCCGCCTGGACGACATTGAGCGGGAGGGGGCGACGGAGGTGGTGTTCGAGCTGCGGACGCCCGCCAGGCCCCCAGGGCCGTCCCTGCTGGCGACGGTGGACCTGACCTATCTGGACCCGGGGACCGGCCCGCGAACGCAGAGCGAAGATGTGTGGATTACGTTCACCGGGCTGCCCGCGGAGGTAAGAAGCGGCATCAACAAGGACGTTCTCAGGGCGTGGGAGGAAGTCGAGTCCTTCGCGCGAGCGGCGGAGATCGTGAGTGAGGTCAAGGCCGGCAAGAAGAAGGCGGAAGCCGGGGCGGGCGAGCTGACGGACCTGGCGAAGACCCTCCTGGAGCGGCGTTCCTCAAAGGCCGGCGACCTCAAGGTGATCGCCACCACGATCCTGGACCGAGGCGGCGTGGACGAGCATCTCAGCAAGACGGTCGTCATGGAAGCCAGCAAGACGATGAAGGGGAAGAGCAAGTAGGGACGGGAACGGCAGATAACCACGAAACACACCAAGTACACGAAAGGGAGACGGCGAACGACAACGGCAACCCCTGAACGCCGAACCCCGAACCGCGAACGCTGCGAGAGGGCTGGTGAAAGGAGTCTGACGAGATGAGTGTCCTGACGCTGGAGTGCATTCCGAGCAACCGGTACGCCCTGGTGGAGGGGACCAGCAGCATCAAGGTGCTGGTGCGAGTGCGGTCGGAGGGAGAGAGCGCGGGCGCGCGCCTGCCGCTGAACGTCGCGCTGACCCTCGACCGCAGCACGTCCATGTACGAGGAGGACAAGCTGGACTACGTCAAAGCGGCGGCCTGCGAGATGATCGACGAGCTGGGCGAGACCGATACGCTGGCCCTGGTGGACTTCGGGAGCGATGTGAACGTCAGCATCGCCGCCACACCGGTGAAGGACAAGGAGAAGCTGAAGGAGACGGTTCGGGGTCTGCGCGCGAAAGGCGCCACAAACCTCTACGACGCCCTCAAGGCCGGCGCCAATGAGGTGCGCAAGAACCTGGCGCCCAACCAGGTGAGCCGCATCCTGCTGCTGACCGACGGCGAGGCGACCGAGGGGGTGACGGAGGATGATGTGATCACCCAGGCGGCGGAGGACCTCTGGGGCACCAGCATCTCGGTGACCACGCTGGGCGTCGGCCGGGACTACCCGGAGGACTTCCTGGCAGCCGTCGCCAGCGCGGCGGGCGGGAATCACTACTACATCAGCTCGAAGGAGGATTGCGACCGCATCTTCCGGGAGGAGCTGGCGAGCCTGGCCTCGATCGTGGCGAAGGAGGTCAGCCTGACGGTCACGACGCCCGAGGACGTGACCTCGCGGATCGTCAACAAGGGCTACAAGCCGGAGGCCAGCGACGGGTCGGTCAAGATCCGGCTAGATGACCTGGAGCGCGGCAAGACGGCCGAAGTGGTGTTCGACCTACGCACCGGCGGCCGACCGAAGGGCGAGTTCCTGCTGGCGACGGTGGAGCTGGGCTACGACGACGCGGCGGGCGGCACGGGCCGCGGCAGCGCGAAAGAGGAGATCGTGGTGCAGTTCACGGCGCAGCCGGCGGAGGTGCGCGCCGGGATCAACAAGGACGTGCTGCGGGTGTGGGAGGAGGTGGAGGCGTGGGAGCGGACGGAGGAGATCGTCGGCGCAGTGAAGGATGGCAAGAAGGACGCCGAAGCGGCGGCCGGCGAGCTGAAGGACCTGGTCAAGACGCTGATGGAGAAGAAGTCGAAGAAAGCGGGAGACATCAAAGCGATCGCGACCACGATTCTGGACAAGGGCGGCGTTGACGAGCACCTCGGCAAGACGGTTGTCATGGAGGCCCGGAAGGCCCACAAGGCGGCGAAGGACACTATGTCGTAACGCCCAGCACACCCAGTGAGAAAGGGGTATGAGCCATGCCCAAGTGCCCGATCTGCGACTATGACAATCCCGAGGGGACCAAGGCCTGTCGGGAATGCGGGAGCGACATGAGCGCGACGCCGCCGGCGGATAGCGGGGGCACGCCGGAGCCGATCCCCGTGGCTGCTCCGGCGGGAGAAATGGCCGCATGCCCGTCCTGCGAGGCGGAGAACCCGGCCGAGGCCAAGTTCTGCAAGTCGTGCGGGAAGCCCATGGCCGCGCCACCGCCTGCCCCGCCGGCTGAGGAGGCGAAGGCGCCTGACGCGCCCCCGGCAACCATCGCGTGCCCGTCCTGCGGCGCCGAGAATCCGGGTGGAGGCAAGTTCTGCAAGGCGTGCGGGAAGTCGCTGACTGCGCCGCCGCCCGAGGAGAAGGCCCCCGAACCGGAGGCGCCCGCCGAGGAGAAGGCGCCCGAGCCGACCCCGCCGCCGGAGCCCCCGCCACCTCCGGAACCCGTGTGCTCGAAGTGCGGGGCGAAGATCGCCGGGGGGATGAAGTTCTGCGGCGAGTGCGGGACGCCGGTGGGAGCGCCCGCCGAGGCGCCCGCGGAGCCGGCCGAACCGGCCCCACCGTCAGGGCCGCGGCTGGTCATCAACCCCGACGACGAGGCGACAGTCGTGGTCCTGACCAAGGACGAGACCACGGTCAACCGCTCCGAAGAGGCCGATGTCGTCCTGAAAGACGGCTACGTCTCTTCGCACCACGCCGTCGTCACCAAGAAGGACGACGGCTACTGGATCAAGGACGTCGGCAGCACCAACGGGACCTTCATCCAGGTCCGGACGGAACTGCTCCTGAAGCCCGGCGACGTGCTCAAGCTCGGCCAGACGCTCATCCGCTTCGAGGAGTGAGGACGGCGGGAGTTGCGGAGAGGCGGAGTTGGGGAGTTGCGGAGAACGGCAACGGGCAAGGCCTGGCGCCAGGCGACCTTGCGCCCTTGTAGGGGCGGCCCCGCGTGTCCGCCCCCCGACCTGAGGAGGGACCCACGTTTTGGCAGAGGCAATCGTCAAGAAGGGCGACATGGTGTTCGGGCAGTACCGCGTCCTGGACCTGCTGGGCGAGGGCGGGCAGGCGTTCGTCTTCCGGGGCACGGACTGCGCGAGCGGCGAGACGGTGGCCATCAAGCAACTCAAGGACCCCGATGAGGACCTGTTGGTGCGGTTTGCCAACGAGTCCACGCTCGAGCTTCCCACCGAGCATGTCGTGAGGAACTACAAGTTCGGCGAGGAGCGGGGCGTCTACATCAACGTGATGGAGTTCATCGACGGGGGCGACTTCGAGGGCCGGATGGCCTGGAAGGACGATTTCGTCGGCGGCACGCCGCACGGCACCGTCCAGCCCGAGGCCGAGGCGAAGGACATCATCGCGCAAGCCGCCGACGGCCTGGGGTGCGCCCATTCGCACAACGTCATCCATCGAGACATCAAGCCGGCGAACGTCATGATCCGGCGGACCGACAACTGCGTGAAGCTGACGGACTTCGGAATCGCGTGCTTCCTGACCAAAGAGCGGCGGACGGAGCTGGGCGTGCAGATGGGGTCGGTGTTCTGGATGTCGCCCGAGCAGGTGATCGAGCCCAAGGACGTGGACTGCCGGGCGGACATCTGGTCGCTGGGCGTGGTCTTCTACCAGGCGATCACCGGCCGCTACCCCTTCAGCGGCGGCAAGATGGCGGACATCTTCCGCGCGATCCTGAGCGATGACCCACCGCGGCCGCGGAAGCTCAACCCCGCGCTGTCCGAGGAGACCGAGGCGGTCGTCCTCAAGATGCTCGAGAAGTCCCTCGACGAGCGCTTCCAGCGCATGACGGACGTGCAGAAGGCGTTGGGCGCGGAAGTGGTCTGCGTGCTCAGCACGTGCCCCCAGTGCGGCGTCGAGACGGAGATGGGCAACCGGTTCTGCACGGGCTGCGGGTACGACCTGGTGGAGCTGCCGATGAAGCTGGTCGGCGCCGGCGGAGTGCACGCGAGCTTCGAGTTCCCCGTGCACGGAGACCTGGTCCACGTTGGGCGGCACAAGGACGGGAACGACATCCGCCTGCCGTATGACCCGTACGTCTCGCGCTGGCACCTGCAGTTCCGTAAGGAAGGCGCCACCCGAACCGTTGAGGCTTGGGACTGGAATCAAGGCAAGAAGCCGGCCAACGAGACGCTGCTGAACGGCTTCGACATCAACGGCAAAGGCCCTCAACCGATCAAGGTGGGGGACAAGCTGCGGATGGGCGACAGCTGGTTCGAGCTGAAGCCGGACTAGACGGCGGGTGAAGGGCAAGCGGAGCGAGGAACGATACGGGCGAGGCGAGACGGGGAGGCGTCCTGAGCCGGAGGGAGTCTCTTCATGGATACGTGGAGGCTGACGCCCGGGGACGAAGTCTTCGGGCGCTACAAGGTGACCGGCGCCCTGGGGGAGGGGGCGCAGGCGGTCGTCTACCGAGGCGTAGACACGAAGGAGCCGCGCGACGTGGCCATCAAGCAACTCAAGGAGGCCACCGAGAGCCTCGCCAAGCGGTTCAGGAACGAATCCAAGCTGAGCCTATCCACGGAGCACATCGTCCGGAACTACGACTTCGGGGAGGTCCGCGGGAAGTACGCCAACGTGATGGAGTTCGTGGACGGCGACACTCTCGAAGATCGGTTGAGGTGGGTGGACGACTTCGACACACTGACCTGCCGTGGGACCGCTGTGCCCGAGGACGAGGCGCGGGACGTGATCGCCCAGGCGGCGGAAGGCCTCGCGTGCGCGCACGCGAGCAACGTGATCCATCGGGACATCAAACCCGCCAATCTGCTCATACGGCGAGCCGATCGCCGGGTGAAGGTCACCGACTTCGGCGTGGCCCGCTTCATGGGCGACCCGCACGATGCGGGGAGGTTCGAGGACCCAGACACCCAGTTGGACGACATCCTGGGAACGATCCTCTGGATGTCTCCCGAGCAGTGGGTCGATCCGTCGGCGGCGGACTGCCGGGCAGACGTGTGGTCGCTGGGGGTCGTGTTCTATCAGGCCGTTACCGGGCGATACCCGTTCCTGGGGGCCGGTGCGGGGGCCGTGGCGAGGACGGTCCTAAGCGATAACCCGGCTCGGCCCCGCAAGCTGAACCCGGCGCTGAGTGAGGAGACGGAAGCGATCATCCTCAAGATGCTGGCAAAGGAACTGGACGACCGGTTCCAGCGCATGACGGACGTGCAGAGGGCGTTGGGCGCAGAGGTGGTCTGCGTGCTCAGCGCCTGCCCGCAGTGCGGCGTCGAGACGGAGACGGGCAACCGCTTCTGCACGGGCTGTGGGTACGACCTGGTGGAGCTGCCGATGAAGCTGGCGGGCACGGGCGGCATGCACGCAGGCCTCGAGTTCCCCGTGCGGGGAGACCTGGTCCGCGTCGGGCGGCGCAGGGAGGGGAATGACATCCACCTCCTTGCCGACGAGTGCGTCTCGCGCTGGCACCTGCGCTTCCGCAAGGAAGGCGCCACCCGAACCGTTGAGGCTTGGGACTGGAATCAAGGCAAGAAGCCGGCCAACGAGACGCTGCTGAACGGCTTCGATATCAACGGCAAAGGCCCTCAACCGATCAAGGTGGGGGACAAGCTGCGGATGGGCGACAGCTGGTTCGAACTGAGGCCGGGGTAGACGCTCTGTCAGCAGTGTCTGGTGGTGTTGTGGGAGGGGCTTCAGCCCCGACCGGTCGGGGCTGAAGCCCCTCCCACCCCATGACGTAGGAGGCAGCCGATGAGATACGGGGCGCGCACCTGTGTCGGGATGCTGCGAGAGCAGAACCAGGACAGTTTCCTGACGCTCGAGGTCGAGGTCGGGACGAAGCGCGAGGAGGTGAGCGAGGAGACGCCCGAGCTGGTGCCGTACGGGCTGTACATCGTGGCGGACGGCATGGGGGGCGCGGCGGCGGGGGACAAGGCGAGCGCGGACGCGCTGGAAGTGATCCTGGGCGCCATGGCGGGAAGCATGGGGCGGACGCATGTGGCGCGGAAGGCCCGTCTGCGCGAGACCCCGGAGCATCTCGGGGAGGCGATTCGGCGGGGCAACCGGGAGATCTTCCGGGCCGGGGAAGAGGACACATCGCTGGAGGGCATGGGGACAACGATCACGGCGACGGTGGCCCACGACGGGATTCTGCACATCGCCCAGGTGGGGGACAGCCGCCTGTACCGCCTGCGCGAGGGGGAGTTCGTCCAGCTGACGACCGACCACTCGGTGGTCCAGGAGATGGTGGATGCGGGGCGGATCACCAAGGAGCGGGCGCGTACGCACCCGCTGAAGAACCAGATCACCCGGGCCGTCGGGCCCGAACCGGAATGTGAGGTGGATGTGTCGCACGACGTGCTCCACGAGGGCGACCTGTACCTGCTGTGTTCCGACGGGCTCTGGGAGATGGTGGAGGACGCGGAAATCGAGGAGACGGTCAAGGGTTACCAGAGCAACCAGGAGGCCCGGGGCAACCTGGAACTGCTCTGCGAGGCGCTCGTCGCGAAGGCCTGCGACGCCGGGGGCCGCGACAACATCACGGTCATCGTGTTGGAGACCGAAGCGGCGGATGTGCGGCTGAACGCCGAGACCGAGATGCTCCTGGCGGCGCCGACGAAGCTGGATCGGCCGAAGGCTCCGCTGGGCCGGCTCGATCGCACGCTGACCCACCCGCGGACCTCGGTGTTCATCAAGGACTGAGAGGATGTATGAGAAGCGCGGCGTCGGGCGTGATGAATCACGCCCCTACACTCGGGCACGATGAAGATTGCGTTGAAAAAGTCGGTTCGCCCTCTCCTCAAGCGAGCGGCAGTGTGCTATAACTTCGGTGTTGGCACACCCGCGAGGAGGCGAGGGATGATCGGCAAACGCCCCCCACGACAGCGCGAGCT
>VGFC01000267.1 GCA_016869045.1 Armatimonadota bacterium
TCTGCAGCGATCGGTGCCGCTGTTTTGCGTGCCCAACAGCAACGACGGCTATCCCGCGGCCTTGGCGGTAGCCGCCGAAGCAGGCTACGCCGCCATCATGACCATCACCGACATGGTCAACCCGCCGGACCAGGACCTGCTCAACCTGGGGCGCGTCCCCCTCCACACCGAGTACCCGCCGCCCTTCTACTCGAAGTTCGACCCGTACAAGCGCCTGCACCAGGCGGCTGACGTGGGCGGCTGGGTGATCGACTACTGCCACTGTCCGACGCCAGGGCAGGCGATCCACCCGTGGAAGGACTGCACCGCCGAGGAGCTGGAGGAGCGCTTCGCGACCGTCCGCCGCATCGGCGGCGACGAGGTGTGGCTGGCCGAGCCAAATGAGGTTGTGGCCTACCTGCTTGACTCACGCACAGGGCACTCGTAGCAGCAGGCCATCGGGAACGGGAGGACCACGGCGCGGCTTGCGGGAGGCTACGGGGTGGCCGGAGGGGTGCCGGCGGGCTCAATGGCCGCCTGGGCCGGGACGAGGGGACGAGACCGGCGGGCGGTCGATCCGCCGAGCGCGAAGGTGAAGCCGCGAGCGGTTGCCAGGGCGGCGGCGACGAAGCACCAGAACGTGAGCGCCATCAGCCCCAAGAATGCGCCTCGCCCCGTTACGCCCTGGACCGACAAGAAGACCAGCCAGGGAAGCACCCACCTCGCCACGGGATCGCGGGATCGGCGCACGAGGCGGACGACGTAGTCCCAGAGCGCCAGGACCACGAGGACGCCGCCATAGCCGGCGGTCAGCAGCAGGCTGATCCAGTAGTTGTGCGGCGTCTCCACGCTCTGCTTCACACCGAGGTCATGGTAGTACGCGTACTCGTGGAGCGCGGGACGCGTGCCCACTGCGTCCGCCCAGCCGATGCGGGAGACGAAGGCCTGCCAGGTGTTCGCTCGATGCTGCAGTGTCGATCCCGATGGTCCCTCCAGGGCGCGCTTCTGGATGATGAGGGCGCCCACCTTGCCCATCGTGTCAGGGGTCAGCACGTTGAGGCACACGAGCAGAGGCACCGCGGCACAGGCGTAGACGAGCCAGCGTGTGACGCGGGCCGTGAGGCGCCGGCCCCAGCGGCGCAGCATCCAAAGCCAGACTAGGGCAACCAGGAAGCCACCGATGGTGGCGCGGGAGAACGTGCTCGCGGCGAGGAGGGCCAGCACAATGGACGACACGATCCAGGCGCGGCGCTTGAGACGCTGCCTGCGGCCCTTGCGCTGCTCGCGCGGCTGCATGACCACGAACGTGACAAACGCGAGAGCGCCCAGGATCAGGGAGTCGGCATCCGCAACCGCACTCGGTCCCACAGGATGCAGGATGGGCAGCCGACCCCGGGCGAGGTTCAGCGCCGCGAAGATGCCCGTGATGGACCCTTGGGCGGCGAGGATGAAGCAGCAGAGACGGATGATCTGACGGCCGGAGAGCACCGCCGGCAGGAACACGGCCACGACCAGGGGGTACGCGGTGTACTGCAGGAGGCAGCCCAGGTACGCCTGGTGGATCTGGCTGAGCGAGACGAACATGTACGGCACGATGGATATGGCAAAGGCCGCGAAGGAGATCAGCACCGCGGGGTGCAGGCGGAGGGGAAAGCCGGTCAGGAGCCAGTAGCAGAGCACAAGGTACGCCGCCGCCAGGATGGCGCCGATCTGCGCGGGCGCGCGAAGCCCTCCCGCCCCGATCGGGAGCTGCTCCATCACGTACGGGGCGAACAGAACCCCGAGCACAATGGCGGCGGCGATGTGCGAGTGCTTGCGCATCAGCGGGAGCGTACCGATCAGGTCTGCGGTTCTGGCGAGGGAAGGAAATTCGCGATAGGTGGGCTCGTCCCCTTCACAGGTACCCGAGTTCCTTCAGGCGCTTCATCACGGCCTCTTCGTCTTCGGCATCGTACCCGGCGGCCGTGGCCTCCAGGGCCCGCGCGGCAGCCGAATGCTGGTCCAGGAGCCGCGTCAGGCGCGCCTGCTCTTCGGCATGGGTCGGGTCGTCCAGCAGGTTCCGGCACTCGTCGAGATCATCGGTGGCGACCAGCCTGCCGGCCTCGCCCTGCTCCGCGACCGCCTCCATGGCAATGGCCGCCAACTCCTGGGCCGTGGCGGCACGGTCCTCCAGCAGGGCGACCAGCGCGCGGGCCTCCCGATCCGTTGGATAGCGGCCAAGGATCGCGCGGTAGATCGTCTGCACTTGGTCCGGAGGTTGCTTGTTCTCCAGTTCGGCCAGCAGAGCCCGGTCGCCGCGCCTCACGAGCTTCAGGCCCCGCGAGATTACGGCACGCTCCCACAGCGTGCTGATGCCCTCCTCCCGGCCGCGCCGAAAGCCCCACTTGTCCCAACTTGCGAGCTCGAAGTGCTCGCCTTCGGCGAACACCGTCCGCTCGGGGTCCGGCTCGCCGAACAGATCGGCGCCGTCAAGCTCAAGGCCTTCAACCGACATACCCAGCGTCGCCAAGACGGTGGGCACGATGTCCACGAGGCTGGCGAGTCGATCGGTGTCCGGCGCGGCACGGCCCGGAGCGCGGATGAGCAGCGGCACGCGCAGGCAGCCCTCGACCATGTCGGCCTTGTGGGCGAAGCGGCGCTTATCGAGGATGTAGGTCGGCGCCTCGCCGTGGTCGGCCGTCACGACCGTGAGTGTGTCGTCGCCGATGAGTCCGGCTCCACGCAAGTCGCCTTCGACCACCGGCCAGAGCTGCTCGTCGAAGTAGGAGATGCCGCGCGTGTAGGCCTGTGCTCGGAAGTCCAGGCTGCCCGCCTCGCCCATGAGCCACTCGGCGAGCAACTCGCCGTTGCAGCAGACGCGTTCGCCGTAGTGCGTCAGGTCGCCCGGGCTTCGCGGGCGCCGCTCCATGAGCCGGGAGAGGCGGCGCAGGAACCACTCCGGAACGGGATAGCCCAGCTCCCGCAGGAGGCGATCGAGGCGGCCGAAGTACTCCTCCACTTCACCCTCCCGCCCCACGGTCCGGAGTGACATCATGTAGGGCGAGTGGAGATCGAAAAGGTGGATGAACGCGAACACCTTGCCCGGGAAGGTGGCTTGCACGTCGCCCAGCCTCTTGGCGAACTCGGCCCAGGTGTGATCCCGGTAGTTGTAGGTCTCGTCGAAGTCCCGAAGGAGGCCACAGTAGTCGAGGCACTCGTTCTCGAACCAGGCGACCGTGACGTAGCCCTCGTCGCGTAACACGCGGGGGAGCGTCGGCAAGTCCGGCCTCAGGCTGTAGAAGAAGGCCTTGACGCCATGAGCCGGGACATAGCGGCCAGTGACCATGCTGGCGTGACCGGGAGGGGTGAAGGCGGAGGTCGCATAGCAGCGTCGGAAGGCGAAGCACTCGCCAGCGAAGCTATCGAGGTTCGGCGTGTGCAGGGCATCCGCCAGTCCCCACCGCTCCCACCACGCGATGTCGGAGACGCCGCGGATGGCATCGTGTCGCATGGTATCGAGGCTGATGAGCACGACGTTGGACATGCGAGGCTAGTCTCCGTGGGCGCGGCAGCGAGCTGCCGCCAACCGTCTCAGGCTCCCGTCTGCTTGCGCAGGCAGTAGCCCACGTAGAGCACCCGGAGTTCCTCGGGGTCGTACCCGTCCCGGAATGCCGGGTCGATCTCGTCGATGGGAATGGGCAACACGTCGGGCCCCCAGCGATCGACGTGGCGAGCCGCCACCTCGAACCCGGACTCCCGCATGGCCCGCTCGATATCGGACGGCATGAGGCGGTTGACGTATGAGAAGTCGCCCTCCCGCACGAAACGCGCCCAGTGTGCTGCGCCAAAGCGGCGGTAGTTCAGGTACGAGCGCTTACGGTCGGCCAGGAAGCCCATGTTGAAGTGATCCCGGAAGTCCACCCAGTGAACCCCCGCGGCAGCCGGACCGGCCGACGCGCGGATCGCCTCCAGCAAGTCCGCCAGGAGCGCAGGGGGCACGTGCTCGAGAACGTCCACCGAGAAGCACAGATCGAATCGGCCGTAGTCACCCTCGCGCAGCGCGGTCAGTGAGTAGGGAGCGACATACCGGATCTGCGCGACTTCGCAGTAGTCAGCGAGACTGCCGGTGCTCGCCAGCTCGTGGAGGCGCCGCTCGAGTTGGCCATCGACTGCTGCGCCCGGCAGCCGAACGCTCTCGGGGTGTGCCGCCATGTGGCGGATGGCGCTCCGGACCAGCGGCCACTGACACGCCGGCGTAACGTCCACGGTGGTCACGGCCACGCCGTGGAGGGCCAACAATGTCGCCGGGGTCAGGTGCTTGCCGGTGCCCAGCTCCAGTGCGCGGAACCCAGGGCGCACCGCGAAGTCGGCGTCGGCCAGTAGCGACAGGTTCCTGGCCAGCGAAGCCCGGTGCTTCTCCACGATCACGGACATCGGCTTGCGCCAGCCCAGGCAGGTCAGCAGGCGGTCGTTAGCCCACCGCCCCCCCGGGAGGTGTCGCAGCGATCTCTGGAGTAGGGCCTTCACCCGCCAATCCAATCGAGGCTGTCCTCTCTCCAGGCTGAAGTCCACGGTTCCGGGCCGCTGTGGTGTGCTCACGGCTTCGGATAGCGGAGTCACATTCAGGCGCCCGGCCGCCGTCCGCCTCTTACTGGGCTTCGCAGAAACACGGGAACAGTGGGGCGGGCATTCTTGCCCGCCACAGCCTCTGGCGGGCAAGAATGCCCGCCCCACTGTTCCCGTATCTATCCGAGACTCAGTAGGCGCGCCAGGATGCCGATAATGCGCGCGATAGCGCGCAACAGCCGGATTTGCGTGGCCGATCCCCGCGGATCGACGTGCACCCGAAAGAGCCGCTTCAGTTGCTCGCGCTGGTCCGGTTTCATGAATTGCCGCGTGACTCGGGTGGTCGGCGGAACACCCCGATGATGTTCGCCCGCAGGCCCCGGAAGAGGCTGCTCGATCGGACGAGGCGCTCGTACAGCGCGCCGAGCAGGAACGTAGGCGCCGAGAACGCGAGATAGCTCGGGATCGGCTCGACCGTCTCCACCGACACGGTCTCGAAGCCCACCGCCTCGAAGGGGCGCGGGAAGCTGCGCACGGTATTGAGCCTGTAGTAGGTCGGGAAGGCCTCCCGCTGGGCGGACCACATTCGACGCGAGTACCAGCGATGGAACCAGTGCGGTGTCAGTCTCCCGGCCAGGGACACGTAATGGCAGATGTTCGGCGTGATGACCAGAAAGTACCCGCCCGGCTTGAGGATTCGGTACACTTCCGCCGCGCAGCGCGCCGGCTCCGGCAGGTGCTCCAGGACCATCATGCTGAACGTGACGTCGAAGGTCTGATCGGCCAGCGGGACCGCGGTGATGTCGCCCAGGACGGCGTGGTCCAGACGGGGGTTGTCTTTCATCCTCGGGTCCACGTCCAGGCCGACGACCTGCCGACAGCGCCCCTTGAGCCGCGTATCGTACTTCGGGTTCCAGCCGCTCCCGGCGCCCAGGTCCAGGACGCGGCTGGAGGCGTCAACATGCTTCAGGACGAGGCCGATGAAGCGGACCTTCGTGTCCCATACCTTGGAGGGATCGTAGAGGCGCTCGCTCAGCCGCTGGACCATCTTCGACGGCATCAGGCCGGCCCTCCGTCCCCCAGGCACTGGCGCAGGCAGTAGCCCAACACGCCCTCCAGGTCCCTTGGCAGCGGATCATTCGCCGCGAACCCCGCGCTCAGGACAACGCCGTCGAGCGCGTGGGTGCCTTCGTGCTCGCCGACCCACTTGGGGCCGCTGAGCAGGGCGCCCTCGCGCGGGGCTGCGAGCTTCGTCTGCCAACCCTCGGCCGGGAGCGCCACCGCAACCGGCGCCTGCTCCATGCTCCGTCCGTGGTACAGCTCCTCGGCGCGGTGGAACTCGATCAGCGGCTGATCGGAGTCAGGGTCGCGGATCTCGGCGAGGCGCCTCTCGACTTCCGCCAGGTCCTCCACCTCCGTGAAGATGGAGCCATACCCACCCACGCCGCCCACATGGAGCGTCGGTTGGGCGCGCTTCACCGGGCGACGGATCCGCTCCGACAGGTGAAACGGCAGCACGCGACGGATGACCTTCCACAGGGCGCGGACGGCCGAAACGCGCGCGATCTGCCCGCCATGTTCGTCCCCCAGAGCGACGCCCAGGTTGATGTGCCCCTTCATCGGTGTGAAGCCGTGGTCCGACAGCACGAGGATCGGGGTCTCCTCCCCGACGCGCTCGCGGATGGCGGCAATCAGGGCGTCGCAGGCCTTGTACGCGTGCTCGATGAGGTCGATGCCCTCGCCCTCGTGACCGTAGACGCGAGACTGCAGGAAGAAGTGGGAGACATGGTCCGTGTAGTTCTCGACGACCATGAACACGTCAACCGGGTGCTGCTCCAGAAGGTGGATGGTTGCCCGGTGGATCCAGTCGATCTGCCCCTGCAGCACTTCCACCGGGAAGCGCCCCTCGTACCGGAAGGGCGCGGCCAGGGGGAACTCCCCCGCGGCCTCGGTGACCTCGTGATACAGGCCCGTCGGGGTGAACATGCGCGGGGTGTACTTCGGCGTGCCCATGATCCCGCAGATGATCCAGCCGTTCACGCGCGGCGGCGGGAAGGTGAAGGGGACGCAGAGCAGGCCTGTACTGAGGCCGCGGTTGTTGAGCAGTTCCCACAGCGGCGAGGCCCTCCAGTCCTGCACGCTGATCGGCCGACGTCGGCCAAGACGCTCATCGTACACGGTCATCTCGAAGATGCCGTGCTCGCCGGGATTGCAGCCGGTCAGGATGGTCGCCCAGGCCGGGCCGGTGATGGGGGGAATCACCGAGCGGAGCGTGCCCGACCGGCCCTGCTCGATGACGCGCCGGATGGCGGGGAGTTTGCCCTCTTCGAGGAGGGGCGTCAGGACATCCCACGTGGCGCCGTCCAGGCCGACCACCACGAGTTGCGGCTTCTTCGCGGTCAACGAACGTGTCCTCCGGACCTACGGCACGTGTGGAGGGGGGCGGGGGCGCCATGAATGGCGCCCCTACACAACCGGGCGCGATCAATCGCGCCCCTACACTGAAGGCGGTCGTTCGCTGCCGCTATGTAGGGGCACGATTCAGATTGTGTTGAGAAAGGGCCCCGTCAAAGGAAGAACCCTCTCCTACGCGCTCTACGTGGCTCGTAGGTCGGGATACCAATCCCGACAATGCCTTTATCAACACAATCTTCATCGTGCCCAAGCGTGTAGGGGCGTGATTCATCACGCCCGACGCCACGCCTCTCATACACCCTCGTGCGGTGCCGGTGCGGATGGAGCCGGGCCCCGCCCCAGCTTGCGGCGCAGGCGGGCGGCCAACTCGGGCATCCAACCGTACCAGCAAATCACGGAGAATGCAACCGCGAAGATGAGCAGCAGCACGCCCGCGAGGGGCAGGTTGCCCGGGTGGCAGCTCGAGACGTAGCTCAGCGGCCAGATGAGCGCAACGGAGGCGACCGTCGCCCAGAGGAACTTGCCGTCGAAGGGGTGGATGTGCAGGCGCTGGTGAAGGTTGATCTCCCGCGCGCAGTTCACACCCACCACGCTGATGAGCACCCACCAGGCCGCTCCCGTGCTGCCCCAGTGCGCGCAGATGTAGGGCAGGCCCGCCACGAACAGGATGGCGCCGATCCACTCCGTCACCGTCGCCACCTTCTGCCCGCCGGTCATGATCAGCACGAACTGCGAGCCGGCGAAGGCGGCCTGGGCGACCCATGACCAGCTCAGGATCATCAGCAGGTTCTCGCCACCCACGAACTCCTTGCCGATGACGCGCATCGCCAGCCGCGGGATGATGCAGATGACGCCGAAGATGAACAGACTGGCCCCCACCGTCCAGCGGGTCGCGGCCACGTACTGCTTCCGCAGGCCCTCGATGTCGCCGCGGGTATGCAGATCGGAGGCGGTCGGCGAGAGCAGCGGGTTGACCGCCTGGCGCGGGAAACTGATGAACTGGGCGGTTCGCGAGGCCGCGAAGTAGACCCCCAGCTCGACGTCGGAGACGTACCGGCCGAGAATCCACACGTCGGCCGTGAAGAGGATGAGGGTCGAGATCGTCTTGAGCGTCATGGTGGCGGAGAAGAGGATCAGGGACCGCAGCCGGACCTCGGTCGTGCGCCCGTCGCCCGCAGCGGGCAGCCACGAGAGCAGGTGGATTGCGGCGATGACGACGCCCAGGGCCATCGATCCCGCGTAGGCCAGCATCAAGCCTTGGGCGTTGCCCCGGAGCACCACGACGACCGCGGCGCCCGCCGCGAAGGCCAGGGGAGCGCCGATCCGCGAGACGGTGACGAAGGGCACCGCGTTCCTCGCAGCTTGAGGGACCGCGAGCATCGTCAACATGAGGCTGGTCAGCGGCACGACTGCGCCGCAGATGCGGAACGCAGTTGTGAGTTCAGGGTAAGAGTAGTACGTTCCGGCCAGCCACGGAGCGGCGAACCAGAGGGCCAGGAAGATCGGGACGCTGGTCGCCACGGCGAGGAGAGCCGTTAGCCGGGCGGTCACCCGGACGCCGTACGTATCCCCTGCGGCGAGGCAGCGGGCCACGAACCGATGGTTCGTCATCGGCAGGCCTGCTCGGCCCAGCGTCTCCGCCACCCGCTCAACACTCATCAGCAGCCCGAAGTGGCCCGTGACGGCCGAGCCCAGACGATTGCCCACCATGGCGGTGATGGCCCAGAGGATGGCCCGGTAGATGACCTCGCCGGCGAACATGAGGATGGCGCCCTTGCCCATGCTGCCCGTGCGGGGAGTGCCCGGGGGAGAGGCGGCGGGTGCGGCATCCGGGTCGAGGGGCTCAGAGGACTCAGGCAAGGGGAATACCCCGGTCAGGCGTCGCCGACGGCCACACGGGCCGCCGGCGCGTGGAGAGAGTATAGAGCAACGCCGAGGCCTGTCAACCGCGAATGCTGTTGCATCGGCCGGGGCGGTTGGTGTAACCTAAGGACCGCAATCGACGGTTCGCTACCGGAGCGGGCGCCGTTTGGCCCGCGCCGATGTTTGTAAGGATGAGCCTGCGCGCTCCGTGTCGAAGAGGACTTCGTAGATGGCCCCCGCCGAACCCACCAAACGGTACGTGCCGAAGGACTTGCCGGAGCTGCCCGAGGTCACGGTGTTCATCCCCTGCCGCAACGAGGCAGGGCATATCGCTGACACGCTCAACGCCGTCTTGGGTCAGACCTACCCCGCCGAGCGGATGAGCATCCTGCTTGTAGACGGCATGTCCACCGACGACACGCGGCGCGTGGCGCGGGAGACGCTCTCGGCGCAGAACAAGGTGCGCTGGAAGATCGTCGATAACCCCCTGCAGGACCTGACGAACGCGAATATCGTGGCCTATGAGCACGTCAGGGGAGACGTGTTCGTGTACGTGTGCGCCCATGCGACGATGGCGGACGACTACGTGGAGGCCGTCTGTCGCGGGTTGCGCGAGGTGCCGTGCGACGGAATCGGCGGGCCGTACCGGATGGTCGGTCGCACGCCAAACGGGCAGGCGATTGCGGCTGCGATGTCCTCGCCGTTCGGCGTCGGGGGCGCGTGGTACCGCTACTTCAACGAGGACCAGCCAGTGGACTGCGATCCGCCGATGGCCTCGTACCGCACGGAGGTCCTGCGGCAGATCGGCGGCATGGACCCCGTCACCCTGGGCTTCGGGGAGGACTGGGAGTACTACCGCCGAGCGAGGGCAGCCGGAGCGAGGCTCTACTGCGACCCGCGAATCCACTGCCGGTTCTTCGCGCGGGACAGGTTCACCGAGTTCCTGCCGCACATGGGCAAGTACGGGACGGCCAAGGGCTGGCTATGGCGGCGCTACGGCTCGCGGGTGCTGCGCTGGACGCACCTGCTGCCGACCGCGTGGGTCGCCTATGTGGGGCTAAGCACGCTGTTCGCGCTCCTGGGGCATGTGTGGGCGCTGGCGCTCCTCGTGGGGGGCGTGGCCGGCTACCTCATCGCAGGCCTGTGGTCGGCCGTGAAGGCGTGCCGAGCGGCGGACATCCCGGCCTCCCTGGCGCCACGGGTGATGCTGGCGTACGCGATCATGCACGGCATGTACGGCGTCTTCTTCGTCAAGGGCGCGCTCTTCGGACGTGGCCGCGCTGTGGAGCGGAAGGCCCGGGAACTGGAGGCGCGGCTGGGCGGCATCCCCTCCGTGGAAGGCTCGGGGGCGGATTAGGCGTCCGTGCGGAGCAGATCGAGGCAGTTCAGGCAGCCGTGGTCGGTCCAGGACGCAATCCTCCAGCCGGCCTCCGCGACCAGATCGGTGAGCCCTTGCCGACGGTAGAAGTACACTGGGCAGCCGCGCAGCTTCAGCCGGAGCTTCCGGACAGGCGCCCGCCAGGTCTCGGCGCGGGGGAAGGTGGCCAGCAGGCGGTCGGCGCGTGCCGTGACCGCCCGGAGGGCCGGCAGCGGATCGCCGACGTAGTCGAAGACGCCGATTGCCAGCGCGACATCGAAGTGCCCGGCGAAGTCCCCGAAGAAGGCGTCGCCGACCTCCGTCCGGATCGCGTCGGTGAGGCCAGCGCGAGCGACGGCAGCCGCGGCCTTCTCAATCGCCGCCGGGGCGAGATCCATGGCGAGAATGGGCTTGTGGCCGAGTTGGGCGAGGGCCAGGGAGTAGATTCCGTTTCCGCAGCCGATGTCGAGAACCGAACCACGCGGCGACCGCTCCATCAGTTCCTTCACCCAC
>VGFC01000268.1 GCA_016869045.1 Armatimonadota bacterium
CACCGTCCTCGAGGGCCCCAATCGACCCCGTCCCGATAGCGACATACCCGCTCCGTGATGTAAAACGACCGACCCCAACCCCCATTCCTGGGGATCCGTCGGCCCAAACTCTCAAACTCGCGCTAGCAGCCCTCGCGACGACGACGGCGTTCACATCCACACGAGGACACGAGGCGGCGCACCAGAGCGCTCGCGCCTTCCTGCCGTCCCTTACCCCTCACTACTCCTCCCTCACTACTCCTCCCTCACTCCTCGCCTCTCACCACGTCACCGCCCCCAGCACTCTCACCGTGTGGTCGTCCCAGGTGTACTCCAGGCGGACGAGTCCGTAGTCGGCGGAGACGCGGAGCATCCTCGGCGTACGGGTGAGCGCTGACGAGCCGTCGAAGAGGTGACCGATGACCCCCGGCGCCCGGATCACGCCGAGTAGGCGCGCCATGTCCTTGTCGTAGCTTGTGCGCACCTCGACGTTGTCCGAGCGGATCAGCCTTGCCACCGTCTCCTCCAGCCGGTCGCGTGCGCGGAAGTAGGAGACCATCGTCTTCTCGTAGGCCACGAAGGGTCGGAAGAGCATGGCGGCCATCAGGGGCATCTGAATGCCGGTGGCTCCGTACGTCGTGTGCTCGCGAAAGGCCTGGCGTACGCCCTCGGGCGATCGGTTCTGGGTCTCGGCCACGGTGTACGGCACGCCCACCGTCCCCGTCACGCGCGAGCCACTGCCCGATAGGAGTGGCTTGGCCGCCGCGTCGGTGTCGTCCAGCAGCTCGAGCGTCCGCAGGAGGCTGGCCGGGTGAGAGCGCAGGAGGTAGCCGTCCACGTCCAGCGTGCGCACGAGCTTGGGCCCGCTGCCCGTGCCGGGGTCGGCGACGATCGCGATTCCCCCCTGCCGGTGTATCTCGTCCACGGTCGCCTTGATCGTCATCCCGCGCTGGATGCGGTCGGTCACGAACAGGCCGATCACCGGTCCGCTGAGAGTGTGGACCTCTTCGCCGCGGATCACCTGGAACCCCTCCGGCAGCTCCCCGCGCGCCTTCAGCCTCTCGGCGGCGTGTTCCACCTTGCGGACGCCGTCGATGTGGTCCAGGTCGGTGATCGCGATTCCATCCAGGCCCCGCTTGGCGGCCGTGCGGAGCATCGTCTCGGTGTCTGCCACGCAGTTGTAGCTGGCCGAGGTGGCGGTGCGGATATCATACGCCGCGCCGAGTTCCGCGAACGGGGGCAGCCCCGACATCTCCCTGGGCAGCACAGCCACGATGGGGGGCGGCACGACGTCGAGCAGGGCGTTGGTGAACGCCGTGCTCTCCTCGGCGAGCATGGTAGCGACGGCCCCGCTTAGCGCGCCGGGCGAGTCGCGATGCAGCGCGTAGTGCGTTGCCGCCAGGAGCGCCTTCACGGCCAGCGCGCCGTTGTCAGCCTCCATCCGCCGGACCTCGCGGAACGCCACCCCGAAGGGGTTCCGGCCCTCGTCGCCCTGCGCCAGCAGCGGCGAGGACAACAGGCTGCGGGAGCACATCTCCCCCAGCGTCTTCTCGGGGTACAGCTGAGGTCGGTAGTCGGGGCAGTACTGGATGTCAGCGCCGAACTGCTCCGCCGCGCTCGGGAACGGGCCCAAACCCTCCGCCGCCTCTTGCAGGCGACGCGGGGTCTCGGCAGTCTGCAGCTTCGGAGCGAGGGTGTCCCAGGCGGACGCGGGGGGAGCCTGCTGCGGGCCGACGTAGATGGCGAACCGCTCCGGTGGGGGCTCGGGCCACAGCCTCGGCGCCTCAGCGGCGCGACACGCGCCGCCCGATAGCACGCTTGTCAGGAGCAGGATCGTCCATGCCATCTTCGCCCGGTCACTTGCCGGTGTCGAACGCCAGCTTGGCACCCAGGGCTGCGCCGCGCAGGCCCCAGTCGTGTACTGTGACCCTGTAGAGCCGCCCGAGTTCCTGGATCTGCTCGGCCGACCGACCGCTGATGCCGCCCAACTCGATGATCTCCTCCCGCAGGACCTGCAGGAGGAGGTCGCCCAGCGCGAGCGCGAAGCCGCCCACGAAGTAGAAGTTGCGGATGTTGAGCTGCGATTCGAGCGCGGCGACGGCCCGCGCGATTGGGCGAACCGTGCGCCGGATGATGTACGACCCCAGCGGGTTGCCTCCCAGTGCAGCCTCGACGACGGCCTCGTTGATCGCCGCCATGCGCTCGTCCAGGTCGTCGCCCGGCTCCAGGCTGATTCCGTTGATGGTCCGCATGAGCTCGGCGGAGGGCGCGACCCCCACCTGCGGCCAGAGGCGGTCCACCTCCGTCTTCGCGCGATGGGCGTTCGAGTTGCCTGAGGACCCCGCCTCCAGGCAGTACAGCCTCCCGCACCCACACCGCCGTCCGGGGATGGTCTCGTCCGGCCAGAGGATCGGCAGGTGGCCGATCTCCCCTGCCAAGCCGCCGGCCCCCAGGTCCACCTTCCGGTTCCGCACGACCTTGCTGCCGATGCCCGAACTCACCGTGATCACGATGAAGTTGTCTACGTCGTAGCCCAGCTTCTCGCCCCGAGCGATGATGTCGTTGGCCGCCGCCCACATGTCGTTGCCGAGGGCGACCCGGCCCTTCATCCCGAGCTTCCTCTCCAGCATCGCCTGCCACGGGACGTTCGTGACCTCCGGCCCCCAGATGTTGGGCGTGTTCACCTGCACGCCGTCCTCGGTGACCGGCCCGGCCATCGCGTAGCCCAGCCACGCCACCTGGCTCAGGACCGGCTTCAGCCATGTCGCCAGTTTCTCCGCCATGTACTTCGGCAGCTTGGTGGAGGATGACAGACCCTCGGGCATCCTCTCGTACGTCGGCAGCTCCAGGCGCAGCCCGCCGCTCAGAGGCTCTTTCTCGCCCTTGAGCTTCAGCACGGGCTCCCCGGCCTCGTCGAACACGCCGAAGCGCGGGTGCGTACCGCCGTGGTCGATTGCCGCCGCGAGCTTCCTTACGCCCTTGGGGAGCTGCAGCCTCGGGACGAGCTTCGCCGCCGTCTCGTCGGACAACACGAGTTTCTGCTTGCGCTTGGGACTCACTGCTGGTTACCCCCCCGCGCGTGAATGGACCTCCGTTGCCTCACCCCCCTGCCCCCCTCTCCTGAATGGAGAGGGGGGACGGCTCGGCGTTGCTTTGTTGACGTTCCCCCTCTCCATTCAGGAGAGGGGGGCAGGGGGGTGAGGCATCCGGAGGCTACAGCAGCTCTGAGACGTCGGTACGGGCAAGACGCTGCAGAATGCGCCCCAGCAGCCGGTAGAACGCCGCCGGCTGTTCGAGCATGACGAAGTGCCCGGCATCCCGGATGATGTGTAGCTCAATGTCGGGAACGGCGCCCAGTCCGAACCCGACCAGTAGGTTCCTCAGCCGCTCGTGATCCTCCTCGCCGCGGTCGCCGTAGATTCCACGCACTGGGATCGGCATCGCCGCGAGGTACGGTGTGCCATCGAACGCGACCACCGACTCCCACAGCGTCGAAGGCAGCTTGCGCCGGTTGTTCATCATTTGCCGGACGATGCGCCCCTTCAGCTGTGGGGGGCTGCCGTGCCAGTAGGACTTCGAGAACGGGGCCGGCGCGCCGAGTCGCGGGAACGAGTCCACCAGCACCAGGGCGCTGAACAGCCCGGGGTTCGCCGCCACACACCGCATCCCCACCATCCCGCCGAGGCTGTGGCCGATCAGCCGGGCGCCCGCGCGCCCCGTCTCCCGCACCCGTGCAGCCACGTAGTCCGCGCACGCCGCGATGTCGAGCACCCGGCCCTCGGGTGGCGGCACGTCGTTATGGCCCGGCAGCGACAGCCGCCAGACGTCGAAGCGGTCCCCCAGGCGCTCCTCCGCCTGCAACCAATGGCTCGAGGAGCAACTGTAGCCGTGGACGAAGACGGCCGGAGGCGCGTGGCCCTCCGGCCGCTTCCCGGATCGCGGCATCGGCTACTCGACCTCGATCTTGCGGGGTTCCGTGCCGTGGCCGACCGAATCGAGCCACTCGATCTTGTGGTCGATGACCGCCCGCGCCGCCAGCAGCATCTCCTTGCGCGCGTTCTTCAGATGCTGGCCCCACGGTGTCGAGTAGAACCGATCCATCCGCTCGTGCAGCCAACTGCAGAGCCCCATCTTCCTCTCCTCTTCCATTCTGGAGCCTCCTTCCGGAAATTGGGGACAGGCACCAATTTCCGGTAGACGTCATCTCGGAAATTGGTGCCTGTCCCCAATTTCCGCCTTCGCGAACTCGATGACTAACGATCCGTCCTCCACCCGGGCTTTCACGGCCCTCATTCGGGCCAACACGCTCGGCAGGAGCAAGTTCCGGCGGCTGCTGCCGATCTCCACCACCAGTTCGTCCGCGTGCTGCATCAGCTCGACATCCTCGCGCGCCGCGAACCCCACGTCAAGCACCATCCGTACCGCGCCGTCGGACTGCTCGATCTTCACCGGCGGCTGAGCGCGCATCTGAGCCACCGGGTCTGCCCCGTCAAACAGCACGTCCGCCAGCTCCCCCAGCGCGTCGAGCCCAACCACTTCGTTGCGCAGCAGCCGGGCCTCGGCCACCGGCAGCGGCGCGAAGTCCGCCTCGATCCGCGCCAGCCAGCCCCGCTGCGAGGCCTTCAGCGCGTCCAGGTACGGGTCGGTCACTTCCTCCGGCAGAACACGGTTGGCGACCACCTGCTCCACGCAGAGCCCGTACAGGGAGAATTCAGTGTACGCGCGGCGCGTCTCCTCCACCGCCATGCGCTCGGGGATGGTGACCAGCCGCACGCCCGTCCGCGCCGGGTCGCCCAGCAGATCGACGATCTCGAGCAGACGGTCATACAGCCGCTTGAGGGCCTCGTAGTACGCCTCGCCCGGCAGCGGGATCGAGATCAGGTGGCCGGCGGTCGGCCGCAGCACCCGCATCACCGTGCGGTGCACCGGGAAGATGCGCCGCATCACCCACCCGAACGCCTCCGGGAAGCTCAACAGCCTGAGGGTCGCCCCCGTGGGCGCGCAGTCCACGATCAGCGCATCATAGTCGCCCGTGTCCCACAGGTGCTTCAGCCGGAGCAGGACGCAGCCCTCCTCCAGCCCGGGCACCATCGCGATCTCCTCCGCCCGCAGGTCGTCCATCCCCTGGCTGGTAATGACCGAGCGGATGTAGTCCTGAATCTCGCTCCAGTGCTGCGCGATCTCGGTGTTCGAGTCCACCTCCATCGCGTGGAGGTTCTCGGTCACCTCGACGGGATCGGGCCCGAGCCTCTGCCCCAGGCAGTCCCCCAGGCTGTGCGCGCGGTCCGAGGACAGGATGACCGTGCGCAGTCCGCGCCTCGCCGCCGCCAGCGCGGCTGCCGCGCTCACGCACGTCTTCCCCACGCCACCCTTGCCTGTGTAGAGCACGATCCGCATCAGAGTACCTACTGCGTCCTTGACAGATGCGGGAGCAGTGGGGCGGGCATTCTTGCCCGCCAAGCGCCACGGCGGGCAAGAATGCCCGCCCCACTGCTCCCGTACTCCTGCAAAGCTCGGCGGTAGGATAGGCGACCTCGCCTGTCTCTGCAAGCATCTTACCACTCACGCCGCCGTCAGGGAAGAAGGCGGAGCAGGTCCTCCAGCCCCACGGCCCACCAGCCGGCAGCCAGCGCCGCCAGGACCAGCCACAGGACCAGCACGCCTCGGTCGAGGGTCAGCCAGCCACGCAGCCCGCCGGGGTGCAGGCCCGGGAAGTGCCCGTAGCTGAGGGCTTCCCGGCGGTCGTTGATCAGGGGGACCGCGACGCTGAGAAGGGCGACCGCCGCCAGCAGGACACCCAACAGGAATCCCCCCAGCTGAGCGCCCAACGGCCCTCCGAGACCCGCCGCAGCGAGCCACGGGCCGGCCAGCAGAGCCAACGCCGGGAACAGCACCGTCGCCGGGAGCGGCAGCGAGCGCGGGGCCGAGGAGGGCGACAGCCGAGTGGCCTCCAGGGCCACGGCCGCGCCGAAGCACAGCGGCAGGGCCAACGCCGCCGCAACCGGGCCCGCGAGGACGAGGGCTGAGCGCGGCACTCCGGCGAAGGCCAGCGACCAGCCCAGGCCGCACACGCAGCCCACGCTCAGCAAGCAGAGCCGCCGCCATGTGCTCAGCCTGAGAAGCGCCACAGCCAGGGCGATGACGCCCGCCGCAATCCATACCGCGCGCAGGTGCGGGCCGAGCCATCCGTCGGCGAGGGCTCCTGCGGGCAGGACTGCGCCCGTCACGCGGCACAGCGCGGGCAGCGCGCCGATCACAGCGCCTCCCGCGAGGATCGCGGGTCCGGGTGACAGCGACACCGGCACGCGCGGGATGCTCACGAAGGCCACGAGTCCCGCGACCGCCGCCAGTCCCGCCGCCAGCCAGCCACGCAGAAGCAGGGCCTCGGCCGTCCGCGCGCCCCCCGAGCGCAGGAGAGCCCGCGCATCCAGCAGGTCCGACCCCAGCTCCCTCCCGTGCAGCGGCCACAGAAGCAGCCACACGCCCAGTGGGATCAGCACCGCCCACGCAATCAGCCAGAGCCTCGCCCTCCGCCGGTGCTTCAGCGCCTCCAGCACCAGGAGCAGACTGGCCGCCACGCCCGTCAGCGAGACCCCGACCAGCGCCGTCGGCAGGCCGTCGGAGAGCGCCAGGAGGGTCTGGCCGCCCCAGGCGAAGAGCACCCCGGCGAGCTCATCAGTCCCCAGCACGGCCGGCTCGGCCCGTGAGAACTCGGTCGCGACAAGCAGCATCAGGACAAAGGCGGCCAGGGAGAA
The DNA here is from genome assembly GCA_016869045.1 of Armatimonadota bacterium. Classification (GTDB taxonomy): domain Bacteria; phylum Armatimonadota; class Zipacnadia; order Zipacnadales; family VGFC01; genus VGFC01. The sequence goes on from VGFC01000268.1 coordinate 6,735, forward strand.
GACGCCCGCCACGCCATAGGTCGTCAGCCCGAAGTACAGGGGACCGACCGGCAGCGGAGCCCCGCCGCGCAACGCGGGCTGGCGCAGCAACGCCAGGGCCAACGCACCCTCCGCGATGACGGAGATGAGCGCCACGATCAGCGGCGCTCGGAGGACCTGCTCCTCCTCGTGCTGTCGCCGGCCGATGGCCCGTGCCACCGGGGACGTCAGCAGCACGCACGCAATCGACAGCAGGGGCAGCACGAGCAGCAACATGCCCCCGACGCCGACGAACTCCAGGCCCTGCATCTACGCCCCTCCCTCGGGCTTCGCCTCCGGCAGAGCTATCGCGATGGTCAGCAGCGCTTCCGCGCGCGCCCGTCGGGACAGAATCTGTGAGGCCACGGCGTACGCCCGCGCGGGGTCCTTTGCCGCCAGGCCCGGGATGCACGCGGCCAGAGGGTCGGCCTGCAGCACGGAGCGCTCGATGGCCTGCGCAATGGTGACCGCCCGCTCGGGATCGCGCGGGGCCAGGTACAGCGCGATCCGGCCGCGCGCCTGGTCCGCGAAGTACGCGTCCTGGACCTTGCCGGCCTCCGCCAGTGCCCGCTCCGCATCCACGCCGGCCCACGCGGCAGCGGCGGCAGCCAGGGCCTCGTTCCGCATGTCCGCGTCTGCGATGGATGCGGCCGTCGTGCCCGCCGCTTCTGCCGCTTGCCGGGCGACCTGCGGACTGTGCTCCGCCACAGCCAGCGCGAGGTCGGCCAGGGCGGTCACCCGCATGAACTCGTCCGGAATGCTCACCGCCAACTCACACGCCAGTGCCGCTTCCTCTGCCGGGAACGCGAGCACTGCGTCGTGGAGGGCCTGGCTCTTCGCCGCCGGCTCCGTGATGGTGTCGATCAGCTGCACCGCCTGCTGCACGCTGCGCCGGGTGATGAAGGCGGCCAGGTCGGCCACCGCCAGGTCGCGCTCCGCCCCGGCCGGTAAGTCCTGCGCCGTCTTGACCGCCTCGTCGAACAGCTCCTGAGCTGCCTGCGGGTCCGACTTCTCGTATGCCGCCGACACGTCTCGCAGAGCCGCGACCCGCTGTCCGGCCTCCTCCACCTCCCGCGCCTGCGTCGCGGCCTCGCCCAGCAGGTCCGCTGCCGCCTCCGAACCCGCCTCGGCCCGCGCCAGGGCGATCTGCGTGAGCACCAGGCTGCGCTGGCCGGCGAAGGGGATCTTCTCGACGAGCGCCGTCGCGTCGGTGAGCACCGCGTCCGCCCACTTCGGGTCGTGCTGCCGGATGCGCCGGGCGACCGCCTGCATCGCCAGCGCGCGCTCGAACTGCGCCGGCTCCGCCATCGCCGCCAACCCCGCATCCGCCAGCAGCGTCTTCCCCGCGTCGGCATCCGTCTTCAGCAGGACGAGGGCGATGTCCGCCATGACCACTGCCCGCGCGTCCACCGAGGGGATCTTCGCAGCGATCCTCGCCGCCTCCGCCAGTACGTCGGCCCGCGTCAGCTCCTTCGCCTCCTGCGCCGACACGCAGGCGCAAGAGCAGAGGAGGAGCACCCCCACGATCAAGCCGCTGTAGGGGCGGACCCATGTGTCCGCCCCTCTCCCCGAACGGGGCGGACACATGGGTCCGCCCCTACAACGTCCTGGCGTACCGGTTGCCATGTGGCTCAGTCCTCCGGCCGTTCTCTCGCCTTGCCGAAGTCGAACTCGACGAAGCCCTGGTTGTACGCGGGCGAGGCGTCGAGGTCCGCATTCGCGACCCACAGCTTCAGGTCGGTGCCATCGAAGTACACCGTATGCAGGTCGCCCGTCTCACACTTGCCGGTCACGTCCTGCATCGCCGACTCCACCGTCAGGCTGCCCTTCAGCCCCTCCAGCGCCGTGCGGATCTTCTGGTTCCAGTTCGAATCGGCGCCCATCGACATCCAGACGACGTTCCCCAGCGCGCCGTAGGGGATGCTGTTCTGGTCGTAGACCTCAAACGTCGCCGGTCCCGTTTTCAGCGCCTTGGCGGCCGGAATCTTCGCATCGCCGATGAGGTACAGGAAGGAGCTGGTGCGGTGGGCCTTCTCCACGATCGCGATGCCCTCATCTAGCGTCCTGGCCTTTGAGACGACGTCCCGCATCACGAACGGCATCGGCTCGCCCTGCAGCGTGTGTTTGTCCTTGTCGAAGTCGTCGCCGATCTCGCTCATGCAGATGTGGCGCGCGTTCATCCCGGTGATCATGCCGATGAAGCCGCACCAGCCCACGTTCACGTACGCCGGCCCCTTCTTCGGGTGATAGACGACAATCGCGGGGTTGTCCTGGATGTGCGCCTCGGTGGCGTAGTCCAGCGCGCGGAGTTGGATGAAGTGCCCGTCCTTGGTGAAGTCCCCCCAGGCCCCGAAGAACGTGCAGTCCATCTCCGAGAGGTCGGGGATCGCGTGCGCGCGCTTCACGGTCTGCAGGTCCACGCCGGCGCCCTCCGCCAGGCCCGCCATCTCCTCCACGTACTCCTTGGGCACGAAGGGCTCCATCTGCGCCCAGGCCTGGTCGAGGCCCTCCAGGGAGACTCCCATCCCGAGGGTCATCGCGCCGATGATCTTCCCGTAGAAGTCGGCGATCTCGGCCTTCAGCAGCGTGCCGTGCGCGTAGCCCATCTCACGCGGGCTGCCCCACACATGGAGCAGCTTCACGGCGTCCTTCCCCTCCCCGAGCGTCGAGACGACGCCCTTCACCTCTGCTGCCGATGCAGCGACGCCGACGATCAGCAGCGTCAGGCAAAGCACGAGCCACGGACGGTACAGCCTCCGCGTACGCATCAACGCGCCTCCTTCGGCTTCTGAAAGTGCAGGCAGTAATGGTGGTGCACGTTCGACACGTAGCTCGTCGGCCAGCCCCAGCAGCCCAGGCGCTTCTTGTCCTGGCACCAGATGGTCTCCTGCTTGAGCTGCAGGAATCGGCGCAGCCGGGCCGCGATGTCCCAGGCCAGCGGCGCCATCTCCCCGTCCGGTGTGCGGATGTTCTGAGCGATGACGGTCGCGTACTTCCCGGGCCTCAGCAACCCCGCCGCCTGCTCGAGGACGCCCGCCAGCGCCTCCAGGTACGCCTCGTAGTCCCCGATGTTGCCCAGGTCCCGCTCGTCGTCGGAGTAGGCCAGGTCCAGCCCGCTCTTGGCCCGCCGCTTGTGCGCCGAGGTGGCATGGCCCCGGGAGTGCCGCAGCATGTCCCAGTATGGGGGCGAGGTGATGACGTAGTCCACCGGCCCGATCCCCAACGTCTGCAACTGGGCCGCATCCGCACAGATCACCCGTTGCTCGGCGCAATTGGGGACAGGCACCATTTTCGGGGAAGACGTCCCCCCGGAAATGGTGCCTGTCCCCAATTTCGCCAGTCGCCGTCTTGCCGCCTCCGCGTACTTCTCGCTCAACTCGACGCCGATGCCTCGCCTCCCCGCGCGCAGGCACGCCACCAGCGTGCCACCGCTGCCGACGAAGGGGTCGAGCACCGTGTCGCCCTCGTGGGTGAACAGCCGGATGAAGCGCTCGGGCACCTCGGGGGGGAGGCTCGCCGGGTGCATCTCGATGTCGGCAGTGATCTCATGCCGACTGCCGTCGCAGGTGAACCAGCTCCGTGTGGCCTTGACCCACTCCTTGGCGGTGAGGTCGTTCAGCCTCTGCACGATCCGTGGACTCGCTCCTCGCGGAAATTAGGGACAGGCCCCAATTTCCGACAGACGTCGTGTCGGAAATTGGGGCCTGTCCCTAATTTCCGCGGTCGGGTTGGATGGAGCGGAAGTAGTCGCGCACCTGCCGCTCGTACGGGCGCGGGATGTCCTCGCGCGCCATCGCGTCCTCGGCCTCCTGGGCGTACGCTTCGTAGACCTCGTAGTATGGCGCGGAGGACGACTGGC
>VGFC01000269.1 GCA_016869045.1 Armatimonadota bacterium
GATGGCGGGGCGGCTGTCGCGGCCGTGCGGGGCGTGCATCCCGTGCTTGGTGCGGGCGGTCGCGATGCGCACCGCGGGTCTGCCGCCCGAAGCCCACGCGGTAGACCCCTTCAGCACGGGCGCGGAAGTCGGGCCGGAGAGCGCGGCGCGCGCGAACCTGGTGGACCTGCTGACCCTCGTCGGGCGGCTGCAACGGCTGGCGGACCGGGAGCTGTTCCGCGCGTACCCCATGCTGCTGGAGATGGCTTCCGCGGCAAACGTCCCGGGCGTCATCGGGATGCTGCGGCGCTTCGCGGAGGAAGTCAGCGAGGCGCTGGGCGAGCCGGAGTTCGCGATCGCGTGACGGCGGATGCGGCGCTACTTCGCCGCGTACTGGCGGCGGCCTTCGAGCATGTACTCCCACATGCCGCGCTCGAAGAGGGCGACGCGGTGCTTCTCAAGGTCGGTCTGCGCGGCGCGCTTCGCCTCGTCCATGAGCTTCCCCCACTCGGCCATGCGCGGCTCAGTGCCGAGCCACTTCCAGGCGAGCTCCTGCGTCTGATGCTGATGGGCGGCGGAGGTCTGGATTTCGGGCGGGTAGCTGCTCGGGCTGGAGTAGGTCTGCTCGAGGCCCTCGTAGAGCCGGCGCATGGGCTCGGCCGCGGCGCCGTAGAAGCGGGTGAAGAACTCGTCGATGAGCTTGTCGCCATCGAGGTTAGAGTCGTCGGCGAGCTTCAGCGTGACGTAGAGATCCGGCACGTCCATGAGGTGGGTCTGGCCGAACTCGGAGGAGTGCTCCAGGAAGATGCCGCGGATGTCCGCCTGATTGTACATCGCCATCTGCTTCACGGCGGTGTGGGCGAAGTAGCTCGGGAAGCTGTTGTACTTGCCCCAGTATGACTGCAGCGCGGGGAAGTTGTAGTACAGCCACAGGTAGAGCGGGCGGCGCTTGCCCTCGTGCTGCACCCAGGAATCGAAGACCTTGCGGTCGTTGACCTCCATCGAGGGGCACCACCAGTTGCGCGTGTGCAGGCACATCTGCACGACGATGTTGGGCTCAAGATCGAGGCCCTCGGGGTAGTAACCGTACTCCCAGTAGGCGAGCGCGCCGATCCACTTGTTGGGATGCGTCTTGCGCGTCTCCTGCGCGACCGCGTTCACGAAGGTCCAGACGTACTTGCTGGCGTGACCGTTGGTGAACTGCGGGTTCTTGGCTTCCTCGGCGTCGAGCATGGCCTGGCAGCGGTCGCACTGGCACCAGCGGTTGTCGTCCATCGGGACGAGGCCGAAGACGTCGCCGATGGCACCGGTGCCGGGCGCGGCGCCCTTGCCATCGAAGAAGTCGCGGGCGTCCTGCACGACCTGCGCGATGAAGCCGGGGTTGGTGAAGCAGGGCTGGGAGGGGTGGTCGCCCTGCCCCTGCGCGAACCAGTCCGGGTGGTCCTTGTAGAAGCGGTCGTAGTAGCCGCCGAAGGAATGGCAGACCCAGAACGGCTGCCCGCCGAGCCTCATGCGCAGCCGCCAGAGGGTGCTGTCGCCCGCGGAGACGATGTCGTTGCTCGTCGGCAGGTAGAGGTTGGTCGGGGTGATCCAGCGGTAGATCATCTTCGGCGCGCGCTTGACATCCGAGCCGCGCACGGTGAGGGTCGGCGTGGGCGTGTAGCAGGTGCCAATGTCCGTGGGCATGAACCAGCGCACACCGCAGAAGCGCTCGAGGAAGTCGTAGACCGCGTTCAGCGTGCCGCGCTCGGCGTACCAGTCCGGCGGCGGGACCGTCAGGCCGGCGCGGCCGCTCGAATCACGCGGGAGACCGGCGCCCTCGTCGCAGTGCATCAGGAGGCCTGTTGCAGCATCGGGCTCGTACGGCCCGCCGGAGGCGTCCTGTGGTGTGCGCACGACGGCTGAGACGCGGACCTCGTCGATTCTCCCGGCGAAGGGGTTGCCGACCTTCGGGCCGCCGATCCCGCCGATGTTGAGCACGGCGCCCTTGCAGGTCGTGATGAGGTACTTGCTCTGCCCGCAGCTCACGCCATCGACGAACAGCTCCTGCACGGCGGTCTTCGCGTCATGGGTCGCGAGGACGTGGTGCCAGCCGGGGGCAAGCTCGCCGGAGCTGACGTTGCTGCCGGTCTCGCCGTTGTAGGTGGTGTAGCCGAGCGAACTCGCCTTCGGCCAACGCCGGATGATGTGGTAGCTCCACGGGTTGCTGCCGTCGAGGCGCAGGATCGTGGATTCGCCCTCCTGGGTCGCTTCGGGCAGATAGACCCAGCACTCCAGGCTGCCGACCTCGTCGCTGAACCGGCAGTCGGGGATGACGACCGCGTCGTCCCTCCCATCGAAGCTCAGCGCCTTCCCGTGCTTGCCCTCGGCATACGCTGGCGCGTTGGCGTCGGCGCCGGGAGACGCATCCCGGCCGAGCAGGATAAGCGTCTCGGGCCGGAGGCGGATGAGGTACTGCTGGTAGGTCAGCTCCGCGGGCTTGATCCCCAACGCGGCAGTCGCCCGGCTCTCGCCGACGAGGACGCGAGGGCCCTTCGTCGGCGCGGCGTCGGTGACGATGGGCAGCACGGCGCCGGTGATCAGCCGCACGTGGGACTGCAGCTCCATCGCCGCGAACTCGGCGGCCTGGGAGGGCTTTTCGGCGAGAACGATGGTCGCGGCAGGCTTGCCGTCGCGGGCGAGGGTGAAGACGTCGGCGGAGGCCGAAACCACCGCGATCAGACAGGCCCCGGCCGGCAGCGGTAGCAAGAGCTTCATGGTCTCCTCCTTGCAGCGTGCCTGAGAAGCGTGGGCGGGCGCCACGATGGCCGTGCACATAGTAACGTGAGGGGGTCGTTGCAGGGGCAGAGCGTGCTCTGCCCCTTCCCGGGCTAGATAGCAGTCCGCGATTCTCGTCCTCGCCGTCCCCATGTAGGGGCGCCATTATGGTCATGCAGATGGTATCTTGACGGATGCCGTTGTAGGGGCAGAGCACGGATTGTGTTGAACAAGCGCTCCGTCGAGGAAGGACGCCTCTCATACGCGCCCTACGCGGCTCGTAGGTCGGGATACCAATCCCGACACTGCCTTTATCAACACAATCCGTGCTCTGCCCAGGTGTTGCCCGTACCGACGGCGTGGGCAGAGCACGCTCTGCCCCTACGACGGCCCGGTGACGCTAAGTTATGTCGTGCATGACCAACATGGCGCCCGAGGCTCGGTACCGCGGATTCCCATCTAGGGGCAGAGCACGGATTGTGTTGAACAAGCGCTCCGTCGAGGAAGGACGCCTCTCATACGCGCCCTACGCGGCTCGTAGGTCGGGATACCAATCCCGACACTGCCTTTATCAACACAATCCACGCTCTGCCCCTACAACGACCCCCCGGCGTCTAGCCATCTGGTGCATGACCATCATCACGCGCGATGCCGTGCGCCCCATGCACCCTCTCGGATTGGTGGCGGCAGCTTCGCGGGACCGGGACGCCGCACCTGCGGAGGTAAGGCCCGGCGAGCTTGGGAACATCCGCGCCATCCACCCCAGGGAGTTCGCGGCATGAAGCGGATCATCGCGGGAGTCGTGCACACGGCGGCATCGGCCGTGCTGATGCTGGTCGGCCCGGTTGGGGCGCAGAACCTCGTGTACAATGGGGACTTCGAGGAGACGAGCGAGGCGAAGCCGCCGCCGGGGTGGGTGATGTGGGGGGCGCAGGTCTACAAGATCCCCGAGAACTACACGCGGGACGCGACCGATCCCCACGGCGGCCAGGCGTGCTTCCGCATCCATCACCCGGCCAACACCGCGGGGTACATCGTCAGCGCGCCGGACCACGCGATCCGGCCGAAGCCGGGGATGATGTACGAGGTCTCATTCTGGGCGCGGACGGACAAACCGGGGCCCTCGCAGTTCTACTTCACCGCGTACGAGACCATCAACCCGTACCGCGACGCGCCCTCACCTGGGCGATGGATGATCGACGTGACCGGGGACTGGGAGGAGTTCCGCTTCGCGGCGCGGGAGGGCTGGGACTTCTTCGCGGACCGCAGCCAGTACATCCTGCTGACGTTCAACGCGACAACGGATCAGGCGCAGGACAAGACGCTGTGGATCGACGATGTGGCGGTGAAGGAGCTGCCGAGCGATCGCGAGGGGCGGCTGGTGGATGAGGCGTCGCTGACGTACGAGCCGCTGCAGCACGTGCTGAGGGAGGGGAGCGAACTAGCGTTCACGGTGGATGTGGGGAAGCCGGTCCGGCCGGCGACGCGCGCGGCGGGAGGAGTGTCGTTCCATCGCGTGTGCGGGTGGACCGGGCAGCCGTTCAACAAGGAGGGCGCGTATACGCTCGCGCCGGAGATCGAGACGGCGATCCGCGACATGCGCCTGCCGATGACGCGCTTCTACGCGGTGGGTGACGAGCCGTTCGGCGTCGAGGCAGCCATCGACAAGGCGGCGGAGGTCGTGGACAAGGTCGGCGTGCCGCAGGACATGACCGTGCTGGAGTTCGAGACGCAGGGCGCGACGAGCACGCTGCCGCCGGAGACGTGGGCCCGCGGCGTGAAGCACTCGCGGGAGCGCGGCTACGGCTTCCGGTACTGGGAGATCGCCAACGAGCCGTACATCGTGCACGCCGGCACGGCCTTCCCGACGCCGGACGACTACATCGCCCACGTGAAGGCGGTCAGCGCGGCGGTTCGCGCGGTCGATCCCGAAGGGAAGATCGGCGTCGCGATCTCGCGCGACCAATCGTGGGGGAACTACGTGCTGAAGGAGACGGCGGGGTGCTACGACTTCGTCGTGGCGCACTACTACGCGGTGAGCAACATCCATCAGCGCAAGTTCGAGGCCGCCACGCTGACCGAGAACTACCGGACGCTCGACCGCCTCCTGCGCACGAACGCGCTCATCGCGGCGTACAACCCCGGGCGGGAGGTCTACCAGCTCGATACCGAGTGGGGCATGCACAGCGGCGGGCCGAATGGGGAGCGCGCGGACTACGTGAACCGCAACGCGAACATCTTCGGCACGCTGCACCGGGCGGTTCGGCTGATCACCTACGCGCGCGAGGGGATGCTGCGCGGCGCGAGTTCGTGGCAGATGCTGAGCAACGTCGGGGGCCTGGGCTTCGGCGTGCTCTCGCAGCAGGCGCCCGACAAGCGCTGCATGATCTACTGGCTCTACTACTACCTCAACCGGCACGTGGGAACGCAGGTCCTGCCGATGGACGGCACCGCGCCCTACTACACCCCCGCCGAGGGCGACGATCCGCAGACGCGCCCCGGCGAGTTCCCCGGCCCCCTGACGCCGGCGCTCGTGACGAAGAGCGAGGATGGGAAGACCATCTACCTCATCGCCGCAAACGGCTCCTGGGACAAGACCGTCCCCTGCCGGATGACCTTGCGCAACTTCGCGGCAAAGAGCGCGGAAGGTGTGCTCCTATCGAGCGATGACCCGAACGGCTCGCCGCTGCTGGAGCGCAAAGAGGACTTCGTGCACGGGCTGGCGGTCAGCGTGGACCGCGATGCCGTCACTTGCGACCTCCCGCCGCACTCGGTGTCCTTCGTGACGCTCCGCAGCGGTTAGGCCCCCAGACGTTCCCCCCCTTCTGAAGGAAGGGGGGCAGGGGGGTAGGGATCACGTGTGCCCCACGCCCTTCGCCTTGCCGCGGTACTTGCGTTTGAGCTTCCAGCTGAGTTCGGCGAGCTTGCCGGAGCGGCGCTTGGGGTTGGCGCCGTGGGCGCGGAGGAGTTCCTCGAAGCTGCCGACGTCATCCCAGTAGAGCGGACAGGCGCCGCAGCAGATTCGCTTCATGTCGCACTCGCGGCACGTCGGCGGGAGGAACTCCTTGCGCCGCCAGTAGCGCGCGGTGCGAGAGTTCCAGACCTCGTCGAACGTCTGGCGGAGCAGGTTGCCGAGGCCCTCCTCGAAGCTGGAACAGGGCAGCACGTCGCCGCGCGGGCTGACGCTCAGCAGGCCGTCGGCGGCGGCGCAGGAGTTGCTGCCGATGCCCGCGAGGACCGGGTTGAAGATGCAATAGGGCACCGGCGAATACCAGACCAGCCGCAGACCCCGTCCCTGCGCCCGCTCGATGAGCGGCGTCAGAATCTCCCCGATCTCCGAGTACTCGATCGTCCTCTCCTGGCCGTTGCCGTCCACCTGGGAGCGCGGGCGTCCTCGCCGGCTGGCACGGGGTGGCGCCGTGCCTGCGACCGCCTCCCCCGTGCGGATGACCATGTTCATGCTGAGGTACTCGCTGCCCAGCACGTCGCAGGCGAAGTCCACCAGCTCGATCACGCGGTGCTTGTTCTCGGGGCAGATCGTCGTGTTCGTGTGGGTGTGCACGTCCACGGCGCGCAGGTTGCCGACGCCGCGCACGGACTTCTCGAAGGAGCCGGGCACCTTGGTGATCGCGTCATGGGTCTGTGCGTCGGCGGCTTCGAGGCTCACCTGCGCCGAGTCGAGGCCGGCCTGCTTCAGCTCCGCGGCATAGGCCGGCTTGGCGAGGCGCATGGCGTTGGTGATGAGGTTGACGCGCATCGACTTCTGCTTCGCGTAACGGATCAGGTCGGGCAAGTCCTTGCGCAGCGTCGGCTCGCCGCCGGTGAACGAGATCGTGGGAACGTGCGCCTCGTCGAAGATGCGGTCGATGATGCGCTTGACCTGCTCCGTGGACATCTCGTCGGCCCGCGAGGCGCGCGGCCCGGCCGAGGCGTAGCAGAAGCTACACCGATGCGTGCAGCGATACGTGAGGGCGATCTCGGAGAGCACGGGGAACTTCACCTGATGCTCGCCGAAGCCGGTCATCCGCACGCTCGGCGCGCCCAGGGGATCGTTGTTCAGGAGCTTGTGCACGGAGAGGAGGAGGTTGTCCAGGTCTTTCGCCACCCGTAGCTCGTCCTCACCGTAGCGGGCGGCGATTGCGCGCACGACCGCCTGCGCGTCGGGCGTGGGCGCGCCGTAGAGCAGCGTCAGCATCTCACACGCGGTCGCGTTGAGGTGCTGCGTACGGTTCGGCCGGAGGATCAACAGGCGGTCTTGCGGCCGGATGTACACGTAGTCCCGCGTGGACTCCACCAGTTGTGCCGCGAACTCCTGCAGCTTCTCCATGGCACCACGGGGACTGTCCAAGTCTCGGTCCCGCAACGCGGGACCGAGACGCATGGACTGTCCCCTGTTTCCGTACCTCCTCCTCACCTCTCCCCCATCGGCCTCGTCCCACCTTTCGCCGCCCCGCCCGAGGGTGGACCTACAGGCGGTGTCGCGCCGCTTCCCTCCGGAGGCATCCCTGGTCGGCCCATCGGGCCCATGCCGGGTCCGGGAGCGCCTCCCATCGTGCCGGGCCCCATCCCCATCCCCGGCCCTCCCATCATCGGCCCCGTTGTGATCACCTCGACGGGCTCGTCGGAGGAGACCGCCGGTGGGCGCTCCCCGCGGATCGCGCCGTGGGAGATCACCGTCACCGCCCAGACGCCCATCACGGCCAGCAGGAAACCGGCGGCGCGCAGGCCGACCGTTACGCCGGTGGAGCGGTCGGGACTGCCGCCGATCAGGACCATGACCAGGCCGCAGATCGCGGCCGCGGCGGCGAGGATCGCAATCGATCCGGCGAGGTGAGGCTCCGCCTGGAGCGCCGACCCGATGGCCAGCGCGAGCCCGCCCATGACCCCCGCCGTCACAGCCGCCAGCGCGAGCAGGACGCGACCGATGACGGCGAGAGGGTTCCTCCGAGCACGCGGCCTCTCGGCAGGCACGCGGATGGGTGCGGGCTGTGGCGCAACTACCTCCGGCGGCGCGGCAACCGGGCGTTCCTGGACGACGACCTCGTCGGGATTCAGCCGCAGATCGCGGTCGGTCGGCTGCTGATAGAGGTCCGGGAGCGTGCTGATGTCACAGGCGCAGCGGTCGCAGATCGACACACTGATCGCCGCGCGGTTCTCATGCCCACACCTCGGGCACCGCACCACCCTCACTTCCCCTCACCTCCTCCCTTGCCGTCGCCGTTGCCTTTGCCGTCCTCCGAAACTCCTACACTCCCAAACTCCCACTCTCCCGCCGTCAGAAGCTGCTGACACAGGCCGAGTGACAGGCGCTGTGGCAGGCGCTATGGCAGACGCAGGCCGAGTGACACGCCGAGTGGCAGGCCGAGTGCACACAGGCGGAGTGGCACGCATCGTGGACGCAGGCGGAATGGCACGCGCTGTGACAGGCCGAGTGACACGCGTCGTAGCCGAACGCCTGGGCGACCTTGAGACCGGCGCCTTCCACATGGCTCACCGCCAAGGAAGACGCGGCAACCACGTTGGACGTTACGCCCGAGGCGAACTGCTGCACGGACTGCGTGACGCGCTCCGCTCCGCGCACGAGCCCCGAGTCACGCCACGTGGACGCGGGCGCGACGGTATCGCCGCCGACCTCCTGCCAGCGCTGGTCGTAGTGGCGGTCGATGACGAGCCACGTCCAGCGGTCGCGCCACTGGTTATCGTCCCACGAGCGGCGGGCGCGCAGGTCGTCCCAGTAGCCGTCGATCCGTCGCTCGTACTCGGCGCGCGTCGCCTCCTTGTCCGCGTTCCAGACCTTGGCCTGCAGGCTCTTGGCGACCTCCTCCACGACCACGGGGACGTATGTCCGCTGGATGGTCCCGTCCTCGCCGATGCCGGTGAGCAGGGCCTTCTCGTAAGCCGTGAGGCCGGGATCATCGGGCTTGTTGACCTCGAGTTGCAGCGGGCGGCGGTTGATGATCGTGATGATGCCGCGCTCGGCCAAGGAGAGCACGAGGAGCATGATGACCTTCGCCGAGTTGCCCAGGTACAGCGCGGCCTCGATGGCGTTCAGGTCCGGCACGACGCCCTTGGTCTCGAAGCTCTCGATCTCGATTTCGGGCGCCTCGTAGTAGCTCTCGACAGCCGGGATCTTCCGCCCACGCCGGTAGAGCGTGATGAGCCCACCGGTGAACAGCCCCACGAGGACGATCAGGACCAGGATCGTCAGGAAGCCGTTCAGAATCGCCCGTCCGCCGGGAGAGGTCGGCCGGCCGGTGCGCGCGGTCGCCTTCTGGTCCTTCTCGTAGGCGCCGGCCTCCGCGAGAGTGAAGAAGTCCTCGGGCAGGTAGAACTTGATCTCCCCGCCGCCGTTGGGCGGGAGGTTCGTCTGCTCGTAGCTGACGGAGAGCCAGTTCTTCCCCGTTTTCTCATCGGGTGTCGGGAAGTAGACCACGCGCGGCCAGTTCGAGGTGGCCTCGGTCTTGAGGCCGGCCGAGTTCACGACCTGGTCGGTGACAAGCTCCGGCTTGTTGATGCTCTTGTCCAGCTCGACCGGTAGGACGATGTGCACGGTCTCCTTGCCCATGGGGATGTTGAACTCGAAGGGCGCCCAGGAGAAGACCACGTACTTCTTCCCCTCCACCTCTGTGCGTTCCACGGAGGGCTTGCCCGCCACCCAGCGGATGATCGCCTTGTAGGTCTGTCCGACGGAGGTGGATTCCCCCCAGGTGAAGCGGTACGTCTCGGGGCTCGGGGCCTCGGGGTTGATGGCAAACTGGCAAACCCGCGCCTCACCATCGGGGAAGATCACCCCCGCCCGCTGGATCTTGCCCGGCGGCAGGAAGGGCCCGATGGCCTTCATCTGGTTGCGGGTGGACGTGGTCTCGGTGAAGACGACCTCAATCGTGTCATCGACCACGCCATCCGATCCGAGCCGGATGTAGTGGTACGCGGAATCGAGCCTCGGCGGCCCCTGGGCGAGCGTCACCGCGGGGAGTGCCGCCGCGAGGATCGCGCCGATCAGGTACGCCAACCCGCTTCGTACCCTCATGTCTGCCTCCGTTGCCTTGCCGTCGCCGTTCTCCTACGCTCCTACACTCCCAAACTCCTGCACTCCTATCCTCCGTGCAGCTCCCGATGCACTTCCAGCACCCTCCGCAGCTCCTCGATCGCGCGCTCGTGGTCATCGACGCGGAGGTTCACGAGGCGATCGTTGTAGCCGGGCGTGCCGAGGCCCTCCCGCACCACCATCAGCGCGGCGGCCTGCTGTCCCCGACGATCACCGCCGGCGACCTGCCCGGCCTCCAGCGCAGCCATCAGGCGCTCGGCGAGGGGCCACTCACTGCGCGCCTCGTAGGCGCTGGCCATCGCCGCCAGGACCTTCGGGCCGACCAGCAGGTTGCCCTGAACTGTGTACCGATCGCCCTTCACCGCGCCCGCGTACTCGAGGCACTCGTCACCCGTGTAGTGCGCGACCTCGCCGTACGCATCCACGATGCCGACCTGGCGCTTCTCGGCCTCCCGGTCGGCTCGGACCAGCCGTCGCAGCGCCTCGTCGGCCGAGTAGCCCTCCTGCAGCAGTGCCAGGCCCTGAGGGCCGTAGTCCGTGTTGGCCCAGGCCTGGCTCGCAATCGCCCCGATCCCCGCCGCCAACCACGGCACCACCGCGCCCACCGCAAGGAACTTGCTGCCCACCGCAATGCCGAGGTCTCCCGACTCGGGATCGCGGGCGACGATGGAGAAGGTGGAGGTCAGCATGGTCGCAGCTCCGGCCAATCGTGTGGGTGTGCGCAGGTTCGGGCTCGGAGGGGCCAAGTCCTTCGCGGGGAAAGGAGGTAGTTTGAGACCGCCACCGCCAACAATGGACAGTCCTCGTTTCCTGCCC
>VGFC01000270.1 GCA_016869045.1 Armatimonadota bacterium
TCGAGCTGGGCGGCCGGACAGGCGGCGGCGATTCCCACTGGATCCTCGGCATCCCCGGCGAGACGTACTCGGACCCGACCTGGCACGAGTTCCTCAGCCAGCCTCTCCGCGAGGCCACCAACCCGGAGTGGGCGCCCGATGCGGATGGCAAGCTCGATCCGGCGCGGATCGGGCGTCTGCTGTTCGTGGCGCAGGAGGAGGCCCCGCCGGAGCTGCTCAAGCCCTTCACGGTCCACCTCGATGATGTGGAGGTGAGCGACGCCGTGGCTCAGGAGCCGACCTACACCGACGCGGCCGTCGAGGCGCAGCCGGACCATGTCACACCGATCTGGCGGGGCTTCAAGGGGCGCACGCGCGAGCACCCGGCGACCGTGACGTTCGAGGACGTGACCGGCTGGCGTGTCGCCCACGCGGAGGGCGACCGCGTGCAGATGCTGCGATCGGAGGAGGAGCCCTGCTACGAGAACCTGCGCTACCAGGCGAAGATCGCGTACGCCTCGGCGGGAGGTTCAGGGCGTTTCGAGCTGCTACCGCCCAAGCCCATCTCGCTGCCCGAGCAGTGGAACGCGGTCAGCGCGTGGGTCTATGGCAACAACTGGGACTGGACGCCCAAGCCCGATACACCGCAGGTGCACATCTGGGTGCGGCTCACGGATGCGGCGGGCCAGACGCACCGCCTGCGGGTCGGCGTCGTGAACTTCCGCTTCTACGGATGGCTGCAGAAGCGCGTGCGCGCGGAGCCCCTCGGCGACCCGAACCACCTCTTCTGGGGCGGACCGTCCGACGGGATCGTGCACCACCCGGCGAAGCTGGAAGCCATCGAGGTCCACAACGGCACGAACGTCGAACCTCGTACGATCTACCTCGAGTCGCTCGCCTTCTACCAGGACGACATGCCGCTGCCGAGCTTCCGGCCGAAGCTCATCGAGAGGCTCCCCTTCCCGACGACCCCCGACACGATCCTCCCGACCATCGAGCAGGCGACGCACGTGGACCTCATCCGCGATGGCGACGCGTACGTCTTCGCCATCCACGGCGACGAGCAGATCGGCTACCGCTACGCACCGAAGACGGGCACGCTGACCGACCTGACAGCCTGGGTGGGCGCTCGCGCGACCTTCAGGCCCTGCGCGGGCGCGGGACCCGCGCTGTTGCTCGCGGGCAAGGAGCGCGAACCCACCTCAACCGATGTCGAGCGCACCCTCGTCGAAGCGAAAATGAGGGAGGGCAGCGTCCTCACCCGCTGGCGCGCGACCTGCGAGGGCGACGCGACCGAGTACACGATCGCCCTCCGCGCAAAGGGCAAGTCCCTGATCGTCGGTTGGGCGTCGCGCGAGGGCAAGGCGACCGCGCTCAGACTCGGTCAGGCCGAAGGCCTCACGAAGCCCCGCATCTTCCGCGTGCCGTACCTCACGATCTACAGCGCCGGCCCGCACGTACTGCTCGATGGCAACACGTTCTGCCTCACGCTGCTTGACTGGTACAACACGGAGTCATCCGGCTTCAACGTAGCCTCCGGGCTGAGCGATACGACGGCCATCATCAACGGCGGCTCGTACTACGGCCCACTCACCGACGGCACGCGCAATCCCTTGCGCGAGCGGCAGTTCATCAACCTCTCCTCGCGCTTCGAGGAGGTCCTGCCGAACATCCCCAACCCACCGTCCACCCAGCGCGCCGTAACGAGCACGCACCTGTACAACCACCTCGGCGGAACCAGCAAGAACCGCTACGACATCTGGCTGGACATGTGGCGGCAGTTCCATCGGCGCGGGATCGACAAGGTGATCGTCACCCATCACGAGGATGCGTGGACTGACGGCGCCGACGTGGGCCAGGGACCGCAGGAGTACACGTTCTGCACCGAGGCCTCGCCGGAGATCGGCGACGAGAAGATGATCGCGTACTGCAAGGCCATGCGCGAGATGGGCTACTACATCGGCCTGTACGAGAACTTCACCGACTACAATCCCCTCGGGAAGTCCTGGGACGAGCGGAACGCCGCGCGGAACTCAGCCGGCGAGCTGATGCGCGTCTGGCCCCCGACGTACGCAGTCCGTCCGCTCAAAGCCCTGGAGCTGGCGCTCTACTACCCCCGGGAAGTGGCGCGCAAGTTCGGCACGAACACCGCCTACCGAGACTGCCATACCGCCTACCCGCCGTGGGGGCAGGTGGACTTCCAGGCCGGCAGCCCGGGCGCCGGCAAGTTCGCGACGAACTTCCGGGCCTGGGGCGCGCTGCTCATGGACGGCCACAGGGCCTACAACGGCCCCATCTTCAGCGAGGGCACGCACCACTGGTTCTCCGCCGGCCTCGTGGACGGCAACTACGCACAGATGGGCATCCCGAACGCGACCGGACAGCCGCTGTTCGTGGACTTCGACCTCCGCAAGATCCATCCGCTCGAAGCCGACATCGCGATGCTTCCGCACTGGAGCTGGGGCGGCGACACGTGGCGCGGCCTCGCGATGACGATTGCCTATGGGCACATCGGCTTCCAGACCGACGCGAGCCTTGAGGAGGCCGGCCGCTACTACTACCTCATCCAACAGCTTCAGTCGCGCTACGTGATGGAGCCGGTCGAGTCGATCCTCTACCACGTGGACGGCAAGCTGCTTCCCATCACCGAGGTCCTGAAGACCGGCGTCAACGGCGCAGACCAGGTCCTCGTCCGCTACCGCAACGGCCTCCAGGTCGCCGTGAACTGCGACCCGGAGCAGCGCTGGGACGTCGAGTTGGCCGGCAAGCGCTATGACCTCTCGCCCTACGGCTGGGCGGCAGCGATGGGAGACGACTTCGAGGAGTGGTCAACCGTCACCGACGGCGTCCGCCAGAGCTACGTGCGGTCCCCCGAGTACCTCTTCGCCGACGGCGGCGGCAAGCTGCGCGACCTCGGGGAGATCGCGACCGATGGCGCGATCGCAGTTCGGGGGGATGAGGTCATCGTGATTGCTCCGGTGACGCGTGTGGAGCTGAGGACCCAGGCTACACAGGTGGAGGCGCTGGCCGAGAACCGAGATGTGCTGGGCGAGGCGCAGACAGAGAGGGTCGCCGACCGAGTTCGGTTCAGTCCCGTCGCGGGCGCCGTATCCTACCGACTGAGGTGACCGCTCCCGGTCACGGAGGGTTGGCCATGAAGCGATTGGCAGCCTTACTCGTCGCAGCGTGCACCGCGGAGGCGTGCGCCTCCTCCTCGGTCCACCAGGACGGGGCGGCGTGGACCCTGGAGAACCAGGTCCTCTCCGTGTCCCTGGACTCGGCCACCGGCGCCCTCACCGTCCGCGACAAGCAGACGGGCGCGACCTTCCGCCAGCCCGATTCGGTGCGCGACAAGCTGCAGTGCGCGCCGGGGCAGGAGGTCGTCGTCCTGCCGGCGGCGGGCCCGATCACACTCGATGCGCGGCTTGAGGAGTGGGCGGGCACGCGGATGACGCGGCTCGATCCCACGCTCCTCTCGGACGAGAAGCCCTGGCAGCTCGACGGCGACCGGGACCTCTCGGCGGCGGTCGGCTTCCGGTGGGACAAGACCAACCTGCACGCCCTCTTCACCGTGGCCGATGACACCTTCGCGCCCGGCACGCGCGAGAGCAAGGAGTGGTGGGAGGCGGACTCGGTCGAGTGGCGCGTCGGCTGGGATCAGGCCGGCTTCATGCTGGACGCGAAGGACCCGGGAGGCTTCCTGTGGGGCGAGTGGAAGGACTGGGCGAAGGCGGCCGTGCGGCCGGTAGCCGACTTTGCGGCGGAGCCGGAGGCTCTCGCGCTCGCGCAGGCCGCGGGCCTCGACTTGGGCAGTCGTTCCGGCTACGTCGTCGAGACCTCGACCACCATCGGCGCTCTCATCACGCTGCAGCCGGTGGCCGCGGGCCGCCGCTTCCGCATCGCCTTCGGGGTCAACGATGCCGACGAGCCCGGCAAGCGCTCGGCGCAGGAGTACTTCCCCGGGCACTATGTGATCGGTCGTTCGAGCACCTACGCCGTCGGCGTGCTGGCCGAGGCCGACGGGTCGGCGCCAACGATCCCCGATGGTCGCCCGCCGCTCTGCTCGGACGTAGGCGCTGCCGGAGATGACGCCCTCACCTACGTGCTCGCTGCCGACATGCCCGAGGCGACGGTGGGACGCATCCGCTGCACGGTCCGGCTCCCCGAGGGCTCGCGCGACCTGCAGATGAGCGCCTCGTTCGTGGAGGGGTGGAACTGGGGCGTGCCCCTGTTCCGCGGCTTCCTTCCCGAAGCCGACGACGCGGAGTACGTCGCCGCCGCCTACGGGAACGGCATCCTGATTCCCGCCAGTAACCTCACGCCGCCGATTGAGGGCCTGAGCGTCTTCGGCAGCCTCGATGTGCCGGCCCTTGGCATCGTGAGCAGCAAGGGCAGCGTGCTCTGCCTCTTCGATGACTACGATCTGACCTATGCGCAGCTTCAGCCCGGCTCGTTCGGTGAGCGGCAGCGGCTGGCGGTCGTCGTCAACGGCGACCGGAACAAGGGCGAGCGCCTGCCCGAGTACCGCACGACCTGGCACTTCGCCGCCGAGAACGGTTACGTGCGCCTCGCGAAGCGCGTCCGCGAGTTCTGCGCCGCCCAGGGCTGGGCCAAGACGCTCCGCGAGAAGCGCGCGCAGAACCCGAACATGGACCGCCTGATCGGCGCGCCGGATGTCTGGGGCAGCAATGGGTTGCAGTTTGCGCGCGAGGCCCGCGCGGCGGGCATCGACCATCTGCTGGTGAGCGGCTCGTACCCGAAGGACCAGATTGAGGGCATCAAGGCCCTCGGCTACCTCGTCGGCGAGTACAGCCAGTATGTCGATACCGACGAGAACACGCAGTCATACGACGGCCGCACGCCGACTGAGGCCTACGTCCGCATCCAGGAGGACGGCCAGCGCGCGCAGGGCTGGGTGACGCTTGACGGTAGCCACCGCTGGTTCAGCCGCTGCTCCGAGACCGCCCTCGCCGGCGCGCAGCACGAGGTCCCGAAGGTCCTCGCCGAGCGCCCGTACAACGCGCGCTTCCTCGACGTGCACACCGCGATGGGGCTGGTCGAGTGCTACTCGCAGGACCACCCCTGCACGCGCACTGAGGACCGCGAGAACAAGACCGCAATGTTGCAGTGGATTCGCGATCAGGGCCTGGTGATCGGCGGCGAGCACGGCCGCGCGTGGTCGGCGGGCGTGCTCGACTACCAGGAAGGGATGATGTCGGGCAACATCTTCTTCAGTTGGCCCGCCGGCCATCTCGTGAAGGTCGAGAAGCCCGAGGAGATCAGCGACCGCTACCTCGAGTGGGGCATCGGCTACGCGCATCGCGTGCCCTTCTGGGAGCTGGCCTTCCACGACTGCGTGGTCTCGACGTGGTACTGGGGCGACTCCATCGGCTACCTGGAGCGCGTGCGTCCTGACCTCACGGACCGCAAGGTCGCCTTCACCGCCCTCTACGGCGCCGCGCCGCTCTTGTGGGCGACCGACCTGGACGTGGGCTTCACCGGCGAGGGGAAGCGCCGCTTCCTGCAGGCCTACCGCAACTGCTGCAAGATCCAGGAAGCCGTCGGCTACGAGGAGATGGTCTCCCATGAGTTCCTGACCGCCGACCGCTCTGTCCAGCGCACGCGCTTCGGAAACGGCACGACCGTGACCGCGAACTTCGGCCCGGAGCCCGCGAAGATCGAGAGCGCCGGCAAGACGTGGCTCGTGCCCACGAACGGGATCATCGCCGACGGGCCGACCATCCATCAGCACATCGCCCTCATCGACGGCAAGCGCAAGACCTACATCGAGCGGCCGGGGTACCGGTTCCTGGAGACGGACGACCAAGGCGAAGTGGGGAACGTCCGCGCAGTCGGCCCGGTCACCGCCCAGCGCCTCGAGCCCGGGCGTATCCGCATCACCCTCGAGCCCGGCACGAAGGAGGCGGCTGTTGACCCGCGTGTCCTCGACGAGGCCTGGAAGCCGCGCCCTTGTCGCCTGATCGGCATGGCGTCCGACCTGGAGGCCCGCGGCGATGTGCCCGTGCAGATGCGGGGCCGGTCCGTCATCCTTCCTGCCCGAGGTGAGTGGCAGACGTTCGACCTCATCTACGGCGCCCCGGCGAGCGTGGCGGATGTGGGCTGGGAGCGAGTATCCGTGCCGACGGGCGCGCCCCTCCGCGAGGTCAAGGCGACGCTGCGCAACCGGGGCGGCACGGCGGCGCGGGCGAAGGTCACGGCCTACTGGGACGCGATCGACGAGGCCCGACTGGCCGGACGCGCGACGGCCAAGGTGGAGGGCGGACAGGCGGTCGAGATCACGATCCCGGTCGACACGAAGGCGGTCGACGGGACGCGGCGGCTCATGCTCGTAGCCGATAGCGGAGCCGATGAACTCATCACAAGCGATAACCGCACCTCCGTGGACGTGACGGTCACACCCGACCTCGCACGGTGGCCGTGGAGACTCCCGGCGACGCTCGACCTGGGGGGCATCGAGCGAACGGACGCGGTGGCGGAGTGTGACGTTGACCTGACTCCGCTTCTGGACGGCAGAGCCCTCGACCCCAACTCCGTGCGCGTTGCGCTGACCGACGAGCGAGACGCGCCGACAGAGGTCCTGGACGCGCAGTTCGAGCCGGCGCCGGATTACGATGCCAGGACCAAGGCCACCGGCGAGCTGCTAGCCGTCTGCTGGGGGCAGCGCAAGGCAGACGTTCCGCTCCGCTGCGTCGTCCTGGCGGCCCCCGAGGGCAGCGGCCTGCTTCCACCGGCTCTCTGCCTCGACCCCAAGACTCACGTCGTCACCCGCGAGACCTATCGGGGCATGATCAGCATTACCTGGCGCGAGGGCTACCGGGCCAACGTGAGCGACGGCGCCATCCGGCCGCTGTCCTTCGTCGGGAAGGGAGGCTCGGAGACGCCGCTCATCAAGCAGATCATCTTCTCCTCGATGGAGACGGGTTGGGGCGAGACGGACACCAAGCTCCAGGAGTTCACGGTGCTCGCCGACGGTCCCGTTCGCACGCGGGTGCGCACGGTGACTGAGTTGCGTGGGGGCCTGGTAGTCACGCGCATCTACAGCTTCTACCCGGACTACTTCACCGTGGAGGCCTCCGCGCCGGAGCGTCAGAGCGGGCTGTTCAGCCGCATCTGGTATGAGCAGCCGGGCACGTACGAGGACGACCGGGGCACCGTCCGCCAGATCGACGGGCAGGGCCAGGAGGAGGGCGTCGGCGCGGGCTACACGGACCCGAAGTGGTTCTGCTACTACAACGACCAGGCGTCCCACGCGTGCATCGCGCTCTCGCCGATGGATGGCCAGAGCTTCTGGGATGATAGCGTATTCGGGCAGCTGGGCTTCTCGACGCGCGGCGCAGGCGGGACGTACGCGCATGCCATCGGCGGCCCGCAGAAGTCTGCCGACTTCGCGAAGGAGTGGTATGCGGCGCTGACCAATCCGCCCATGCTGCGAATCGGTGAGTAGGCGGCGCCGGTAGGAGGGAGCCGACCCTTGATCGCCATCCAGTGCCTCTTGGGGAGCGTGATCGCCACGAGCGCCGGCGCGAAGGACGCGAGTGTCTTCTTCCCGACCCAGTTGGTCGAGACCGCCAGGCGAAACGTGCAGCAGCAGGCGTGGGCCGCCGAGACGCGCGACCAACTCGTCGCCTCCGCGCAGCCCTGGCTCGAGATGAGCGACGATCAGCTCTGGTCGCTCATGTTCGGCCCGACGATCACGCGCTCGTGGATGGTCTGGTCGAACGGCTACTGCCCGTCGTGCAAGCAGGGCGTGCCGATGTACAACTGGCGGATGGACGCGCTCGCGCGCCCCTGGAAGGTCTGGTGCCCGCACTGCAGCGAGGAGTTCCCGAAGAACGACTTCGGCGCGTTCTACCGGTCCGGCCTGGACGAGCACGGCGTCTTCGCTCCCGCGCGCGCCGACCGATCGCTGCTGTTCAACGGGGAGCATCCAGACCCGAAAGACCCCCTGCGCCTCTTCGGCACCGATGACGGCGAGGGGTATGTCGAGGGCGAGCACCGCTGGCGCTTCATCGGCGCCTATCTCATCTACGGGCAGTGGAAGCAGGCCGTCCTGGGCGGCATCAGGAGCCTCGCCGCGGCCTACGTGGTGACGGGCGACCCGCGCTACGCCCACAAGGCGGGCGTGCTGCTCGATCGCGTCGCCGACCTCTACCCCCGCTTCGACCACAACACCCAGGCCTGGGTCTACGAGACCGTGCGCACGACGGGCTATGTCTCGACCTGGCACGATGCGTGCGAAGAGACGCGCGAGATGGCCCTGGCCTACGACCAGGTCTTCGAGGGCCTCAAGAACGATGCGGACCTGATCGCCTTCTTGTCAGCCAAGGCGAAGCAGCACGGGCTCGAGAACCCCAAGGCCTCCTTCGCCGACATCCAGCGCAACCTCGAGGGCGGCATCCTCCGCGACGCGATCGCGAACTCGGGCAAGATCGTCTCGAACTACCCTCGCCAGCCGATTGCCCTCATCACGATGCACGCCATCCTCGACTGGCCTGCCAACCGCGATCAGGTGCAGTCGATGATCGATGGGATGCTCGATCAGGCGACTGCCATCGATGGGGTCACCGGCGAGAAGGGTCTCGCGGGCTACTCAGCCTTCACCATCCAGGGCCTCGGCGTCTTCCTGGAGCAATTCGCGCGCATCGACCCCGGCTTCCTCGCGGCGCAGTTCGAGCGTCATCCGCGCCTCGCCGAGACCTACTGTTTCCACATCGACACGCGCTGCCTCGGCCGCTACTACCCGCTCTCCGGCGACACCGGCTCCTTCGCGCACCCCATGCCCGACTACGTGGGCCTGAGCATCACCGAGAGCCCGGGCGTCTGGCCCTCGATGTTTGGCCTCCTGCACCGCCTCTACCGGCAGACCGCCGATCCGGCGTATGCGCAGATACTCTACGAGGCGAACGGATCGCGGGTCGACGGCCTGCCGCACGACCTCTTCTGCGAAGACCCCTCGGCGACGCAGGCGGAGGTCGAGCAGGCCATCGGCCGGCACGGCCTCGTGCCGAGCGTCGGGAGTGTCAACAAGCAGCAGTGGCACCTCGCGATCCTGCGCTCGGGGCATGGCGGCAACGCGCGCGCCGCGTGGCTGGACTACGACTCCGGCGGCGGCCACAGTCACGCCGATGGGATGAACCTGGGGCTGTTTGCCCACGGCCTGGACCTCATGCCCGACTTCGGCTATCCGCCGGTGCAGTTCGGCGGCTGGGGCTCCCCCAAAGCGACCTGGTACACGATGACCGCCGCCCACAACACGGTGGTGGTGGATGGGAAGCGCCACGCGGATGCGGCGGGTAAGACGACGCTCTGGATCGACGCCGACAACCTGCACGCCATCCGCGCCTCCGCGCCCGCCCTCATCGGCGGGCAGCAGTACGAGCGCACCGTCGCACAGGTGGACGTAAGCGACCGCAGCTACTACCTGATCGACGTGTTCCGCGTTGTCGGCGGCGCGGACCACGCGAAGTTCATGCACAGCCACTTCGGCACGATCGAGACGAGCGGCCTCTCGCTGCAGCCTGCCGGGGACTTCGGCTTCGGCACGCAGATGCGCAACTTCCGCCGCGATCCGAATCCTCGGCCCGGCTGGAGCGTGGACTGGAGCATCGAGGATCGCTACAAGCTCATCGACCCGCGACGGCAGGTGCATCTGCGCTACTTCGACCTCACGACCGGCGCCGAGGCGTGGACGTGCGAAGGGTGGGTCACGCAGGGGCTGTACGATTCCAGCGTCGAGACGTGGATCCCCCGCCTGATGGTCCGCCGCCGCGCCGCGCAGGCGCCGCTGCAATCCACCTTCGTCGCCGTCATCGAGCCCTACGAGGGCACGCCCTGCATCGCGGGCGTTCGCCGGCTGCGTCTCCTCGATGAAATGGGCGCGGAGTACCCCGACCCGAACGTCGCCATCGAGGTCACCCTCGCCGACGGTCGCCGCGACCTGTTCGTCACGATGGACGTCGAGAACCCCCTCGGCCTCCGGCCCGCCGGCGGCGCCATTGTGCAACCGTATTGGTGGGAGCAGATGCAGGGAGACACATGGTGGCTCAGGAAGGCTGCCGACGGCAGAGAGGTCGATAGGGAGTGCTACAACGCAGGGCTCATTATCGACTGACGTCGGACCAGGAGTGCGACGATGCGCACGCTGATGCTCGGGCTAGCCTGTTCACTCCTCGCTCTGGGGGCGATTGCCGTGGCCCAAGACCTGCCGAAGCCTGACGCGTCCACGCTCTACCTCGAAGCCGAGCGCTTCGCGGACACCGGCGGCTGGACGGTCGATGCCCAGTTCCGCCAGATCATGGGCTCGACGTATCTGATCGCGGTGGGAACCGGCGTGTCGGTGGCCGATGCGACGACCTCAGTAAGCGTGCCGAAGGCGGGCTCCTATCGCCTCTGGGTGCGCTGCAAGGACTGGCACGCGACCTCACCCGGCCGCTTCCAGGTCCTGGTCAATGGCAAGGTGTCGGCAACCACCTTCGGCGCGCAGAAGAAGGACTGGGGTTGGGTCGATGGCGGCGCCTTCGAGCTACCCGCCGGCGAGACGACCCTCGCGCTGCACGACCTCACCGGCTACTAC
>VGFC01000271.1 GCA_016869045.1 Armatimonadota bacterium
TTGGCGACCTCCTCGAGGACTCGCCGGATTTGCCGCACCGGGTCCTTCACCCAGTCCGTAGACCAGATCCGGATGATCCGCCATCCCAGACGCTCCAGGACCTGCTGCCTCAGGCGGTCCCTGTCACGCGCGGTGCGAGCAGAATGGTACGTGGCGCCATCGCACTCGATCCCCAACAGGTACCTTCCGGGGTGCTCGGGATCGAGGACCGCCAGGTCAACGCGGTATGCCCCGCAGCCCACTTGGGCCCGCATGTCCAGGCCACAGTCGACTAGCGCCGCGCGCACGGCCTCCTCGAACGGCGACTCTACCTCGCCCAGCCCGCCATCAGCGGAGGATGCGAGCGCTCCCGGCCCCTTCTCTGCGTACTCCAGATACCTCCGCAGCAGCAAGGGCCCCCTCGACACGCCCAGCGGCATGTCGTCGGCCTTGATCGAGCTGACGACGATCACGCGGTTCCGCGCTCGGCTGACGGCGACGTTCAGCCGCCGCTCTCCCCCCTCCTGGTTCAGTGGCCCGAAGTTCATGGTCAGCCTTCCGGTCTCGTCTCGGCCGTACCCCACGCTGAGGATGATCGTGTCGCGCTCGTCGCCCTGCACCGTCTCCAGGTTCTTCACGAACAGCCCCTCGGGTTCGTCCACGGCGCTGAGAAGGCGCTCGTACGTCGCGTCGCGTCGGGCGAGGTCCTCGATTGCGTCGTGGATCGCTTCCTGCTGCGCCTGGCTGAGCGCCACGATCCCCAGCGAGTCATCAGGGTACCGTCTGTGCAGCTCGCCGACAAGCACGGCCACAGTGCGTGCCTCGTTGCGGTTCGTGCGGCTCTTGCTGCGGTCGTAGACGCCTTCTGTGCAGTACACGAGGCGCGGACCGAGGTCCAACTCAGTGCGGTCGGCGTTGGGGAAGGTCACCAGGCGGTTTGCGTAGAAGTGGTGATTGGAGAAGGCGATCAGCGAGTCGTCGCGGCTGCGGTAGTGCCATCTGAGCGCCACCTCGGGCATCCAGGTGGCGCATTCGTCAAGGATGCTCTCAAGCGTCTCGTCCGGCGCCTCCTCGTCGTATCCGTCGGACAGACTGGCCTCGAAGAAGTTGGTCGGGGGGAGCTGCTTCGGGTCGCCGGCAACGACGAGCGCGTTACCCCGGAAGACGGCGGTGATTGCATCTTCCGGCTTCACTTGAGACGCCTCATCGAATATCACCAGGTCGAACTGCAGACGCTCGGACAGCAGGTACTGACTGACGGATAGCGGGCTCATCAGCATGCAGGGGGTCAGTGCCTGGACGAGTTCCGGGACCTCCTGCAGCAACTGCCTGATGGGCCTTGGGCGCCGTCTGGAGATCTCGCGCTTCAGCGCGGCGGCTTGCCCGCGGGCCTCCCCCCCGCCAGCCCCTGAACTGCTGCCCCTAACGCGTTCGCGTACCCGACCGGCGCCGGAGCGAACCGCCCCGAGATCCAGGTGCCGGAACATCGTGACCAGCTGCTCCATGCGCCTCACGCCGAACTCCGCCAGATCCTCTCGTTCGGCGTACGCCTCCGCCAACCAGAGCTGCCACAGTCTCTTGTAGAACGCGCGTCGCAGATGCCTTGCAGCTTCCGCGCTTGTCAGCAGCAGCGCATGCAGGTTCCTTATGCCAAGGTCGTAGGCGCGCCGGCCCAGGCGGTTGAGTTCCTGCCAGTCTCCCACGTCTGCGACCCGTCGGAGGCCGATGTCCGCCCACTCGGCGATCCGAGCAACGCCGAGGTCGCGCACGTCTACCTCGCCGAAAGGGTCGAACTTGTCTGCAAAGCACCGGCGGAACCACGCGGTCCGGCCCACCACCTCATCGACTCCCTCAGCCAAACGCCCCCCCCCTGGCGCCAAGTTCGGACGCCACTTCAGCAAGGCCCTCCAGGCGGGCCCTCAACCACTCGGGCGTGCAATCCGCGCCGAGAACCCGTTTGAGCTCCGCGACGGCGGCCAAGTCCGCGAGCACGGCGCCCCATTCAGTGCGTGGGCCGCGGTAGGCACCCCCGAAAGCGGCCCGCAGCTCTGGCTCCGTGTCGACAAACCACCGCTCCCCATGCCTCACCTCCCCCAGGTGCGCAGCATCCGCGGCGAACTCGGCAAACGTGCGCCTTGCTGCGGGGTCCCGCAGGTGCGCACGGAGCCCTTGTACGTCCCGTCGTGCGCCCCACGCTCGGCCCCACCAACTGCGCCGGTAGTGGACGAATCTCTCGCAGAGACCGTCGAGGTCGTCGGCATACAGGGAGGCCCGGTACGCGCCGGCCAAGGCGCCTCTGGCAGTGCTGAGACGGACCGATGCTTCCTCCGCCTCTGTGGCGAGTTCGACGAGCCTCTGTAGCGTCGGGAGGCCGGCCCAGTCTGGCTGGACGATGCCGGGCCGGAGCCGCCCGAGCATCTGTGAGGCTGCTGCGAGAGCGCTGGCCCGTCCGAGCGAGCGGGGCGGGGGGACCGCCATGGCCTCCGCCACCTCCTCCGAAGACCGAGCGACCTCCTGCGCGGCCCAGCGCAACCTCTCGACGTCGCCCTGGAAACCCGCACGTGCGGTGGGGTCACGGACTGGTGGTTTGAAGCCCCACCAGGGGTGGCGGTCGGCCTCTTCGTACACATGGCTGACTGTCTCCAGGTCGCCCAGCAGGCCTTCGACCTCGGCAAACCACCGTCGGTCCAGGCCGGCAACTCGCGGGCCCAGCGTGAAGGGCAGTGCGGGCGCGTCAGCGACCTCTGACAGCTTCCCATGGACCTCGTAGGGCGTCATCCCCGCGACCCCGAATGGGGCGTGAAGCGAGCGTGCATAGCCGTTCAGACGCTCACGGCAGAAGTCGGCTTGTGCGAGGTCTACGAGTCGGTCTGTTCCCGCTCCCTCGACGCCCCGGAGGCGAGCATCGAGTTGGTCCAGAACCTCGCGCTTGTTCCCGCGGAATCTGTGGAGGTTCAGGCAGAACTGGGTAAGGCCGCACTCACGGAGGCGAGCTTCGACGACCTCCAAAGCGGCCTTCTTCTCGCTCACGAAAAGCACGCGCCGAGTGTCCGCAAGCATGGCCGCGATGGTGTTAGCGATGGTCTGGCTCTTCCCCGTGCCAGGCGGGCCAACGAGGACGAAGCTGCGGCCTCTGCGTGCTGCGGCGATGGCCTCCCGTTGGCTTGAGTCTGCGTCGAGAACCTCGAACGACTCGTCATAGGGCGTCCGCCGGTCCAGCTCCTCACCAGTGGGTACATCCCACTCCGCGTCTACAGGTATGTGACGGCATAGCCCGCGCACGATCGGGTTGCTGAGGGCCCGTTCGTTACTCCGACCCAAGTCCTCGTACATCACAGCCTTGGCGAAGGACAGAAGGGCGAGCACCGCGCCCCGGCGGACCGAACTCCGCGCGAGGCCCGCCGCTGCCTTGCCGACCTCGTCCACGTACGCGGTAGGGCTCGCAGGGGTGGAGTCCGGCGTGGCGAGCGTGGGGAGTTCGAGCGAGAAGTCGCGCCGTAGCTTCTCCGCGAGCGCGATGTTCGCGATCGGGGGATCGCCCAGTCCCCGCACCGACATGCCGCCTCCCCTCCTGCGGACCAACTCCACAGGCATGAGCACAAGGGGGGAGCAGATCTCCTCATCGCTTGAGTCTGACTCATGCCAGTGGAGGGACCCGAGAGCCAAGTGAAGCGTGTGGACCCCCAACTCCGCGACCGACTCCCTGCTCTTTCGGTACAAGTTCGTCAGCGTTCGCTCGAGGTCCGCTTCTGTCAGTGCGGTTCGGACCGTCAGCGGTCCCTCGCCAGTGTGCGCGGTGCTCGGGGCCCCGTCAGTTGGCTCACCCCCACCCTCTCGCGGCGCAAAGACGATCTGGGCGCCGTCCCTGGAGAGGTGTGCGCACAGCTCGTCGATGTCAGCCCCCTCCAGCCGGAGCGTGCCGCGGCGGGTCTCCTTGAAGTACAGGAGGCGGTTGCGCTTCCCAAGGTCGATCAGCCTGGCCTTCCAGGCGTCCAGCCTGGCCCTCAGATCCTCGGTCCCGTCCGCACGCATATGCATTGCACCCCCAGACGCACGTCAGGAGCGACACAGAGCCTTCATTCCTCCACCACCACGCGGAACCCGACGTTGTACACCGGCTGGGTTGGCCGGTAGCTCAGGCGGAACGCCGAGCGACAGCGCCGCGGCATGTCATCCCACGAGCCCCCGCGGACCGCGCGTTCCTCATTGGGCTTGGGCTGCTCGCGGCCATTCCCCGGGTCGTAGGGATAGGGCCGGTAGGCGGTGGCGGTCCACTCACACACATTCCCGTGCATGTCGTACAGGCCCCACGGGTTCGGCTGATAGCGCCCGACATCGCATGACGCCACAGCGCCGTCGTTCTGCGTGTTGTCGCGGATCGCCCAGGGCTTGAGGTTCCCGAGGTTCGCATCGGCGAAGTTCGCGAACTTCGCGAGGTCTGCGCCGTCGCCGCAGGAGAAGGCCGTGCTCGTGCCCGCGCGGCAGGCGTACTCCCACTCGGCCTCGGTCGGCGGGCGGCACGTGCTGCCGATCCTCTCGCCCAGCCACTTGCAGAAGCGCTCGGCGTCCAGGCACGAGATGCGCGCCACGGGTTGGCTCGGCCCGTTCATCGGCACGCCCGGCCCGACGCGGTCCTTGCCGTGCGTGTCGATCCAACCGGTGTTGTGCGCGGGGTCGAAGAGCGCGTACTGCTGGTTTGTGACCTCGAACTTGCCCAGCCAGAACGCCTTCCCAATCCGCACACGCGCCGTCGGCTGCTCATCGAGATCGAGGGGCGACTCCCCTTCCGGCGCACCCATCGTGAACTCCCCGACGGGCACCTGCACGAGGGTGATCAACACGCCATTGCCCAGGTCAACCGTGCGCTCTGCCCCGGCGCCTTGCGCCAACGCAACGCCACACGCCAACGCAAGCGCGCCCAGGATCGTGCCGTAGGTCGGAGCGCCAGCTCCGACGCTGTTCGCCCGGTCCTCACCCATCCTCAGCCGCCCCTCCCCTCGGCGAGGGCCTTGCGTGCGGCGGCATCGGCGGCGCGCGCCTCCTCCCGGCGGACGACCAAGTCCTGCGGCGCCTGCTGCTGATGGACCTCCTGCCAGTCGCCGTAGTAGGGCACGTTCAGGTCGATCCACGTGATGAGCCGATCCCACTCCTCGGCGTTGAGCTTCACATCCTTGTGCCCCTTCTTCAGGAGCTGGATGAGCTGGCTCGTCGTGGCGTCGAACTCGCACGGCGGCAGCATGTGGATGTCCGCCTCCAGCCCCGGCCGCCTTACGTACGGGGCCAGCGCAGTGTAGGCGACGCTGTACTTCACCTCCGGCTTCGTGCTCTTGCCGCGCAGGTCTACGCGCTGCTGCCCGTTGTGGCACTCCACGCAGTGCCGGTCGAGGACGGGCTGCACCTCGACCTCGAAGCGGAAGGGCCGCGGCTCGCCGTACCAGGGCTCGATCTCGCTGATCCCCTTGCGCGTCGCGAGGGTGTGGGCCGTCGGCGGGGTGTGGCCGCGGGGCTCGTGGCAGCCGACACACGCGAGGTGCTCGCCCGGCATGGCGGTGAACCAGCTCCGCATGTGCTGCTGGGCCATCCCCTTGCCGTCCAGCGGCTGCACCGCAATCGGCGTGTTGGCCGGTACGCGGAACAGCGCCGACCCGTCCTCGTAGACGGGCACCGTCCCCCAGATCTTCTTCACATCCCACGTTCCGTCTTGGCTGATCCCGTACTGGTCGCCGTTGCCCCAGTAGCGGTAGACCGGCTCCACGATCCTCAGCTTCTTGATCGTCCCACGCGGGACGCCCGCCAGCCCGCCACCCGCGTAGATATCCTCCAGGCGCACGACCGCGTCCTGCTTCCCGTAGTTCACGCGGCTCGGGACGACCGGCGGCATCGGCCGGGCCCGCAGCGGTTGCGGCTCGAACAGGTTGGCGTCGGGCTCAATGTAGATCGGCACGAGGTTGTCGAACACATCCACCAGGTAGATGCCAAACGGCCTCCCCGCCTGCGGCTGACACGAGACGATGAAGTACTTGGCGGACAGGGGATAGGGCATCAGGAACTGCGGCCACTGCCCGGTCGCGTACTGGTCGATGATGAGCTCCTCGGGCTTGCGGTGCCGCTGCGGGAGAAGCTGCACCACGCCCTCGGCCCCCTTCGCGCCGCGGTCCACATCGAGGATCGCCACCTCGCCCATGCGCGGGTTGCCGTGGTGCCCCGAGACGATGCACACGACCTGCGTGTCGCTGCCGGGGATGGGCGTGGTGTAGTAGATGGCATTCGGGAAGTACGAGTTCGAGGCGTAATACGCCATCTGCTCGGTCCCGTCGGGGTTCATGCAGAAGAGGATGCGGCTGAAGTAGTGCGGTGTGTCGTTGTACTCCCACCGCGTGTAGAGGATGCGGCCGTCGTTCGTGACGTACGGGTGCCAGCTATGGTCCTGGTCGAAGGTAAGCTGCCGGACGAACTCGCCCTTCGCGTTGCAGCGATAGAGCAGCCCCACGCGGTCCGGCCCGGTGCACGGCACGCCCTGGAAGTTGCGGGTCGAGCAGAAGAGGATGTCGCCGTCCGGCAGGTAGCAGCCGTCGTAGTTGTCGATGTCCGGCCAGGGGGAGGTCGTCACCTGCCGCAGCCCCGAGCCGTCCACGTTGATCTCATACACGTTGTAGGGGTTCTGCGGAGTCTCCTCGACCATCGAGAACAGGAACCTGGCACCCGACCAGTGCAGGTCGATGTCGCCCAGGAACGGCCCCTGCCTGTGGATGATCTCGCTGACCTGCGGGTCCTTCGCCACCGGTGACAGCACGCTGATCCACGTGTCGTAGGCCATCCGCGCCAGGCTCGCGTTCCCGTGCCAGTTCTGAGGCAACCCATGGTGCCCCTTGCGCCGGATGAACAGTAGCTTGTCGATCCGCGCGATCAGCGGGTTGCCCTCGACGAGGGCCTGCCGCCGGAAGTCCGCCACGCTGCTCTGCCAGCCCGGCAGCCCCGCGGGGGGATCGTCCGCGCTCAGCAACCTCTCGCCCTCGCCGAACAACTCCCGCAACCTCGCGCGGAACTCCCCGGCGCGCGCGTAGTCGGTCGGGTACGTAGTCGCCAAGTCGTTGATCGCGAGCCCCGCGCACGACAGCTCGTACTGAGTCTGCATGACCTCCGACACCAGCCGCGCCGCGCAGTACGCCACCCGCGCGGTCGCCACGGAGTCCCCCTGGCCGCCCGCCACGAGCTTGTCCACCGCCTGCTGCAGCCTCTCCGCCGACCGCTGGGAATCGTCCACTGCGATCCAGGCCACAAGCTGCTTCGCGTTGTCGGTGCGCGAGCCGACGGCGCCCCGGTAGCGCGAGAGCAGCGTCCCGTCGTCAACCGGGCTGCCGGACTTCTCCCAGATGCCGTCGCTGCGCTCCCAGTCCATCTCGCGCAGCGATTGCGCGTCGCTGAAGTCGCGCCGCAGCATGTCCCACAGTTCGTCCACGCGTCGGCCGTGCTCCGGGGCCTCGCCGCCGCTGCCGGCATACGGCTTGAGCGAGAAGTAGTACCCCCATCCGCCGGTGCGGTTGACAATCTTGAGTAGCAGGTCGTTGTCGCCCGCCTGCAGCTTTGCCTTCACCACGTCCTGGTCGGGCGCAGGGCCGCGCGGCACGTCGTTCGCGTGGATGCGCTCGCCGTTCAGGAAGACCGCCAGGCCGTCGTCGCTGCCCAGGTACAGGTTAGTCTCCATCGCCCGGTCGGCGGTCAGCACGCGGTGGAAGTACGCGATTGCCCCCTCGGTGATGTCGAAATGCTGGTGCAGGTCGATGACCTGCCCATCGACCAGCCTGTGCCCGACCTTCCACCGCGCCTCCGAATCGTCCATGCCCGGATAGACCGCGTCGAACTTGATGTCCGTCTCGGGCGGGTAGACCGTGTTGAACTGCCGATGATCGGCGTTGCTGAACGAGCCGATCATGTGCCACGGCCCGAGCTTGATGCCCTCAGGCGCCTGCTGTCCGGCCCGCTCGACGGCCTCCTTGGCTTCGAGGTCGGCGAGCGCCGACGTCGCGGCCTGCCAGCTCTCCTGCCACGTCGCCCTCTTCGCGTAGAGCGCCTTGGCGTCACCGGCCTCGGCCGACGCGACCGTCGTCGCAAGCGCCGCGAGGACCGCGCATGTAAGCCAGCGCATGGTCTTGCCTCTTCCTCGCCGTCCGTATGTAGGGGCGCCATTCAGATTGTGTTGACAAAGGCACTGTCGGGATTGGTATCCCGACCTACGAGCCACGTAGGGCGCGTAGGAGAGGGCTCTTCCTTTGACAGGGCCCTTTCTCAACACAATCTTCATCGCGCCCGAGCCTTCGCACCGCAGATCCCCTTCCGCACTCCTCGGCTCCTCGGTCCCTCGTTCGCCTCCGGTCCGGGCGTCTCCTCTGCACGTCGCTCGCGCCCCCAGCCGCACCCCATTCGATGCAACAACGGTACAAGCGATTGCTGCGTCTGTGGTAAGAGTGCAGTGGCGGATGCCGGTCGTTGCTTGGATCCTGTCCGTCTCTTGGGTGCCGGCCATGCTCGTGCATTTCCCGTGCGATCGATGCGGCGCTGAACTCACCGCGCAACCGGACTTCGCGGGACGCACCATTCCCTGCAGCGTGTGTCGCCGTCCCGTCGTGGTGCCGGTCGTCGGCTCCCCTCCGCCCGTACAGCCGCGCCTGAAGCGCGTTGAGTTCGACGAGGGCCTGGCCGCCGACATCGCGGCGCGCGCCAACGAGGAAGCGCAGCGCCTGGCCATGGTGGAGGCCCGGCGGGAGACGATCCGGGGCCGAGTCGAGGGTGTGGTCCTCTCGGTAGCCGGCACGCTCGCCATGTCGTTCGGAGGCGCGGGTTTGCTGTTCAGTTCGCAGCTCTGGGTGCCGCGCGGCTCCGGCATGGCAGCTCTCGCGTTCGGCCTGATCACGCTCCTGATTGGCGTGACGGTCTGGCGCCTTTCGGTCGAGACGATGCACCAGGAGTTCCGCCGTCGCGTCCCCGGAATCGCGGACCGCCTCCGCCGCCGCTACTGGGAGGCCCACAACGCCGCGTCCCCTCCAACCACCCCTCGAATCGCTATCATGTAGGGGCGCCGTTCAGATTGCGTTGAGAAACGGTACTGGCGGCTCACCAGAGCCGCGGTACGCCTTGTTCAACACAAGCTCCATGGCGCCCGAGTCCCGCCATCGCGGCTCCCGGTCCTGCCCCCGCCAACCTCCCGCGAACGGCTATTGACACGCCCCTAGCGCGTGGCTATAATCCACGCGTCTTCGGCAGCGCCCGGTGCGGGGGCTGCCGAGTTCACTGATGGACCATCCCGCGGATCGGCAGCCGGACTTGTCCAGGGCCTGCTGTACACAGTTCGGGGTGGAGAGAAACTGGGAGGTGTGGCTGTGCCTGACCTCAACTTTGTTGCACTGACGGGAGTCGCCACGAAGGACGCCACCATTCGTCGCAAAGCCTCCGGCCAGATCAAGGCGGAGTTCAGCTTCGAGGTGGCGAGACCGTTCCTGAGGGCGACCGGGGAGCCGGTGTCGGACCTGTTCTTGATTGATGTATGGGGCGACCTTGGGCGATGGGCCGCAGACAACGTCCGCGAGGGCTCCAAGCTCGTCATCTTCGGGACGCTCAACAAAGAGAGCTACGTCACCCGAGGCGGCGGGCGCGAGCACCTCACGGTCGTGAAGGCGAAGTACCTGCGACCCGCGGATGAGGAGCTCATCGATGGCAAGGTGGACATCGAGGAGCTGAAGAAGGACGACTGGGGCCGCGCGACGCTGGCGAGCCAGGTCAACGTCGTGGACGGCGCCATCGACGGCAGCGCCTTCGACTTCTTCACCTCAGCGGTGGACGAGTAGCGCGCCCAAGCGACGTTCGCCGGCAGTAGGTGTGCCAGGACAGCCGCCTGACACGTGGGCGGCTGTTCTCGTTCGCGGACCAGGCTGCGCGCCCGTTGGCCTGCGGAGTTCGCGATGACCGGCTACGTGCAACTCGGGCGGACCGGCGCGGGCCGGCGGGTGGTTGCGGCTCTGCCCGATTCGCCGCCCGGTGTGTGGGAGGCGCGCGAGGGCGCGCGGGCGGCGCGGGAGCTGGCCTCCTATCTCGCCGGGGCGGAGGCCGTCGTTACTTATGCGGCGGCCGATCTCGCCGACTGGCTCAGTGCGCCGTCTGCCCTTCGCGAGACCCGGAGCCTTCTCGGGCGCCTGATCGACGCCCGCGAAGCTGCCTTGCTGGTTGCGCCTGAGCTGGCGGACTTCTCCCTCGACTCCTTCTGCCGGGCCCACAGTCTCGAGGCCCCCTCTGTTGCCGATGAGACGTCCTTCCCTGAGCGATGGCGCGCGCTGACCGCCCGGTTGCGTGAGCGCGCCCGCGCGCTGCCGCCGCAGGTGGGGGGACTGGTCGCCGCCGTCGCGGGTCCCGCCTGGCCAGACGTCCTGCTGGGCACGCCCGACGCCGGGGGCGCCCTCGGGCGGATGATCGGCGCCGCGCTGCCGCGCCGCCCTCGCCGCGCGCGCACCGCGCCCACCACGTTCCCGCA
>VGFC01000272.1 GCA_016869045.1 Armatimonadota bacterium
ACCCCGAATGGGCCGCGAACAGCGCCCCGGTTGACCATGGTTCGACGTCTCCTACTCGCCATCCTGTGCGTTGTCGCGGTCCTGATTGCCGCCGCCTATGTGCGGGGCGGCTTTCCCTATCCGGTCTACCGGACGGCGCGCCAGATCGTCACCCTCGACGCCGACGCCCGCGGCGTGTACTGGCTGGAGGACGGGCAGGAGGGCGCGGAAACGCTGTGCGCGCTGGACGGTGGCAGCGGGTCCGCGCGGAGGGTGCTGACGCAGCCCGGGCTGTATGCCGTGGCGAGCACCGAGGAGGGCTTCGTCGTCCTGCAGCGCGCGGGCGCTACGGGAGCGCTGCTGCAGGTTCCGCGAGCGGGCGGCACGCCGACGACACTGGCGCAGGGGCTGTCATACCCGGTGGGCGTGGCGGCGTTCGATGGGCAGGCCTACTGGACGGAGACGCGGACGCCGCTCGTGGCGTATGCCCGGCACATCCCCGCGACGCAGGCCCGGGTGGTGCTGCGCGCCATGCCCCTGGAGGGCGGCGGGAGCCCGCGGATCGTGGCGTGGCTGAGTGGGGGACCGAGGGAGTTCGCGGGCGAGCTGCTGGGCGGGCGGAACGGACGGCTGTATCTGCTGGAGGTCATCGGTCAGGATTGCGGAGCCGGTTGGTCCAGCCTCCTCCGTGTGCCCGCCGAGGGCGGCCCGGTCGAGAGGGTGGCGCGGGAACGCGGCCCGCAGGTCGCGCGGTTGGTCGGGAACGAGGTGTACTGGACGGGGCCGTCCGAGGACGCGGGCGACCCGACCCAGGTTCACTCGCTGCGGCGCGCCTCGCTGTCCGAGCCAAAGCCACAGACGCCGACGGACTGGCTGCCGGGCTGGGGCAGGCTCTGTGAGGCCGGCGGGCGGATCTACTATGGCTCCACCCGCGGCGTATGGGCCGTCCCCGACAGGCGGGCAGTGCCTCGGGTGGTGATGGACCGGCCCATGGTCGGCAACCTCGTGGCGGGGCACGACGGAGCCGTGTATGTGGTGACCGGGGCAGTGGGCGCCGCCGTTGTGCAGCGACAGCCCGTCACGCTGGGCGCGAGGCTGCGGGCGGGAGTCAGGATTCGGTGAGCAGACGGACGCCATGAAGCCGAAACGCAAGCTGGGAACCAGGAAGCTATCACCCGTGACCACCGCGATCGTCCTGATCCTGGTCCTGGGCGCGGTGCTGTACGTCTACACGAGGGGGCTCCTGGGCCACAAGAAGGGCGGGGGCGCTGCGAAGGGGGGCGGCGGAGGACCGGCGGCGCTCGCGCTGCCCCCGAGGGGGCTCCCGACGGCCCAAGTCAGCACGGTGGTCGGGTACCGAGAGCCGGGCCTGGCAGACGGCAAAGGCTGGGAGGCGCGGTTCAACGGGCCGGCGGGAATCGCCGCGGCGCCGGACGGGTCGCTCTGCGTCTCCGACAGCCGCAACCACCGCCTCCGCCGCATCGCTCCCGATATGACGGTGACGACCGTGGCCGGGTCCGGGCCTGCGGACTCTCTGCCGGGGGGTTACCTGGACGGTCCCGCCAACGAGGCGCGCCTGTTCAACCCCTCGGGCCTTGCAGTGGCGAAGGATGGCGCGGTGTACTTCGCGGATTCGGGCAACCACCGAATCCGCAAGCTGCAGGACGGCGTCGTGACGACCGTTGCAGGTAGCGCGACGGAGAAGGACGATGTGGGCTGCGAGCCGGGCGGATACCGCGACGGGCCGGCGGCCGCGGCGCAGTTCCGATTCCCGGCGGCGGTCGCGTTGGATGCGGCGGGGGCGATCTGGGTGGCCGACCTGGGCAACGGCAAGCTGCGGCGGATCGTGAACGGCGTCGTCACGACCCCGGCCAACCTCCCACCCCTCAAGCAACCGGCGGGCCTGGCGGCCGGCCCGGCGGTGGCTGACCCGGGAGCCGGCGTACTGCTGGAGCCCGGCGCGGACGGGAAGCTGACCGCGCGGCCCCGCGGCGGGCTGTTGCCGAAGAACCCCGAGGCGGCGTGTCGGCTGGCCTCGGACCCGCGGGTGTGGGCGGTCGTCGACTCGCAGTGGCATGCGGTCTTCCTGCTGAACGACTCCCAGTCCGTGCTGCTCGCGGGGGAGCTGCCGCCGCAGCCGGTGTCGGGCTTCGAGGATGGCAGCGGCGACGTGGCGAGGTTCGCGTGGCCGTGCGGCGTGGCGAGTGTGGGGGACCGGCTATTCGTGTGCGACTACGAGAACAACTGCATTCGGGCCATCACGGTGCCGCCGGACTGGTCCGTTCCCCTCCCGCCGCCGCGGGAGTCCCCGTTCGCTCGGCACCGGCGGGACCGAAGGGATGGTGATCGCTCTGCGGATTGAGGTGAAGGGGCTCTCGAAGACCTACGAGGGAGGCGTCACCGCACTCCGGCCGACGGACCTGGAGATCGGGGATGGCGTCTTCGCGCTGCTCGGCCCGAACGGCTCAGGCAAGACGACCTTCATGCGCATGTTGGCCACGCTGCTGGAGCCGACCGAGGGCACGGCGCTCATCGACGGGCACGACATCCGGCGCGACCGTCAGGGAATCCGGCGGCTGCTGGGCTACCTGCCCCAGGACTTCGGGCTGTACCCGACGCTCACGGTCGAGGAGCAGCTCGACTACATGGCGCTGCTGAGCGAGATCGCCGACCGCGCGGCGCGCCAGGCGGCGGTGGTCAGGGTCATCGAACAGGCGAACCTCGGGGACTTCCGCAAGCGGCGGGTCGGAGAGCTGTCGGGCGGGATGAGGCAGCGACTGGGTATCGCGCAGGCGCTGCTGAAGGAGCCGCAGCTGCTCATCATCGACGAGCCGACCTCCGGGCTGGACCCCGAGGAGCGAATCCGAATCCGTAGCCTGCTGGCGGAGCTGGGCGGCGACCGGGTCGTGATCCTGTCCACGCACATCGTGGCCGATGTGGAGGCGACCGCCGACTCTCTGGTGATCCTGCGGCTGGGGGAAGTGCTGTTCACCGGCACCATCGAGGAGCTGCTCGCGCGGACGCGGGGGCGGGTGTGGATGTGCGAGGTGCCGCGCGAGCGTCTGCACGAGATGAAGGAGCAGTACGTCTTCACCGGGGTGTATCGGGCGGGAGACCGGATGCGGATTCGGGTGGTCGGCGAGGGAGTGGACGGCGTCCCGGCGGAGGCCGCCGAACCGGCTTTGGAGGACGCGTACCTTGATGTCATGGCCGTGGCCGAGAGTGCAGCAGGCGAGCCATAGCCTGCTCGCTCTCGCCGTACACGAGTCGCGGATGACGCTGCGCGGGCGCGCCGGCTGGGTCGGCGGGATCGCGGCCTGCGCGCTGGCGTTCGCCGATGCGGCGCTCCGGCCCCATCTGCCCCTGGTCGGCGGGTTCCGCGCCTCGACCTTCGGCGGCCCGCTGATCCTCACGCCCTTCGCCATTGTGTTCATCGCGGGCGCGGCCCGGCGCGATGAGGCTCTGGCGGCCGCGGAGGTCGTGGGCAGCCGCCCCTTCCCGGGCTACCGGCTGTCGCTGGCCCGGATGCTCGGGCAGTTCGGCCTGACGCTGCTGCTGTACGCGATCCTGATTGTCTGCAGCCTGCTGCCGTCGCTGGTGTTCGCCGGGAAGTTCGCCAGCCCGCTGACGCCCATCCACGCGTTCGCGAGGGGGATCGTGCCGCTGCTGTACATCGCGGCCCTCACGTACTGTGCGGTTGCGCTGGCGCGCAACGCTCTCGCGGCGGCCGTGGTGGCCGTCTACTGGCTGTTCATTCAGCTCTGGGGCGACTTCCTGGCACGCATCTTCAACTTCGCCCTCACCCAGAACTGGCCCACCTATGCGGCGGTCGGCCTGGCCGCAGTCCTGGGCACGCTCGCCATCCAGCGCCGCCTCGAGCGGGCGCCGGGCGGGCGGTGGCCGGCGTTGCTGCCCGTGGCGGCGGTCGTGATGCTGCTGTTGGGCGTGGGAGACGCCTGGCAGCGCACGGCGCATGGCCACGACAAGCCCTTGCACCAGGACGCCCTGATGCTGGAGATGGCGGCGCAGCACCCCGACGGCAGCCCTCGCATGCCGGGGTTCTGGCTTCCCGACCAGCATGGGCGCGGCTTCAGCCTGTCGCAGACCAACGGGCGAGTGCTCGTGGTCTGCTTCTGGTCGCCCCACCGGCCCGGCTCGGCCACGGCTCTGGAGATGCTGCGCACCCTCTCAGCGGAGTTCCCGGCCGATCAGGTTGCGTGCGTGGCGGTCTGCCTCAGCAACGACCACGCGATATCAGCGCACGTCGCCTCGGAGGGGCGGTACCGCTTCCCGATGGTGACGGATGTGGGTACTCACTACGCGGGGCGCGTGGAGGGCTGCAGCCCGATCGCGGAAGCCTGCCTGGTCACCGACGTGCCCCGTCTGTTCGTAACGGATCGCGCGCGCAGGGTCGTCGCCGATCCCGGGAACATCAGCGGGGCCACCATCGATCAGGTCCGTGCCACCGTTCGGCAGGCGCTGGCAACGCCGGTGCCCCCGGTCATCGACTGATCCGGAAGCGCGTCATGGTCTACCGCCAACTCCTGCGCTACAACGCACGCATCTGCACCGGGCTGGGCCCGTGGCTCATCGTGGTGCCGGTCGCCGCGACGATGCTCGTGCTGTTCGCGCTGATGGCGATGACCTCGCTCATCCGGGAGGCGACGCCGGTTCT
Organism: Armatimonadota bacterium; assembly: GCA_016869045.1. GTDB lineage: Bacteria > Armatimonadota > Zipacnadia > Zipacnadales > VGFC01 > VGFC01. The sequence goes on from VGFC01000272.1 coordinate 4,655, forward strand.
CATCCTCGAGACCCTCGGCCCGATCCTCATGGCCTTTGTGGGCGTGAACCTGCTGCGGCCGGAGTACCAGTACAACGCGCTCGAGACGGTGCTGACGCGGCCGGTCTCGTTCCGCGTCATCCTCACGGTCCGCGTGTTCCTGGGCGCTCTGGCGGTCCTGGCCCTGCAGGCGCTGCTCGCGCTGTTCATGCAGACCGTGATGCACAAGCCGTTCAGCGCGGGCGCCGGCCTTCTGGCGGCAGGCGCCTCGATGGTCTTCCTCACGGCGCTGGCGGTTGCGGTGGCCGCGGCGTGGCGCAGCCCGACCTTCGGGTTCGTGGCGGCGGCCGCATTCTGGGTGCTGGACCTCCTGCTCGGCCCGAGCCTCAACCCGCTGTTCACGCTGCGCGGGTACTCCGCCCACCTGGCACAGCCGGAGGCCGAGTTCGGCGCGTGGGTGTGGGGGAAACTGGCGGTGCTGGTCGCCGGGCTGATTCTCATCGTTCTGGCGGGGAAGGCGGCGGCCCGCCCGGCCATCCAGCGGAGCGTACGCCGGTACGTGCAGACGGCCGTTGCGCTGACCGTAATCCTCGTGGCCTACACGTGCACGGGGGTTGTGTACAAGGTCCGGTGGGGGGAAGCGCACGAGGAGCAACTGCTCAACCACTCGCGGCTCTACTACCGGACCGCGCTTCAGCCCTACGGGCCACTGCCGGTTGCGTATCTCCTCGGCCCCGCGTTCCCGCCCTTCACAGGGCGGCAGGGGTTCTTCGTGAAGGCGAGTTCCGGTTCAGCGACCGGCCTGGTCATCGAGCGCGGCCGGGACATCGAGCAACTGAAGGTCGCGGCCTTCGGCTACCCGAACAGCCGCTGGGCCGATAACGCGCTGTACGAACTCGGACGGCTCACCGCGCAGGATCCGGGCTCGAACGAGGGGGATGCGCGCTTCAGCGTCCAATGCCTCGAGCAACTGGTGACCCAGTATCCGTCAAGTCCCTTCGCCCCGCCGGCGTTGGAGCGGTTGTCCGCGACGTACGCCGCTGCGGGACGCCTGCAGGAGGCGCGCGCGGCCGTCGATCGATTGCTGGACGCCTATCCGGGGTCTCTCTCGGCCATGGACGCAGGCCGCGAGCTGCTGATGAAGCTCACCGATCCGTCGGCTCCCGGAGGCGCGAACCTGCCGGACGCCCTGACGGTTGTCGGGAAGCTCGTCCAGGCTGCGAAGCCGGATGACCGGCCGGAGTTCCTGCTGCAGCAGGGCCTCATCCTCAGTGACCCCACCATCGCGCGGAATGCCGAGGCGATCGCCGCCCTGCAGCAGGCGGACAGCGAGGCCGCCGCGCGCGTGCAGGCCACGGCTTCCGTCCAGCAGCCGGATGCCGACGTGATCAACCTGCTGCGCGACATGGGCGACATCCGAAGGCGGGCCAAAGAGGCGCTGCAGCGGCTGAGGGCGCGCTAGGGGAGTTCCTGGCAGACACAAGAGCGGTGGGGCGGGCATTCTTGCCCGCCACAGCCCTTGGCGGGCAAGAATGCCCGCCCCACCGCTTTGTAGTCTCTGCGAAGGTCGGTAGGCCCGACCCCCCTTACCAGTTGTGGAAGGCGTTGATGTCGTAGTCCGAAAGCCCCGCCAGGTACGGTGAGAAGGCATCGGGCGAGGCGGGAGCCTGGATGCGCGGCGGCTGCTTGCCCCCGAAGCCGCCACTCCCGGCGGTGTCCGTCACCCGGACAGCCAGCGTGTTCTCGGCGCCGAAGCGGATGGCGTCGGCCGGCAACCGATAGTGGCGCGGCACGGACCACCAGTTCGGCGTCTCCTTGCCGGTCCTCCCGATGAGAGTGCCGTTGAGGTACACCTCATCATAGTCGTCGATGCAGGCCGCGTCGAAGTATAGCTCGCGGCCCCGCAGCACCTCTGGAACCGTCACCCGCACGCGGTACCACGCCACGCCGTTGTACGGATGCTTCATCGTCGGGTCGTCGTACTGCCACTGCGGGTTGTCGTCGGTGATCCCCTGATCCTGCCACATGCCCGGCGCGCGGAGGGTCTTCCATGCGGCGTCGTCGGCGTCGGGCCGCTCCCAGCCCTGCGCCTTGCCGACGTCGTCGGGGTCGGTGCGGAAGCGCCACTGTGGCAGCGCGATTCGGAACATCGGGTTCGCGACCCGGCTGTTTTGGCCATACTCCCCGCGGAAGACCGTGAGCTGCGGATGGCGCATCTGCACGCCGAGGTTCGTCAGGATCAGGCTCAGCGCGCGGTGGATCTTGTCATGGTTCGAGGTCTTCGCGTAGTAGGCGCGGTGAGTGTTCCAGCGGTTGTTCTCGTAGGCAGTCAGGAGGTCGTCGTACAGCGTCGCGCTGACGGTCCACACCACGAGTCGGCCCCGCCCGCGCGGTATCTCCGCGACCACGGCCGGGTTGGTGGCACGCGACCCCGGCGGCAGGCTGGTCAGCACGGGGGCCGGCCGCTCGTCCCGCCAGTAGAGGTCCGCTGGGCTGACACCTGCCAGCAGCGGCCAGTCGCCCTCGGGCAGGGCCGCGTGCCAGACCTTCTGCTCCTCGGCGGGAAGCCCGAGCGCCTGAAGCGACTCGACACTCGGATTCACCAGCAGCACGGTTCCGCCGCCGTCGGCGTAGCCGAGCAAGACATCGCGCTGCCCCGGCGCAACGTCGCCGTCGCTGAGGATCACGCCGTCCTTCGGCACACTCGCCGAATCCTGCATGAGATGCGGAGCCAGGCACTTGCGCCCCTCCTCTGAGCCGATGTAGGTCGCCGCGCGCCATGCCGGGGCCTCGGCGGAGCGAACGTAGGCGCAGAGGCGCCGGAGGAGTTCGCTCGCCACCGGGTCTACGCCCGCGCGCTCGGCCAGGTCGAGTTGGCACAGCACAATGCGGCTCGGCCCGTCGAGCCACTCGATGAGCGGGGAGAGCGTGAGGTCGAAGCCGTCATCGGCGAGGATGCGGAAGTTGCCGTAGGTCGGCTTGCGCAAGGGATAGGTCGAGACGATACCCCGGTTGCCCCAGTGCCACTTCAGACCGGGGTAGTGCGGGCTGTTCTTCGTGGCCGGGTCGGGCGGGGGGTAGGCGGCGCACATCGTCGAGGCCCCGCGCCAGTTCGCCAGCTCCTCACCGCCGATTCCGGCGAGCACCGGGTGGCCGGTCTCCCGGGGCCACACGTATCGCTCGTAGGCCGGTTCGTGGATGAGATTCAGCAGCGCACAGGGCGGTTGCGCGAGGACGAGGATGTTGACCCCCTGCGCGAGGCGGCCGGACGTCTCCAGGTCGGCCAACGTCGCTGCGACCTCCGGCAGCGCGCCCTGACCGACGATGATGCTGCGTCGGGTCGCCAGCTCCGCAGCGGAGGTCACGGGCACGAAGGACACGCCGGCCGCCTTCAGGGCCTTGCCCGTTCGGCCGTCCGAGGTATCGAGCAGCGCCACCGGCTCGGCGGCCGGAGCGGCCTTGGGCTGCGGGTAGACCTGCAGGTCGAAGGTGTCGTCGGCCAGCGTCTCGTTGCCCTCGGTCACCTTCAGCTCGATCTTCAGATCGGTCCGCGCCGGCGCCGGGGGTGCGGGGAAGCGGATGGGCAAGCGCGCGATCTCCCCCGAGCCCACGTTGGCCGCGCCGTCGCCTGAGGCCACCACCTTGCTCGCCTGCGTGACGCACCACTCGTAGCGGCCCTTCAGGTCGCGGTCGGTGCGGTCGTTGACGATGACGGCCTGCTTCGCGACGGTCTCACCGACGTAATACGCGTGGTCCTTCGCGGTGAAGTCGCCCAGCTTGCGCTCCGGCTCCAGCGTCGCGCCGCCGATGAAGGCGAGCAGGGGCCGGAAGTTGCGACGGAACGCCTCGTTGAACGGCTGCAGCGGGCGGTCGGCGTAGTAGTAGCGTGGGAACCACTGGTACTTCAGCTCGGGCTTGGGGCCGGGTGTCTGCAGCTCGGCGGGGGTGCGTGCAGGGAAGGTCTCGCCGTTGCGCGACCAAGTCTCGAAGAGGTCGTCCTCCTCAGCGTGGAGAGTCATGCCCGACATCCCGTACCCGCGCCAGCCGCGCAGGATGTCGCGGGCGGCGAGGGCGCGCGCCTCCAGGACGTACGGCTCGGCGGCGAGGTTGTTCCAGAGCGTGCCTTCGGGGCGCTGGAAGGCGAGACCGTTGACGGCCGGGTGGTCGGTCTGCCGGTAGGGCGCGTCGCCGAGGTACCGCGCCGCGTGCTCGACGTAGTAGATCGGGATGGGGCTCCGGTCCATCCACGAACGCTCGACCGCCTCGAAGTCCTGCCAGTGGGGCGTCCACTTCAGGTCCGTCTCGACGGGAATCAGGGGCTTGGGCGCCGCCTCCGCCCACACCGACGGCCAGTCCGCCTCCTCCTGTAGCGGCAGGCCCAGCGCGAAGTACTGCATGGCGCTGTACAGCGGGCCGAAGTTGCCCGAGGCATACGTGTAGACCGGGCGCTGCTGCGGATCGCTCGCCGCCACGACCTCCTCGGCGCGTCGCGCGAGCGCCTGGTTGGCGAAGCCCGGCTCGCCCTCCTGCGGCGCGTAAGTGCAGTCGAGATTGCCCGGGTGCATCCCGTAGTTGTACCAGCAGGTGTTCGGGTTCACGAACCACAGACACACCGACGGATGCGCCCCGTACTTGCGGGTGAAGGCGTCCACGGTCTGCTCGTAGACGGCCTCGTCCTGCACCTCCTGCAGATGGGTGATGTTACCGGCGGAGACGATGAAGCCCAACTCGTCGCACCAGTCGAGCATCGTGTCCAGCGCCCAGCTTTGTCCGCCCATGCCGGACACGCTCGAGTCGGCCCAATACTGAATGAGGTTGTAGCCGAGCGCCTTCCGCGCACGGTACATCCCGCGCAGGTAGTCGGGGTCGGTGAAGAGGTACGCATACGGCAGGTTCGTGTTCGTGCCGCGCAGGTGCACCGGCTTCCCGTTCAGCATGAAGTCGCGGCCGCGAATCCCAAACTCGCGGAAGCCCATCCGCCGCTGGGACTCCTTGAGCAGCGCGCCCGCGGGGGTCTTCACGCTGACCGTGAGCGAGTATAGGTATGGGTCATCCGGCGACCAGAGGTGCGCGTCGGGCCAGGGCTTCTGCCAGCGGACCTCGCGCGATTCGCCGGGCGCGAAGTGCACCGTCTGCGCGGGGAAGGCGAGGGCCTCGCGGCCCTGGTCGGCGATGCTCGCCGTGAGGGCGACGTCGGTCGGCTCAGAACCACTGTTGCGCAGCATCGCGCGGACCTCGACCGTCTTCTCGGGCGCGAGCTTCGTGATCGGCATGACGCTGTCGATGTCCACCCAACCGTTCTCCGCCAGCAACCAGGAATCGCCCACCGCCAGGAAGTCCCCGGCGCCCGCGTTGTCCCAGCCGAGTTCGAGGGAGACGCGGATCGTCTCGCCGGCGTGCCGCGAGACGTCCACGCGCCTCGGGGGGTAGAGCAGCGCCTCGCCGGGGCGGGTCTGCTCCCAGTGGCCGGCCAAGGCCCCGTTGACGTGCACGCGCGCGACGTAGGAGGCGAGGTGATCGAACTGCAGGCTGATCCGCCGCCCCTTCCACTCGGCGGGCACAGCCACGAAGCGCTCGTACCAGCCGGCGTCGTATCGCGGCTCGCCCCAGCGGGTCAGCCAGCGGCCATCCGTCCAGGACTCGGTGGGGATGAGCTTCAGGTTCTCGTCGTAGAGCTTCCAGAGGTGCACCGCCGAGAAGGCCCCCGGGAGGCGCGAGTAGCCCCAGGCTCTCTCGCTGGGCGGGGCGCCTTCGATGCCGTCTGCCGGCAGGAAGCGCCAGAGCCCGTTCAGGCACAGGCGGTCAACGCCGCCCCGCGTGTCGCGGTAGGCGGTGCGCGTGTCCCAGTACGGCTGCTCCGCCCC
>VGFC01000273.1 GCA_016869045.1 Armatimonadota bacterium
GGCCGGAGAAGATGGCCACGTACTTGCCCGTGCCGGGAATCGCGCGCGCGTGCAGGAGGGCGGTCGGGAACCAGGAGTTGTTCCCGTAGAGCGCGGTCTGCCCGGTGCCGTCGGGGTTCATGATGAACAGGCCCTGGGGGAAGATCTGCCCCCGGTCGTTGTACTCCCAGCGGGTGTAGATCACGCGGCCATCGGGGGTGACGGTCGGGAAGTTCGTGTGGACCTGATCGAAGCCGAGGCGGCGCAGGTACCGGCCGTCACCGTCGCAGGTGTAGAGGTTGCTGACCTCCGTCCACCAGCAGTCAACCGTCTGCACGCAGCGGGTGGAGCTGAACACGAGGTCGCCGCTCGGCAGATAGGCGCCCTCGTAGTCGGCAAAGCCAAGGCCGAAGGTCAGCTGGCGGACGCTCCCGTCGGCCACGGTCATCTCGTAGAGGTGGTAGTCGTCCTCGTTGAGCGACTTCTTGTGGGCGAAGAGGATGCGCGAGCCATCGTAGGAGACATCGGGATCGCGAATGGCGCCGCCGGGATCATCCAGCAGCGTGCGGACCGCTCCGTACAGGCCATCCATCTCCAGCAGGCAGAGGCTCGAACCGGGAACGAAGTGGCGCTCGTTCTGCGCGTCGGACTGGCCTTCCGTGTACGCATAGTGCGACCCGCCGAGGTCGTAGTGCCTCGTGAAGACGATGCGGTAGAGCTGCGCTGCATGAGGAGCAAGGAGGTCGCGACGACGGGCTTCGTGAGAGGCCACGTCCACTTGGGCGACGTCCGTGAGACCGTCCTGACGAGCCCAGTCAGCGAGGACGGCGGGAGGAGGTTGGTGGGGCGCGGCGGCAGCGAGGAGGGGGCCGGCCAGGAGGAGGAGCAGGGCCATGGGCTATCCCCCGCTGCCCCAGATCGTGACCCTTGGGACGAGGATGCCGCTGTTCTTGGTCCAGAGGCCGACGTAGCCGCCGGGGAGGGGGTCGGGGTCTTCGTAGCGGAAGACCGGACGGCGCTCGAAGTCGCAGGAGACGACGTTGCCGATTCGGCTCATGCGGACGCGGAACCAGCAGTGGTGGACGTTGTAGCCGGCGGGGACGCGGATGTCGGGGGACTCGGCGACGACCTGACCGTTGCGCAAGAGCTGCGTCTTCACGCCGCTGTCGCCGCCGATGATGAGGCTGTAGCCGCTGCGGGGGTTCTCGCGGTCGCCGCAGATGACCATGTTGTAGTCGCGGCAGCGCACGGTCTCCGAGCCGCCGGGGGCGTTCATCTTCGTCCCCATCCAGCAGTCAACGGCGAGGTCTCCGTCGAAGCGGCGCTTGTGCCAGATCGCGGCATCCCCTGAGGCCCAACCGGCCAGCCACGACCAGCGATCATCGCACGCCCAGCGCGCCGAGACCTGCCACTCCCCCGCGGACACCCACCAATCGGTCGGCGCGACGCCAAAGACGTAGTCGTGGGCAGTGAGGGAACGAGCGGCGAGGTCCTTCGCGCCTACGGGCGGACCGAAGACCTCAAGGCCGGTACGCCGAGGAGCGTCGGCCTTGTCGAGGCGGAGGACGGGCTCCTCGTTCCAGAAGGCGGTCAGGCGACCGAAACGGCGGGAGAGACGGAGGGTGGGGACGGCAGGCAGAGACGAGCCGTTGGGAGAGGCCACGTCAACAGGGCACAGTCCTCGCAGACCCCGCCTCGTCGGCGGGGTCTGCGGGACAGTCCCGAACGGCAACGACTTCCTGGGCGCCCCGCCCGCCTCCAGGCTGGCCGAGTCGGGTAAGAGCGAGAGGGTGATGGCCAGGCGCTCGCTCTCGGGCGATGAGTAGGAGGGCGCGAGGATGAAGCGACGGAGGGCGGGTTCGGAGACGGGCTCGACCTTGAGCGTGACATCGAAGTCGCCCGGGTAGAGGCCATCGTGCCACAGGAGGGAGGGGCGCTCGGGATCGGCCTCCCACGGCGTGGCGGGGCTGCCCCAGGTGACCATGTCATGCGCCCCGAGGGAGGGCGGCAGGACGGCGTGAGGCGAGCCCTCGTCGCCCCAGGGGCGCGGCGCTTCGTCGCTCGGGCGGACGACGACATCGTCGAAGCGTGCGGAACCGTTGCGGGCGAGCAGACCGACGATCCCAGGGCGGTACTCCGGATTGGCGCAGGAGAGGACGGGGCGGCCGTCGAGGGTCGCCTCCAGTGTGCCGCTAGAGAGACGGAGCCCAAGTCGGTACCACTGTTTGGGGATGAGGCCGCCGTCGGCTTCGGCGAGTACGGAGTCGCTGCCGGACAGGTGGCGGACGAGGCGGGCCTTCGAGGCGTCGGCGGTGAGGGCCACGTAGTCGCCGCTCTTCTGTACCAGCGCGCAGAGGCCCACCTCAATGGCTGCCGCGCTCGTCTGGACGGCGGCGGTGAGGGAGTAGTCCTCCCAGAACCAGTCACCGGCGGTGGCGAGGGCTCCCGACTGATCGCCCCGGCCAAGGTAGTAGAAGCCGTTAATCGAGTACTCCTCGTTGCCGACGCCAAGGTTCTTCCAGATCCCGCTGACCGGCGTCCAGGGTGTTGGCGAATCGGCTTCGCGCATGAAGCTGTCATCGAAGACGGCGGGCGCAACGGGCTGGCAAGTGGGCTCGTTGAGAGCCGTCGCTCCCGGACGCAAGGCCACGCCGCCGCCGAGAGGCGACTTCGTTCTGACCTGAACGACCTGGGTCGCCCCGAGGATGATGGACAGCTCCCCCTGGCGGCGCAGAATGTGCAGGGGCACGCCCTCGGTTGGGACAGTGCAGTCCGCGGCGGCGAGCGGCTTGCCGCGCGGCTCCTTCCCCGAGCGGACCTCGAGGCGTTGAGGCGTGATCGTCAGCCAGAGGCACGGCTGGCGGAGCTTGCCGGCTGCGTCGTAGCGCGCATCGAGGGCGACGAGGGTGGGGGCCTCACCATTCCCCGCGGCGGGCGAGAGCTGCGCGAGAACGTCGTAGGACTCGGCGGCAAGGCTGCCGAGAAGCTCGAAGCCGGCCGGGGGCGTGCCGACTTCGGGTGTCAGAGGTGGCGGTGGCTCCGGTTCCGGCGGGGGCTGCTCCTCGGCCTCCTCCTCCTCGGAAGGGGGCAGCACCAGGCGCGGCCCGTCACCGGGGGGCGCGGTGTTGGCGGGCTCCGTGTACAGGAGTCTGGGCGCCGGGCCATTGGGCAGGAGGTAGTTGATGAGCCCTACCAGCAGGCCTTCGGGGCTGCGGCCCCGATGGAAGCGCGCGAAGGAGACGGGCGCCCCGGAGTAGACCAGCCTCCCTTCCCCGACGGGTAGGTCGATGATCGCGGGAGCCCGCTCGATCGGCGCGGTGCCCTTGTCGAGGCAGTAGCGGGCGACGATGGCGCCGGCATCCCGCTGCCTGGGCCACGCGCAGAGCCCCTGGAGGTGGTGCATGTCAAAGGGCTTCGCGGGGTCAAGCCCGGCCGCGATGGGGTGCGCGGGGTCGGTCAGGACCACGTCCCCCAGAGTGGGGGCGTTGGTGTAGATGTTGACGAGCGACTGCAGCGGGAACCGATTCTGGGCGGTCCAGGTCTCCACATACGCGTGGCCGCCGGCCTTCATCCAGTTCGCTAGCGCCGTATCGACCCCGGAGAGGGTCTCGGGCACGCAGGACAGGAGGATCACATCGAACTTGCCGAGGACCTCGGGCTTGCTCATCTCCCAGGGGAAGATCCGCTCCCACGGATAGCCGCGCGCGGAGAGCTGCCCATCCAGGCCGTTCGGGTAGTCGCCACCGACGCCGACACGCAAGGGCGGGGCAGGAGGGAGGCTATCCGGCGCGGGCAGCGCGGCAGGGAGCGTGGCACTTGCCGCGAGAGCGAAAGCAACGGGAATCAGGACGCGATGGACAACGGAGGCAGGAGTCATGGATCGCAAGGTCACCGCCATATCCCCAACAAACGGGAGGGCGCCATAGTTGCAGCTACTCAGCGACTCGCCAGGTATAGCCGAGCCATCTCGTCCGCACGGACGGGCACATACTCCGGTCCGAGCCGGTCCAGCATGGTCCGCAGCTTCGACGGGGTCCACGGGTAGCACTGCACGAAGACGTGCATGAAGGCCGGGCGCTCGGCGGGCGTGTACCGGCGGATGTCATCCAGCATGAGCTTCATCGTGGCCGCATCGCCGAGGTCCGGGTTGAAGGTGGTCAGGGCGCGGAAGATCGGCACGTGGTCGGCGAGGACCTCGTTCGCGTTCCCCGCGGTGGTCCCCGGGAGGCGCCCGTAGTCAGGCAGCATGAACGACACGGCAGGCACGTCTCTGGCGAAGGCCGCGAGGCGCTCACCCGTCGCAGTGTGGGTCCAAACGCCCTGCAGGCCGAGGCGCTGCATCGAGGCATCGGTGAGCGCGAGGTAGTCGCGGAAGATCGCGTCCGAGTCGGCATACTGCGAGGCGAAGGCATCCGGATAGCAGTAGCCCGCGCCCGAGCAGGCCGCCACGAAGCAGTCGGTCTCGTTGGCGCGCGAGTAGTAGTAGTCCATCACGTCGGGCAGCAGGTCGTACACCGACGGGCCGACCGACCAGGTGAGCGGGAAGGTGCCGCGGAGAGGGTCGTCCCAGTAGCGCGCCGCGAAGAAGGAGTACCAGTTGATCGGCGCGTCGCCATCGGAGATGAGGAGGGTGAGGTAGACGGCATCCCTACCCCCCTGCCCCCCTTCCTTCAGAAGGGGGGAGAGGCTTGCCTCACCCCCGGCCCCTCTCCTGAAGGGAGAGGGGAGTGAGGCAGCGGCGGAGTGGACGGTGAGGTTGGCGTTCTGGGCGGACCAGGCGAGGAACTTGGCGTAGCGGGTGAGGAGAGTGACGCCGGGGCCCTCGCCGGTTCCGACGCCGACTCCGTTGTACGGCGCGCCGAGGCAGCCGATGTTCGGCGGCGCCTTCGCGAGGAGGCGCTCGATCACGAGTTGCTCGGCAAGAGGCTGACCAGCCGGCGAGGCGCCATCGACCGGGCCGGTGATCCAGAAGCTGAAGGCCTTGTGGGCGACGAGGTAGTCGATCAGGAAGGGCCAGTCGGGCGCGTTGTAGGCGAGGACGTGGTGGTTCAGCTTCGGCCAGAGTGTATCAACGGCCCACTGCATGGCTGCGGCGTTCGTGGGCCAGCGGTTCTGCAGATTGCAGCGGACGGAGAGATTGAGCTGGTTCGCGAGACGAGGCGAAGCGATGAGGAGGCCCTCGGTGGAGGCGATCATGGTGGCGACGTTTGCGGTCGCGGGAACGAAGGGGTCGGTGACCACGACACCGCGATAGGCGTCGCGGAACTCCTGGAGGAGGGAGGGCGGGTCCTCGACGCGACGGACCGAGTCGATGTCGCCGCGCTCCTTGAGCCACGTCAGCCAGCGCTCGTCGGGGCTGGGCGCGCCCGGGAAGTCGTTGAGGATGAAGTAGAGGCGCGGCTGCGAACGGTTCACGAGGCCCTGCAGGGAAGTCAGCAGGATCTGCTCATCGAGTGAGGAGCGGCGGAGGTCGGCGACGACCAGCTCGCGGGCGGGAGGCGGGCTCTTCGGGAAGAGGCCGGGGAAGGGCTTTGGTTCGGAGACCGGAGTGAGGTTGGTGGGCGGCCGGTCGCGCCGGTAGAGGCGGTCGGCCTTCCGGGACGCCTGAGGCCCGGCGCCGGTCACCGCAATCGCCGCGCGGGCAACTACCTCGCGCAGGTCCACGGGATCGTAGTAGCCGATGTGGGCGAAGAGCTGCCCGCCGACCCACGCATCGGTCGCGCCGCTGAACTCCGCGCAGTGATGACGGGTGAGGCCGATCACCGGCCACGAGGAATCGCCATCACGGTAGTCGAGGATGCTCACTACCTCGTCTTCGCGAGGGAGTGAACCGGGATCGAGGCTCTGGCTGGTCACGAAGCGGTCGCCCCAGGCCTCCGCCCACCGCGGCCAGTCGAGCAGACCGAGGCCGAGCGCGTCAGCATCGGCGCGATAGGTGAGCGGGCCGCGGTCGGGGCCAGGCGTGTGGAACTCCCCCGAACCAAGATGGTCGTGGCGCATCCACTCCTGCTGATGGCCCAGGTCGAGCCACTGCCCGCCGGGCTGCTCGAAGCCGGGGTTCGCGATCAGGTTGGGGCCAAGGGGATTCGCTGTCGCCAGCAGCACGTCATCGAGCCACACCGTTCCGGGTGAGCCCCAGAAGCCGAGGCAGATGTCCATCGTCTCCGCGCGCTCGGGAGCCTGCACGTCGCAGGTGATGAGCTGCCACTCTCGGGCGTCCTGCGGCAGGCGCGGGCCCCACTGGCCGAGGAACTCGCCGCCCTTGCCCCAGAAGCGCAGGTAGAGAGCGTCGATCTCCTGCGAACCGGGCGCCCCCTCGGCCCGCACCCAACCGCCGACGCGGTAGGTGGTTCCGGGCGCGGTCGGCACGCGCACGGAGTAGGCTCCGGTCCAGCTCGGCGTGCTGTCCTTCTGTAGCCGGAGGCAGGCCGTCCCGCCCTGCGCGCCCTCGGCGCTCCGCTCGATCGAATCGCTATCCGCCGCAACGTAAGTCCAGTCCGCCGCGCCGACCTGCCGGCATGGGTGGCAGAACGGCACGCTGGTCGCGATGAAGCCGCCGCCCTGGTGATGGAAGCGGCGGAGGTTCTCGGCAGCGTCGAGAGGGAAGGTGTTGCCGTAGAGATGCACCAGCGCGCGGAAGCGAGCGGCCGTGAAGACGGCGGGATCGGCGAGCTGCTCCGGGTCGAGGAGGTCGGCCTGGAGGCCGATCTCGCGCAAGTAGGACACGACATCCGGAGGCGTGAGGCCGCACGCGGTGCCGAAGTAGGGGAACTGAGGGTCGTTGAGGACGGCGACGGCCGCAGGCAGGGATGCCTGCGCCACGACGGCCAAGGCGAAGGCAACGGCGCCACCGCGCGCCAGCCGGCTGGAAGCCCGCGCTCCCAGGTGGACGGCAACGGCGGAACGCGGGACAGGCCTGAGCGGAGGCATCAGGGCACCTTCCGGAAGACGAAGCGGTCGATGTAGACCCAGGCGACGTTGTCGCCATTCAGGGGGGGCGCGGTCCAGACGTAGATGCCGCGCGCGGGGGTGAAGGCGCCTATGTCAATGGTCTGCCAGCCGTCGGGCATCTCGGCGACGCTGCGGCCCCCGTTGAGGACGCCCACGCGGTTGACCGTGTCGTAGACGCCGAAGGTGAGCGCGGCGCCGGCGTCTCCCTTGCGCTCGATCCGAGCGATGGCCGACACCGTGTACTTCGCGCCGGGATCGAAGAGCGAGGGGTCGATGGGCCACTGGATGCTCCACTCGTGATCGGAGCCGAGCTGCCGGGCGGCCCAGCCGTCGGAAGCGGTCTCGTCGAGAGCGAACTCACTGAGCTCGCCCTCCTTGTAGAGTCCCAAGAGGTCGTCCTGGACCTCGACGATCGTGGCGCGATGCTCGCGGGGCTGCTCGGCGCCCGGCACATCGGTCGGAGGGAGAGGCGAGAGCGAGGTTTCGAAGGAGACCGTGCCCTCGGGGCCGCTCTCGACGAGCCAGCTGCAGCCGATGCGCAGGGGCACGGCGCCGACGGAGGTCGTGATCGTCACCGCGCTTGCCTCGTTGAAGGGGCCGAGGGCGATCGCGCGGCGGGTCACTCCGTTCGCGAGCTTCACCGGGGCCGCGCGCAGCGTCTCGGGGCTCACGCGCACGTGCCGCATGGCCTCATCCTCGGGAATCGCCAGGCTCAGGGGCCCGTCGGGCGTCTCGAGGACGGTGGCATCGGCCGGGCCGAGGTCGAGGCAGTAGGTCTCGTGCACGATGATCCGGCGCTGAGCGGCTCCCCGGTTGCGGACGGTCGATTGAACGAAGAGGCCGCCAGCCTCGCGGCGGAACTCGCGCTGGAGGCTCAGACCACCCTCCAGGTCCGCCGAGAAGGTCGGTCGTAGAGGGTCCATGTTCTCCACGGGAGCAAACGGCGCGCGTGCGCCGAGGCCTGCGGGTGAACGGCTGAGGGAAACGGCATAGGCGGCGCCGGCGGCAGCCAACTCAGAACCGTCCGCACTCTTCAGACTCACGACCCGGGCGCCCTCCGAGGGCACGATCGAGGCTTCCGAACCATCCCCGGCGAGGGGCACGACCGGCGCGCCGCCGCGCTTGGCCTGGACGGCCTCGCGGAAGGCCGGGAGGTTGTTGTGCCCCTCGTGGCGGCAGGTGATGCCCTCGGCGTCGGCGATGCCGAAGAAGCGGTCAACCTGCCGGCCGAAGCCGGTATCGACGGGCGGACCGAAGCGGCCGTCGCGCACGACCCAGGTCTCTTTCGGGGGCGCCTCGTAGCGGCTCAGAGCCACGTATAGCAGCGGGATGCGCGCGACCTGCACGCGGTGCAAGAGGTCGGGATCGCCCTGGGCGAGCTTCTCGGCCTCGTCGAGCAACTCAGTGGAGCGCGCGAGCACGTCGTCAGTCAGGAACTTCGCGTAGGGGCCCTCCCAGATGTGCATGTGGATGTTCTCGTCGCGGACCTTGGTGGTGAGGAGGTCGAGGTACTCGCGGATCGGCCGCGCGGCGGGGCCGTAGTAGCCTTCGAGGAACTCGGTCATCGCGACGTTGGGGTCGTAGTCCGGCTTCCAGAGGCACTTGGCCATGATGTAGGCCCGCAGCTCCGCCATCTCACCGCCGGGGCTGTTGTAGTTGCCCTCCTCGAAGATGCCCTTGACGCCGTTCTCGACGAAGAACTTGATGTTCGGGCCGAGCACGTCCCAGTTCGGGAAGGGCGTGAGGTAGTTGGCGAAGCTGGTCACGTAGTCCCAGACGTAGAGGCGATCGCAGAGCTTCGACCAGCCGACGATGTCATCGCGGAAGGAGACGTTCTGGGGGTAGTCGCAAGTCGCGAGCGGATGGCTGAAGCAGCACTCGATGCTGCACAGGCGGATGATGACATTCGGCCGCGGGCGGATCGACTTCGGCGGCTTGCGGGTGTACTGGTAGGCGAGGGTATCGATCGCGACGTCGGGGTAGTCCTTCTCGATGGCTTCGCCGACCTGGTTCACGAAGGCGACCAGCGGCCCGGCCTGGCTCTCCTCCGCCTCGGCGATGGCGGCGCAGTTCGCGCAACCGCAGTAGTTGCCCCAGTCATTCTGCGAGACGCTGATGATGTTGACGCCCGGGTGGGAGTCGATCCACTCGCGCACCTTCGCAGTAGTCAGGCGCAGCACGTCGGGGTTCGTGAGGCAGAGCTGCGTGTTGCCGCCGACCCGCTTGCCGTCGATCTCGGAGAAGTACTCGGGATGCTCGGCGAAGTACTGGTCGGGCGGGATGAGGTTGTTGAAGGTGTGTACGAAGGGGAAGTACGTGACCTTGCCGCCGTGCTGCTCCTCCAGGCGCGCAGATTGGCTGTTGGCCTTGTTGCGGGCCGCCCAATCCGCATCGAAAGCGTCCCAGTAGAAGGGCTCGCGGTACTCGAGGACGGGCACCTGGGTGTCGTTGATCTCGCCAAGCTCGATGGTCGGCTGTTTAGGGATGCGGCCGATCTTGGAGCTGAACCAGCGGCAGCCGAGGTGATCCTCGAGCAACGTGTAGACGCCGTACATCGTGCCCCGCAGCTTACCGCCGAGAATCAGCAGGCGATCGCCGGCAGTGAGGATCGCGAAGCCCTCGCTGCCCAGTTCGGGGAGGTTCAGCCTGACGTTGAGTTGCCCAACGTGAGCATTCGGGAGGCCCAGGATGATCTCGTGCGGCTTGAGGGGCTGGTCATCGCCGACGATGGGCAACTCCGCGCCGGAGATCTCACGGAGAAGGTACTGCAGCTCGTTCGCCGCGTGCTTCTCCGAGGGTGACGCATTCGCGGGGAGCACGATGACATAGTCCGACTTGCCGTCCCGCGTGAGGGTCAGGGCCTGGCTGATCGCAGGCAGAAGCACGACAGTCAGGCAAAGCAGCGCGCGAAGCATCGGAGCACCTCCGAGTGGTAGCGGCAGAGAAGGGGACTTCGCTGAATGAGGGGAGAGACCTTCGGGAGCGGCGGCAACCACCGCTCAGGTCGGTGGGTCGAGACCGAGGAACGCGCGGAACCGGGTTCGGAGACCGAAGAGGACCTCCCGGGCCACCATGGCGTCCTCCGACGTCACATGCATTCCCGGGTAGCGCACCGAGACGGAGTACGGTGTCAGCACGTGGAGTTGCTCAGACACCTCGCCGATGCGAGGCTCAGTCTCCTCGACCAAGTCGCTCAACTCGATCAGGTCATGGGTACGCGGCGGCTCAGCGCAGTGCAGCACGAGCATCGCCTTGAGGTACTTCTCCGCACACTGCTGGGCGTGGTAACACACGATGGCCGGCAAGTCTCCGGGGTCCAAGGCGAGGACTGCACGGTAGTCCTCTTCGGCCCTCGCGATCCATTCGTCAAACCGCGGAGCGGTCATACGCCACCCTACCGTATTGGACGATCCGCCGGATGAAGGGATCGCCGATGTCCAGACGCTGCCGGATCTCATCCGGCGTCTTCACCAGGATGTCGAGCGGCAGGGGTCGAGGCTGTAGAAGCCGCGATACGTCACGAATCCGCTCCGCCTCGCGTTGGGGAGTCTCCTTTACGACC
>VGFC01000274.1 GCA_016869045.1 Armatimonadota bacterium
TTCCCTGGAGTGGTCTCACGGCGGCGGGTACGGCGGCACCGGCCGGAACCTACCTCGTGCGGATCACGGCGCGCGGCGATGGGGGAGGGGAGAGCGGAGGCCTGGCGCGGCTGTCGCTAGGGCGGTGACGGCGTAGGTGGCATGAGCGGCTCGCCCATGGGGCTGTGGGGTGCTCCTCACGCGCGGGCCGCGCGTGCCACTCCGCAAGGTAAACATAATCCTTATTATCCCTCAGGCGGGCCGGCGGTGCGCTGGTTGCTATGCGGTCACGTGCTTATCCTGGGAGCCATTACACAGAGACGCCGATTCGTTGCGGGACAGGTGAGCGCCACGCTTCCCTCGTAGATCGATGTCTTCCCTGGTCAGCGGGTGGCGCGTCGCTGTCAACCGCACGCTACGCCTTCACGCCTCCCTCACCCTCTCCATCAGTCTCTCCCTGGCCTTCCGCAGCGGGCCGTTGGCGTTCTGCTTCTGCTTGAGGCGTTCGCGGTCGGAGACGCGGGCGAGCCAGACCGCGACGGCGTAGCGCAGGGCGTCCATGCAGTGGTCGTCGGTCTTCTGCGGCTCCTCGTCGGCGTTGCGCCCCTCGGTCTGCTCGGGGTAGCGGTAGAGGTTGAACTCGCGGATCGTCTCCACGCACTTGGGATCCACGAACAACCTGGTCTCGGGTCTCATGTCTCGGGTCTCGGGTTGACGGCTTGTCGTTGAACATGAGACCCCAGACCCGAGACCTGAGACTGCCCTCAACAGCCTCCGAATCTGCTCGATGCCGTTGCGGCGTTCGCCGCCGTAGTCGCCGCGCTTGCTGAGGCGGCGGAAGGTGGTGGGGATTCCGCAGTGCTGGCGGAGAGTGAGGCGCGCGTCCTTCGCCGAGGGGTCGGCGGCGGCCCAGGCGATGGCGCCGTAGCCCATCTGGCGATGGTGCTCGAGGACGCGCTCGCCGTTTTCGATGGTGGTCATGCCGCGCTGCACGTACTCGTCGATGATGCGCAGCGTGTCGTCGGGGGTGAACTGAATCCACAGGCAAACGAACGGGTTCTCGACGCCGAAGTCGAAGGCCAGGATCAGCGGCAGGTCGGGATCGTATCTCAGCCGCTTGACGTGGATCGCTTCCTCGAACTCGGTGTAGACCTGACCGCTGAAGTGGGTGAACTTGGCCTCCCACTCCTGGGCGAAGGCCTCGGGGCTGTAGGTGCGGCGGGCCTCGTCGAGGGCCTCTTTGGGCAGGTGCGGGTTGACGCTGCTCGGCGCCCAGAAGCTCTTCCAGGCGTGGTCCTGGTCGTTGCCCCGCTGCCAGAGGTCGTGGAAGTGGTTATAGCCCTCGGGGGTGCTGATGAGGAGCGCGCGGCCCTTGCGGTCGGCGAGGTTGGGGTGGAGCCTGCGCTCCCAGACGCCCGCCGGGCTTTTCGCGACCTCATCCCAGATCAGCAGGTCTACGCCGGCGCCGACGAGGCTCTTCTGCGCGCCGGGATCGGTGCTCTTCCCCTCACACACGGAGCCCCACTCGAAGACGAGTTTGCGCGGTGGGTTGTCATGCCGCACGGTAGGCACGAAGCCCAACCGGTCACAGAGGATGCGGGTGATCTCATCCCACACGCGGCCGGTGAGTTCGTGGTCGGGGGCCACGACCCAGACCCGCTTGTTGTCCTTCAGGAGACAGAAGGCGGCCTCGACGCCGGCCAGCAGCGTCTTCCCCGCCCGGCGTCCCCAGCGGACCACCCGGCGCGGCGCGCGGCTGCGATGGACCTCACTCTGCGCTGAATGCGGCTCGTAGCCGATTAGCTTGCAGAAGGCCTCGAACTCGCCGCGCTGCGCTACCTCTCGGGCCGCCTCCCGCTGCTTCTCAGTTAGCAAGGCGATGAAGGAGCTGGGGGAGCAGTCGGCAGAGCAACGCGAGTTCTTGCGAGCTGAGGTGGCCAAGGTCTACCTCTTCACTTGCGCCGTCCTCGGTGGCGGCGACTTCCTCGGTGCGCTTGTCCCGGCAGATGTCGATCAGCGCCTTCGCGGCGGTCACGCCGGACGAACTCTTATCGAGGTGCGCGGCATCCACGAGCCGCCTCACCGCAACCGGCAGCGACCGCGCGAGGTCCTCCTCCCCCACCTCCCGACACAACGCCACCCACTCCGGCCGACGCTGCCACCAGGCGAGGCGCTCTCCGTCCAACCCTACCTTCGCCGCCGCCTCGTCCCACGTGGCCACATCGGGCGAGGCATACGTGCGGATGGCCTCTTTCACAAGGTCGCGCTGCTTCAGCTTGGGCATGGGAATCACCGGGGGCGAGGAGTGAGTGGAGAGGAGTGAGTAGCGAGAGACGGCAACGGCGAGAGGCAAGGCAACCACGGAATACGCGGATCACACGGAAGGGGCACGGCTGGGAACGCCGGCACCCTTGCCGGCTGTGGTGGCAGTGGCGTCGTTGCGGTGTCGCTCCGCAAAGGCGACGACAACGACCTCTCGCCACAGCAGCCGGCAAGGGTGCCGGCGCTCCCAGCAACGACCTCCACCTCGCAGGCAGAGCAACGGCAGGATCGTTGCAGGGCTATTGAGGAACCCGGCGACGCGGGTGACGGACTGGCAGGACGGATTCGGTGCGGGGAGGCGATGAGCGAGGCGCAGCCCGACGTCGTCGGGTTCCGCCCTGGCGGCCGGGCGCCGTCGTGCGGTTGGCAGCCCCGAAGGGGCGACGGATGGATAGCCGTGGGCGCAAGCCCACGGACCGCGGCCTCCACCCTTTCCGCAAGCCCCGAAGGGGCGACAGAACCAGCGACGGCCCTCGGCCCCTTCAGGGCCGGAAGGAGAAGGGGGGCCTCGGTTCCGGGGGCTCTCGCCCCCGGCCACTCATCTTCGGCCCCTTCGGGGCCGCAAGGCTGAGGCGGCAGCGATGAGTGCGAAGTGCTGAGTGCGAAGTACGGCGCCGGCTCACCGCCCCTCCACCTCCGCCACCGAGACGGTGGCGGTCCCAGCAGACGTCAACGACTCACGGCCTGCCACCTCTGCCGGCGTGGCCGCCGGCGCTCCCAGGGAACGTCAACGACGCAACCCGTAACCCGCAACCTCCCGTTGGGCGCGCGCGGGGTCGCCCGGTCGCCGGGGGTGACGACCGGGCGACCTGTTGGGAGGGGAGCTTACGCCGCGGTCAGTTGGTCGGACTCGGGTTCGGCGTCGGTCTCGGCGTCGTCATCGGTGGGTTGGTGCAGTTGGAGTTTGGGGTAGCGGTCAGAGAGGGAGTAGACGGCGCGGATGGCGCGACGGCGAACGATGGTTGCGATCAGTGCTTCGGGGTCACGAGCTGCCATGATCCTGCGGGCGGCAAGGTAGACTTCGATCCGTCCCTCCTGCAGCAAGTCCTCCATCTCCAAGCCTGTCGGATGGAACTCCCGCCAGACCTGACGGCACGCGCACTTTATGATGGGCTCCGCCCAGTCGAGCAGGTGTTCGACTGCTCGGCGAAGAAGAAGACGCCGATCTCGGCGTCGAGGAACATCGACCGCCCCAGTTGCTGTCGCCATCGCGATCGGATCACCGGGCTCCTTTCATCGGCCTCCATAATAGTATGTTACATCGAGGGCCGGTTTTGTCAGGCACTTTTTTCGCAGGGTGCCTACGAATACGGGAGAAGCTGATAGCGAAGTCTCCTGACACCACGACGGACATGGCGATCAACGGTCTCCTGAGACACGCCGAGTAGCGTGGCCGCCTGGCGCACGGTCAAGCCCTCCACCAGGACCAGCAGGATTGAGTCGCGTTGATCGCGGGGAAGGCTCTGGACGGCTCGCTGCACATCGACCCGGAGACACACGCTCTCTTCCGTGAACATCGGAGTCTTCTCCTCTCATTATGGTATGAAGCGTGATGAGTATTCACGGAGCGTGAATTATAATCATACTGCAAGAGTCTGTCAAGACTATTTTCCCTCCGCAGCGGGAATGAGATTCACGCTCCCCGTCGAATCTCGGAAACGGTCGCGTTGCGGTGAATCCAGGGAGACAGGACCGAAGCCATCATGTTCGACCGCTGGAGACTCCGGAAAGCCAGAGAGGATGCCGGTCTGACTCAGGCGGAATTGGCGCGACGGCTAGGGAAGAAGAGCGCCGACTCCGTCCGCAAGTACGAGCGAGGGCTTGTCGAGCCGCCGGGGCACGTCGTCGCGCAGATCGCCAAGGTCACCGGGAAGCCTCGCCGCTGGTTCGTCGAGGAGGACCCGAGCCATGCCGCCCCCGTGCGCGCTCGCGAGCCCGATGCTCCGACCGTGCCCCTTGGACTGCAGCGTCTGGCCGACATGGGCGTGCCTCTGCGGAGCGACGAGTTCGAGGACCTGGCCGCCTATGCCGACCCGCGCAACCCCGCGCGCCAGACTCCCGGCGCGAGGAACTGGACGCCCGGGCAGTGGCTGGATCTGCTCCTTCAGGAACGGCGGAGAGGGCGGGGGTAGGGAACGGCAGTTGGCAAGCGGGCGCCATGAATGGCGCCCCTACACGATTGGGCGCGATGAATCGCGCCCCTACGCCACAAACGTCCGTAGAGTGCCGTCATGTAGGGGCACGATTCATCGTGCCCCCGTGTAGGGGCGTGATTCATCACGCCCGAGGCCGTGCTTCTCATACGCCCTGTAGGACGCGAGATCTGAGACTGCGGAGGTGTGGAGATGATACCGCTGATGTCTGCTCTGATGATCGCAAGCACGGGCGCCGCGGGTGAGGGGGTCCCCCCCACGCCCCGCGTGGCGGGAACCTACTCCTCGTGGTTGGAGGGTGCGTACACGTACCGGGACAGCCTCGATGCGCTGTACGAGGAGTTGGGTTGGCCCTACGTGCGCGTGGAGAACCGGCACGTCGGGGGGCTGACCGCGGACCTGGACCGCTACGACATCTTCTGCCCGCCCGCCCTCTACAACTACTCCGACCCGCAACCCTTCGAGGCGCATGCTGAGGCGTGGACGCGCTTCCTGGAGCGCGGGGGAATCCTGTTCGCGGTTGATGCGAACTACGGGCAGCAACTCACGTGGGTCAGCAGGCTCGGGCCCGGTCTCGAGCTGGCCTCCCACCAGTGCGCGGAGGCGATGACGGATGCGAAGGGCAAGCACCCGACGCGCGTCACGGCCGACGATCCCTTCGCCGCCGTGGAGAGCGTCGCGTTACCGTGGGCGCACTTCGATTCATGGGGGCCGAGCTGGGAGGTCCTCGCGACCTGCCCCGAGGGCAAGCCGATCATGCTCAAGACGCGCATCGGCAACGGCGTCCTCGTCGCGACGAACCTCTACTCTGACGCGGGCTTCCCGACCGCCGAGTATCTGAAGCGCGTGTGGGAAGCGCACTGGCCTACCGCGATGGACGCCGGCGCGGTGGCGGCCTTCGATCCGGGGCGCAAGGGCATCGGGCGCAACACGCTGACGGTCGGCGTTGATGGGACGAAATTGGGGACAGGCACCAATTTTGGACGTCGAAAATTGGTGCCTGTCCCCAATTTCGTCTTCCGCGAGGTGCAGGCGCAAGGAGGGGCGTGGACCTCGCAGACCGTGCCGCTCGCGCAGGCGGCAACTTCCGTTCCGTACTCGGTAGGGCCAGGGCGGACGGATGTGCGGGTCGTGGTTCGGCAGGGGGAGCGACCGATCTGGTGGACCAGCTTCACCTGCCGGCAGGCGGATGTGCCGGGGCTGTGCGAGGCCCTGAATGCGAAGCTGGCGCCACATACCGAGATGATCGCGAAGCTGGGGCCACATCCGCTGCGCGACTGGTACAGCTCGCTGACGGTGAAGACGGAGGACATGCGCAAGCAGGCTGAGGGGCTTGTGAGTAAGGACGCGAGCGAGGAGACGCAGCGGGAGTGGGACCTCACTGCGGAGTTCCTGGGGGCGCTGAACCGAGAGGCGACGTGGCTGGCCGGCCGGCTGACGGTGTTGGAGGCCTACCCGGACGCGATCAGCAAGCGCTTCGTCGTGGTGCCCGCGCGGCCGCTCGACAAACTGCTGCGCGATGAGCCACCACCATGCGGGGGCATGGGCGAGGCGACGGCTTCCACCGCCAACAGGGGACAGTCCTCGACCCCGCGAGGCGGGGTCGGGACAGTCCCAACGTCTCCACGGTGAGGCCGAGAGCGTGCAGGTTGCCGTTGTGCCGATGCACCGCGGCATCAGCGGAGTGCGCGCTTCGGTGGAGGCGTTCAGGGGGAAGGATGGCGCGAGGATCGGCGGCGACGCTCTGGAGCTGTACCGCGTCGGCTATGTGCACGTGGACGGGCCCAGCACCGGGGCGCCGAAGGGCATCTCCTGGTGGCCCGATCCGCTGCTGCCGATTAGCGGCCCGTTCGACGTGCAGTACACGACGCAGCCGATCTGGCTCGACATCTTCGTGCCGCGTGACGCGAGGCCGGGCCAGTACACCAGCGCGCTGCGCATCGAGGCCGAGGGGCAGACGGAGCGGGTCCCGATCACACTGAGGGTGCGCGAGTGGGCGCTGCCTGAGGCGCACTCGCTGAGGCAGCTCTTCGTGCTGCGCGCATACGTGGTGGCGCAGAAGTACCTCGGCGGCAATGGCGACGACTACGCGCAGACGGTCCCGCCGGACAAGATGCTCGCGATGGCCGACGTGTGCCTGAAGCGCCGGCTCGGCGTGCAGGTCTGGGGCAACGAGGCCGCTCAGCACCTCACCACCGTCGCGCCCTACCTCCGCGAGACGAAGACCGACGCGGGCTGGCAGTTCGACTTCACCGAGACCGATCGCATCTGGCAACACCTGCACGACGCCGGCTGCCGGACGATCTGCGTCGGCTTCACACCCGGCTGCGGGAGCACGTCGGGGGCGACGAACCTGCCGGACTACTGGGAGTTCCTGGAGGCCTACCTGCGCGCGCTGCAGCCGCACCTCCAGGAGAAGGGCTGGCTCGATGAGGCGGTCTGGTACATGGTGGACGAGTCCTGGGAGGAGAGCGCCATCGTGGCGAACGTGAGGCTCGCGGAACTCATGGACCGCGTGGCCCCGAAGATCAAGCGCCTCGCGACCGCCCCGCGCGATCCGCGCCTCATCGGCCTGGCGCACATCTGGGTGCCCGGCGGCCTGCCCGATGCGCACCCGAAGGACCCGGCGCAGGTCGATCTCCTGAACGCCTGGCGCGCGCACAACCCGGAGCTGTGGTGGTACATCTGCTGCGGCCCGGTGCACCCGTACCCGAACTTCTTCGTGGACTACCCGACCATCGATCCCCGCATGGTCTTCTGGCTCACGTGGAAGTACGAGAAGACCGGCTTCCTGTACTGGGGCGTCGAGTACCACGGCGACCCCAAACAGATGACCGCCGACGGCCCGACCGACAAGTACCCCATCGGTCTGCCGAGCATGGGCAACGGCGACGGCACGCTGTGTTACTGGGCTCCCGACATGACGCTCTACCCCTCGATTCGCCTGAACGCCATCCGCGACGGCATCGAGGACTACGAGTACTTCGCGATGCTCCGCCGCCTCGCCACCTCTGCCGGCAAGGGTGCCGGCGCTCCCAGCAACGTCGCGCGCGCCCGCGACCTCCTCAAGGTCGATGAGCGCGTGCTGAAGATCACCGACACCTCGCCCAACTTCACCTATACCACCGACCCCGAAGCGCTCCTCGCTGCCCGGCGCGATCTTGCGGAGGCGATTGGGGCGCTGTGTGCGGCGGGAGTGAGAGATCCGGCAGACGAGGGTCAGTGAGCACGGCGGGGCAGACACGCGGGTCTGCCCCTACATTGCTCGCATCGTGTAGGGGCGGACCCATGTGTCCGCCCCGCCGTCTTGCCTTCCGACCGCCGGTGTGGTATGATTGCTCGATAAATCGAGCATATGCTCGAAATATCGAGCACCGTGGATTGGAGGGCGTGCCGGTCAATGTGGTTGCAGAACCCCTTGGATGACATACTGTCCTCGAAGGCCAAGGTTGCGGTGCTGCGCGTCGTGTGCGCGTCCCCGGTGCCCCTGAGCGGCCGCGAGATCGCGCGGCGGGCGGGGATCAGCTCGGCGAACGCATCCCGCGTGCTCGGCGAACTCCGTCGCTCCGGCGTGCTCAGGTCCCAGGGCCACGGACGGGTGATCACGTATGCGCTTGGGGATCAGAAGGTCGCACTGGTTCGTCAGCTGAGGGAGTTGTTCGCGGTTGAGGGCAAGCGGCGAGAGCGGGCCGTTGCGGACCTTGTCGCCGGAGTGCCGGGGTTGGTGTCTGTGATCCTGTTCGGTAGCGAGGCACGGGGGGAGGCGGCGTCAGGCAGTGACACTGACCTGCTGATCGTCGTGGAACGCAAGGTCCGGGGGATCCATGACCTGTTGCTGGAGAAGGGCCTCAGGGTCGTTGAGAAGCATGGCGTTGCGCTCTCGCCATATGTGGCCAGCCTACCCGAAGTGGGGCGATGGGAGAGGACTGCGCACCCGCTTTGGCGCAACATCCAGGCGGAAGGTGTTCTTCTGCGGGGCACTTCACTGCATGGGCTGAAGCAGCGATGCCGACGTGGCAGGCGCGACTGAGAGGGTGTATGAGAAGCACGGCATCGGGCGTGATGAATCACGCCCCTACACGGGGGCACGATGAATCGTGCCCCTACATGACGGCGATACACGGTCGTTTGTGACGTAGGGGCGCGATTCATCGCGCCCGATCGTGTAGGGGCGCCATTCATGGCGCCCGGCCACCCTTCTCATACACGCTCTGAGAGATGCGCGTAACTTCCGGACGGTCGCCTTGGCCGCGGCTGACCCCGAGCACGGCAACCAGGCGGCAAGCAATGCGATTCTGGGCGCCATTGCTGCGAACGACGCGCTCTGCATCTACCTCGGAGGAGATCAGCCCTCGGGGGAATCGCACCTTGAGGCGACTGATGCTCTGACGCAGGCTTGCCGGGGCACGCGATGGGAGAGAGAGGTTCGTGGAAGGGCCCGGCAGCTGGAGGCTCTCATCCGCATGAAAGCGGCCGCGCAGTACAGCGGGCGCCGTCTGAGTGTTCCCGAGGTCTCCCGAATACTGCGACAAGCAGAGCGGTTCATCGACTGGGCCGAGGCGGTCCGCACCACTGCCCCGAGCGGTTGATGTGTCGCCCAAGCCATGAGCGATCATCCGACACCCGACGTTGCCGGATCCGCTGCTGCACACGCGCGTCTCGGCTGGCGCGTGCTGCCGCTCACTGTGCTCGCGGTGCTGGTGGCGAGCTTGCTCTTCGATGTGGGAGCCCACCTGATCCGCCGGGGGCAGGCGGGGGCCGGGCTTGGGCCGATCGGGCCCATCTACTGGGCGACGACGATCGGGTATGGCGTGCTGCTCGGCGTGCTATGGGTGCTTGCGGATCGCGTGCTGCGCGGGCGATGGCGGCCGGTGGGTTGGGCGCTGGCCTTCGGGCTGGGGGCGTTGCTGTTCAGCCCGGACGGAGTCGTGTACTTCGCGAATGCCTTCGAGTTCGGCGGCGACCTCGCGCTTCAGGGCCTGCAGGCGATGTGGCCGCTGGCGTTGGGAAGCGCGATCCCCGGCCTTGCCTTGGGCTGGGCGATGGGGCGCGAGCGCAACCGGATGGTTGTACTGCTGTTCACCGGGTTCATCGCTGGGATGCTGGGGCGCGGGCTCTCGTTCGGTCTGGTGGCAGGGGCGCCCGCGATGGGCGTGGTTGCGCTCGCTATCGTGCGCGGCGGGGTGCAGGGCGTGCTGCTCGGGCTTGCAGCCGGTCTCGCGGTAGTGAAGGGGTCGCGAGTCAGAGGAACGGAAACAGGGGACAGTCCTGCGTCCTGATCCCGCCGCGCGGGATCAGGACTTGGACAGTCCCGGGAGGCCTCATGATCTACGCGCTTCTGGTTGCGGCGCCGCTGGTCGCGCAAGCTGATGGCACTTACACGCGCGTCGAGGCGCAGGCCATCGTGTTCGGCAACGATGCGCTCGAGCTGCGCTTCGATCCCGCCACCGGCGAGTTGCGGCAGATGCTCTACGGCCCGCAGCGCCTGGTGGTGCTGGACAACGCGCACGGCCTGGCGGGATGTGACCTCAACCTCGATGGCAAGTGGGTCGGACTGGGGCAAGCGTCGGCGTGGCGCTACGGGAATCACGAGGTCGAGACGCTGACCGACGGCGCTGCACTGCACGTGACCTCGACGCTCAACGGCTGGCGGCTGCGGGCGACGTACCGCCTGCGCAAGGGCAGCGCGACGCTGCAGCGGTCGGCGGTCTTCACGCCGCCGGAGGGCGCGAAGGGGCACGTTAACGGCGTGCGGCTGATCCTGCCCGGGCTGAAGCTGCGTTCACCCGCCGACACGACATACACGCACCTGAGCAACTACCCGCCGACGCACGTGCGCTTCAGCGACCTGACGCCGGGCCGCGTCGTCGATGAGCAGAACTCGAGCGTCTCTGGGCACTTCGTGCTGCTGTCAGACCCGAAGGCCGGTCTGTGGCTGCCGATCACATACTACA
>VGFC01000275.1 GCA_016869045.1 Armatimonadota bacterium
CCTGGCAGCAAATGACGGACAACGTGGACTCCGTCGTCATCTGGCCGCCCGGCAACATGAAGGGGCTGAACGATCCCTACAACCTGAACGCCGAGGCGATGGAAGGCAGCGCGAAGTACATCCACGACCGCGGCGTCGCGGCGCTGTTCACCGGCTGCCCGCAGAAGGTCAGCCCCCTCTCGGCGGAGTTCGAGCCGTACCGCGCCGATTGGCTGGTGCAGCCGGAGTCGATCCTCGACTGGGAGGGCGTGCCGCACTACCAGAACTGCGGCGGGTCGGAGTCGCTGCGGAAGTGGCTCTTCTACGGCTGGGCGATCGGCATCGTGCAGCGGTACGGGCTGGAGGGCATCTACTACGACGGCTGGCAGACGGGGCAGATCGCCTGCGCGAACGCGAAGCACGGATGTGGCTGGGAGGACGCGCAGGGGCAACGGCACGTCACCGTGCCTGTGCTCCAGGGGCGCGAGTACAACCAGCGGATGGCGGCCTTCCTCGAGGACCACGTGACCGGCGACCTTGCTGTGCCGCGAACTGCGCCGGATCGCGGCGACTTCCCGCACTACCACTACCGGCTGCACTCGTGGGAGTTCGTGCCCTCGGTGATGGGGTTCGCGACCTCCTGGCTGACGGGGGAGTTCTCAGCGTATCCCCTGGAGGGCGAAGGCACGCTGAAGCCGGAGGGCACGTTCGGCAAGTGCCTGGGCCTGGCGCTGTTCCGTAGTCGGTGCCTGTCAACGAACTGGGGCGTGCCCAACCTGTTCCATGCGGTCATGTGGGAGCACACGGAGAACCACCCGACCGACCGCCAGACGCTCATGGCCTACGCGTGGTTCCTGCCGCACGGCGTGCCCGTCGGCGAGCTGCGGTACATGAACCAGAATACGCTCAAGGACCTCTACCGCGTCCTGCGGGAGTACGACACGCGCAAGGCCAACTTCACGCCCGGCTGGCGCACGAACCCCTATCTGCGCATCGAGAAGCCCGTGTGCCCCGAGGTGATGGTCGCCACGTGGAGCCACGAGCCGCAACGGCGGGTGCTCGCCGTCGTGTCGAGCCTCCAGGTGGAACGGAGCGAGACCGTGCCCCTGCGCTGGACCGGTCGATGGACGCCGAAGATCGTCAACGCCCGAACCGGCGAGCCGCTGGCAGTCGCCGACAACGTGCTGTCGGTTGAGCTATCGCCGGAGTCGTTCGTGCTGCTGGGGATCGACGGCGCGTGACCGGCTCACGGGCGGGCCGCCCGTGCCACGTCTCTCTACGTCTTGAGCTGGTAGCGGAAGTTCACGACGCTCACGTGCATGATGCGGCGGAGGGCCAGGTCGAGCTGGATGGCGGACTGGTTGTGCAGCGTTTCCTCCCACCAATGTGAGACCACGAACTCCGGGATGACCACGCTGACCCTACCGTACTTCTCACGTTGCTCACGGACGTACTGCACGATCGGCTCGACGAGGGACCGATAGGGCGAGGGCAGCGCCACGAGCGGGATGTCAGGCTCGTACTTGTGCCACTTCTCCTGGAGCGCGTGCCATTCGGCCTGGTTGGCGATGACGTGAACGGCCTGCGCGGGGACGCCGAGGCTGCGCGCGTACTCGATGGCCTCGAGGGTGCCCCGGTGGAGAGAGGCGACGGGCACGATGACCAGATGGGTCTGCTCGTGCACCGGTGGAGGCGAAGCCTCGAGCGATAGCTGCTCGGCGACGCGGTCGTAGTGGAGGCGGATGCGGCGGTAGACCAGGACCAGAACCGGAATGGCGAAGGCGGTGATCCAGGCGCCCTGGGCGAACTTGGCCACCGTTACCACGCACAGGACCACACCGGTGCAGAGGGCACCGGGACCGTTGATCGCGCAGCCAACGATCCAGCCCTTCGGCTTCTCCCGCAGCCACTTGCGGAACATGCCGGCCTGCGACAGGGTGAAGCAGAGGAACACGCCGATCATGTATAGCGGGATCAGGTGGTGGGTGGAGCCGCCGAAGACGACGACCAGAACCGCGGCGGACGCCCCCAGCACCAGAATGCCGTTCCCGAACACCAGCCGGTCGCCGACGTTGGCCAGTTGCCGAGGGAGATAGCCGTCGCGGGCCAGGAGGCTCGCCACCTGGGGGAATCCGGCGAAGCTGGTGTTGGCGGCGAGAAGCAGAATGGTAAAGGTCGAGAACTGCAGGATGTAGTAGAACGGGCCGCCGCCATAGACGGTGCGCCCCACCGCCGAGAGAACGGTCTCGCCGCCTTCGGCGGGGTCGTGGGGTACGATCCCTAAGGCGTGCGCCAGGTAGGTGATGCCCAGCAGGAACGCCGCCAGGATGCCGGTGAGGATGCCCAACGTGATGCGAGCATTGCGCGGCCGCGGCTCCTGGAAGGCCGTGACGCCGTCCGCAACCGCTTCAATCCCCGTCAGCGCGGCACACCCCGAGGCGAAGGCCCGCAGGATCAGCAGCGTCGTCAGCGCCCCCAGGACCGGCGGCTCCGTCGGGTGCGGCGGAGCGGCGTAGGTGCCGCTCTGCACACGCCAGACCCCGAGCAGGATCATCCCCGCGCCGCAGCCCACGAAAACGAAGACCGGGGCGAGGACCGCCTTCGCAGACTCCCGCACGCCACGTAGGTTCAGCCAGGTGAGGAGCGCGACGGCCAGCAGCGACAGCCAGACATGGTGGGCGCGCAGGAGGGGGATGGCGGAGGTGAGGTTCGCGATGCCGGCGGTCACACTGACGGCGACGGTGAGGACGTAGTCAATCAGCAGCGATGCCGCCGCGACCAGCGCCGCCGTGCGGCCCAGATTCTGCCCGGCGACCGTGTAGGCCCCGCCCCCCTCCGGATAGGCCCTGATGACCTGCATGTAAGAGGTCGCCACAACGACAACCAGGGCGGCGATCGCGACGGAGACCGGCAGGCCCATATGCAGCGCAGCGCTGCCGGCGATCACGAGCGCGAGGAGGATCTCCTGCGTCGCGTAGGCCACCGACGAGATGGCGTCGGCGGCGAACACGGGGATCCCCAGGAACCAGCCCAACCGCTCGCGCTCGGCCCGAGTCGTCGGCAGAGGGTGCCCGAAGAGCAGGCGTCTGAAGCCACTGGCGCCCAACATGAGTCATGCTCCCGAAGCCCGCGGCTGCGCGCCGCGGGTTCCACCCAGCCGACGCAACGGTCGGCGGGGATCCGGCGTCGAACCCGCCAACGGGAAGGTGTGTCGGGGATAGTGCTGCAACGGAACTGCCGAGACCTCCCCGGAGGCGTGGTTCCCTCCAGCTTGATCCCGGCGTCGGCCGCCTCAGTGCTCCAGGTGGAAGGGCACGTTGATTACGACCCGGCTGGCCTCGCCAGGCTGCCGGCGACGGTAGACGAGGAGCGTCTTGAGGAGTAGCGCGGTCTGGTTGTGCAGCAGGTGCTGCCACCAGCTGGCGGTGATGAACTCGGGCAGGACAACGACCGCCAACCCGCGTTCGGGCTCGCGAGCATCCGTCTGGTGGAGGAAGTCCAGGAGGGGGTCCATGATGGAGCGGTACGGGGACTCCACAACCACGAGCGGCACGTGGGGCGCCCACTCACGCCACTTGGCCTGCAGACTCGCTGACGCCTCGGGGTTGACGGCGACGGTGACGGCTCTGACGTCATCAGAGAGCGAGCGCGCGAACCTCAGCGCGGCGAGGGTCCCGCGGTGGATGCCCGAGATCGGAACGACGACCTTCGGCGGGCCCTGCCAGGCCCGCTCGTCGGCGCCCTCCGGGGAGATCCCGTTCAGCGAGAGCTGCTTCGCAACGCTGTCGTAGTGCCGGCTGATGGCGTGCAACACCGCCACGGCCGCCGGGATCAGAAGACACACGACCCAGGCGCCGTGCACGAACTTCGTGGTGACCACGATCAGCAACACGACCCCCGTAACCGCGCCGCCCAAGCCGTTCACGAGCGACCTCAGCGCCCAGCCCCGCCCGCGTTCCTTCGCCCAGTGGCGCACCATGCCCGCCTGAGAGAGCGTGAATGACAGGAAGACGCCGACGGCATACAGCGGAATGAGGCGATGGGTCTGGCCTTCGAACAAGACAACAAGCAGCGAGGCCAGCAACGCCAGAGCGAGGATGCCGTTGGCGAAGACCAGGCGATCTCCTCGGTTGGTCAGCTGACGCGGGAGGAAGCCGTCCCTGGCCAGGATCGCCGACAGGCGCGGGAAGCCGGCGAAGGACGTGTTGGCCGCGAGGACCAGGATCAGCGCCGTCGCGGCCTGCAGGGCATAGTAGAGGGGTCCGCCCCCCAGGACCGCGCGGGCAATCTGCGAGATCACGGTCTCGTGTGCGGCCGGCTGCACGTCCATCGCGCGTGCGAGCACCGTCGTGCCCAGCAGCATCACCCCCAGGAGCACCGCCATCGCGACCAGGGTCTTGCCCGCATTGCGGGCTTCCGGCCGGTGGAACGCCTGCACGCCGTTGCTGATGGCCTCGACGCCCGTCAGGGTCGCGCAACCCGAGGCGAAGGCGCGAAGGATGATGAAGAGGCTGAGCGCCGTCGCCGGGTGTATGATGTGGGCCGCCTGGGCGGGCGGAGGCACGGGGGCGAGAGAGCCAGAGAGCATCCGGGTGAAGCCCACGCCCAGGAGCAGCAAGAAGAGCCCGATGAAGGCGTAGGTGGGGAGCGCGAAGACCGTACCCGACTCCCGGACGCCGCGCAGGTTCGCCCAGGCGATGACCAGGATGGCCGCCACGCAGAGGGCCACCTTGTGGGACGCGAGTTCCGGCACCGCCGACGTGATCGCCGCCGCGCCGGCTGCGATGCTCACCGCGACCGTGAGCACGTAGTCGATGAGCAACGCCGAACCCGCGACGAGGCCCAGCCAGCGCCCCAGATTCTCGTGCGCCACAACGTAGGCGCCGCCCCCGGAGGGGTAGCCGTGGACCGTCTGGTGATACGACGTCGTGACGACCGCGAGCAGCACGGCGATGGCGATCGCGATCGGCACCGACAGATGCAGCGCTGCCGTGCCGACGATCATCAGCGCCAGCAGAATCTCCTCGGGACCGTACGCCACCGAGGAGAGCGCATCGGAAGCGAAGATCGCGAGGGCCTTCATTTTGGTGAGGCGCTCGTGGACTTCGGCATGGGTCGGCAACGGGTGGCCAAGCAGCAGACGGCGAAGCGGGTGTGGCACGGGGCACTCCCAGCGATCCGGACACGCGACAAGACAGGCTGCACCACTGCCTGAGTGCGCGCGGACTTGGTGGCCGGTGTGGCTGGCGGAGGGGAGGACGCTACCTTCGAAGCTCTCGCCTGTTCGCCGAGCGGTCGGGAGAGGGCCCCTTTCGCGCGAGCACTCCGGCGGCAGGAGGATGGCTAGCGCCCGGTCGAACGCCTCGCATTATAGCACGCGCTCCGGCGCCGTCAAGAAGGCGGCGAGGAGGCGGGCCGTTACGGCGCGACCGTCAGGCGCTGCGGCTTCGTGAGGCCCGAGGCCAGCTCAGTCGCCTTGATCGTCCACGTCCCCGGCGCGTCGTTGGCGGCCAGGTCCATCCGCAGGCTCACCTTGCCGTCCTTCGCGCCGTAGTAGCCGCTGAACTCGGCGGGGCGGTCTTGCGGGTCGAGGATCTCCACCTGAACGGGCACCACGGCGGCCAAGGGGGCGCCCTTCGCGTCCACGACGGAGACGGTCACGTCAACCACGCTGCCCGGCCTGGCTCGGCTGGGGGCTTTGACCTGGACGCCGTCGATCTGTCGGCTCGTCAGCATGAACAGGCGGCCATCGCCCGGGCCGAAGTCCACGGCAAGCTCGAGGCCCTCGGCAGTCGTCTTTGCCGGAACGGCCTGATGTTGCACGAGGTCGTAGACGAAGGCAGCCTTCCGCTGGATCGA
Organism: Armatimonadota bacterium; assembly: GCA_016869045.1. Classification (GTDB taxonomy): domain Bacteria; phylum Armatimonadota; class Zipacnadia; order Zipacnadales; family VGFC01; genus VGFC01. The sequence continues at coordinate 5,839 of VGFC01000275.1, forward strand.
CAGGGACGCCGAGTTGGGAAGCCCCTTCTCCATCACCTTCCCGTGGTGCCCGACGTAGTCGCCGAACGCGCGCTTGTCGTTCAGGGCGAAGAGGTAGTCGGTGTCCCCGGACTGGCGGAAGCGGAGGACCACATCGGGATCTGACGAGTCGGCGTAGCGGGTGTAGAAGGGGTCCAGCTCCTGGCGCAGGGCGACCGCCTTGGCCTGGAGGGCCGCCTTGTCCTCCTCCGCCTTGCCGGTACGCTTGTAACTGGGCACGACGATGTCGGGGATGATCGCGGGGCAGAGGAACTCATCGGCGATGACGAGGCCGCCGCGCCGCTGGAAGTCCTTGATGCGGCGGACGACGCTCTCGGTGAGCACGTCGCAGCAGGGCATGACCAGCACGCGGTAGTCGTCGAGCCCATCGCGCACCACGGTCTCATCGAAGAGGATCTTCGGCTGAAGGTGCGCCCACTGCAGGATGAGGTGCATGTTCGCTTCCCACGCCTCGCTCCAGCCGTAGGTCCCGCGACCCGCGAACATCTGGGAAGCGAAGCTCTCCAGCAAGGCCACGTCGGCCTGCCGATCCGGCACTTGCAGCAGCGTCGGGCCGAGGGGCTGCACGACGTTGTGCGTCAGCTCGGTGAGCACGCCCTGGGTCGCGGGGTTGGTGAAGACGTAGCCCGTCGTGCTGCCGGTCTCCACCAGCGATTGCCAGCCGTGGTACATGATGCCGCGGATGGGTCGGGAGATCTTCGACCAGAAGGCCTCGCGCATGTGATCCGGCGCGATGGTGATGAAGGGTGCCTCGGGCTTCTCCTTCTCCCACGCGGCACGCTTGCTCTCGTCCTCCGGGAGCTTCGGCGCCGTGCCGGAGCGGTACCAGATGACCTGGGTCATTTTCATGACCTGTTGCCCCGGCTTGCCCTCGGCCATCGCGAACAGCTCGTCAGCAGCCTGACCCATCTTGATCGGGTCGGGGTAGGAGTACGTCCACTGGGAGATCACGTCCACGTCTCCCCCGCTCCCCCAGATGTCGGGCACCCGCACGGCGGGGTCGAAGAAGCTCCACAGGTCCTGGCGGCCGGTGGACTTCAGCCCGCGGCTGATCTCCGAGTGCAGCGGGTTCCAGCCATCGCCGTCCTTCCAGAACCAGCGGTAGAAGCCGAGGATCCGGTCGTCGTCGGGGACGACGCGGTTCGTCGGGAAGCCCTTAATGCGCGTGTAGCGGAGGCCGTTCTTGCCCTCGACCTCGTCCGGGATGTCGTAGCCAGCAGCCTCGCGGAACGCCTGCCGGTCATGCTCGTGGAAGCACAGGTCGGAGCCGTCCCGGACTTCGGAGTGGATCAGCGCGCCATCGAGAGCGGGGTACTGGCCGAAGGTCTGGGCAACGGAGGCCCCGATGTTGTAGCAGAACTCCCGCACCTCCGGGAAGTTACCGCACACGTTCTCCTCAGAGCGAACGTTCCCCGCGCGGTCTACCCGGTTGTACGTCGCCTTGCGTGCCTCGTCGCTGGTCACCCAGGTCCCGGGGTGGACGTACACCACGCCGGAGAGCCCGGCCTTCAGCAGCTCGTCCAGGGCCTTGCCCTGCTGCTCGATCTGGTCGGGGGGCATCGCGTCCACGGGTTTGCCCGCCTCCCACACCTTCCCGTCGTAGACCAGGGAGACGAGCTGATGGGTGAAGCCGATGGCCTTCAGCCGCTCGATGTCGCCGCCGCCCCACATCACGACCGGCATCGGGTTGGGGAGCGGCCGCGGGACGATGGTGATGGGGATCTCCTTCTCGACGCTGAGGTCCTTCCCCTGGGCAGAGGCCGAGACGGCGACGCTCAACGTGTAGCTGTCCGGGCGAACCCGCGTACCGACGGGCACCGGTATGACCTGCTCCGCGTTCGGGGGAAGGTCGGGCAGAACCACGTCCTTGGTGGACTCGCCGAAGCGAACCTGCGCGCGCCCCCCGGTCAGCAACGCGGTGGAGTCATTGGAGATGATCACGGGCACCGTTGCGTTCGGCTCCATGCGGACGAAGACGGTGCGCGCTCTTCCGACGCCGGCCAGCAAGCCGCCTGTGAAGTATGGCACGATGCCCTCCGAAATCCGCACCTGCGCCAGGTAGCCGGGGAACCCGGCGTGCGTGCTGCCGAAGCGGTCGCCGATGGCCAGGTCGTATCTGCCCGGCGCCACCGGGCCGCGCCCCGGAACGAACACCTTGCCGGCGAGCACTCCGTTGACGAAGAAGCGGCTCCGGCCTGCGCCGTCGTAGGTGAACGCCACGTGTGTCCATGTCCCCGGCTCCACCTCGATCTCGGGGCCGTTCAGGAAGTCGGAGTCCTTCCCGAAACCGAGTGACGCCATGAGCCGGCGGCGGTTCTGAGCGGTGCGCTGCAGATAGAGGCAGTAGTCCCAGTTCGCCTCGGGGATGTCCTTGACGTAGTTGTAGTACTTCTTGTCCAGCAGGAACACGTTGCCGTACTGCGCCATCTCCGGCTTGGCCGTGAACCAGACTTCGAGCGTGAAGGCCCCCGTCGGGGAGAGGTCATCGGCGTCCTTCGCGATGGCCCCCTGTGGCTTGTCGTTCGTGCTGTCGGCAGGGAAGGACTCGAGAGCACCGCCGACGGGTGCCTCGCCCGAGAACCGCGCTTGCCCCCGCAGCGTCAGGTCATGCCCCCGCCCCGAGTTGTCCTTGGCCTCCTGCCCGGGCAGGAACTGCCACAGAGCGATGACGCTCTCCCCGGTCGCCTCCGCGCCCGTGTAGAGCTGCTGCCAGGGCCCCTGCGCGGCATCGGCGGACCAGCCTGGGTGGCTCAGTGCGAGGAGCAGACAGGTCACGGCAGCGCCGTGCGCGGCGTGTAACTTCCGCATGGTGGCTTCTCCTACTGCAGCACCTGAATGCTGACCGGCTTCCAGATTCCGCCGGCATACGCGCTGTCATGCACGCGGACGGTGATCTGGTTCCTCTCCCCCCACTTCAGCTCCCGCGTCACGTCGAGGGCGAAGGGCCTGTTCCAACCCTCCGTGCCCAGGTCATGCTGCCCGACGTACGCACCGTTGATCCACACCCAGGCGATCTCGTCTACCGCCCCGAAGGCCAGCTCGACGGCGAGGCACTCGGGCTTCGCGGGCAGGTCGAAGGAGCCCCGATACCACGCCACCCCATCGTAGGTGTGTCCTTGCTCCTCCCAGGCCGACTCGATGGCGATCGTCTCCCAGGTGGAGTCATCGTAGGCGGCCTCGTACCACTTCTGCAGATGCCCGTCCGCGTTCGGGTCAGTCTTGAAGCGCCAGCCGTCCTTTGGCAGGGGAATCGTCTGCGCAACCGTGATGTCGTGATCCCAGTCCTTGCGGTCACGGATGGAAACCGTCTCCTTGAAGAAGGGCCACAATGCCCGGGCAGCGACGTCACGCACCGCAGACGATTCGTCCTGCCTGGCCTGCTCCAGCAGAGCAGTGACCTCCGCTGTCCTCGGGTCGATCTGCACGGCCAGGTTCACCGCGCTGAGGCGCAACAGGGAATCGGGGTCCTGCAGGGCGGTCTTCAGGTGCGGCAACGCCTCCGCGCTCGGCGGGTCACACAGGGATGAGAGCGCCGTCCGCCGAACCAGAACATCGGCGTTGGTCAGGGCGCCGGCGAGCGCTGCATCGGCGGGCTCGCCCATCTCGGCCAACAGGCGAACCGCCGTTCGCCGCACCACCAGGTTCTCATCCTGCAGCGCTGCGCAGAGCGCCGGTATCGCGCCCGTTCCCTTCGCTGCCTGGCGCAGCAGGGCCGTCCTGCGCTCAGCGGGAGACTGCCTGGGGCCGGCTTGCCCGAGGCCGGCCCCCGACACGCCGAACTGTAGCGCCAGCGCCAGCATTCCGGCATAGGCAACGGTCGGTGTCACCGGATCCCTCCTCTCTTGCCTCGCGAGGTGGAGACGGCAACGTGGTTCGGCGGTGGGGCCGGCCCGCCCTTCACTGCACGGACCGCGGCAGGATGTATGCCACCGTGCACGGAAGTGCGCGCGGGCGACCGATACCTACTGAGTCTCGTGTAGGTAGGGGAACTCGTGGGGCGGGCATTCTCGCCCGCCACGGGCGATTGGCGGGCAAGAATGCCCGCCCCACTGTTCCTGTATCCATCCGGGACTCAGTAACGGGAGTGGGAGACCATGTCCGAACCCAACCGCAGCTACCCCGGCTTGCCGCCGTTGGGCGGGTGGTACACCGAGGAAGAGGTCGAGGCGATTGTTGCCTGCTTGCGCGACTCCATGGACTGGCGCAAGGGCATCACGGGGCCGGAGGTCGGCCAGTTCGAGGCGGCCTTCGCCGAGTACTGCGGGGTGAAGCACGCGATTGCGCTGAACTCCTGCGGCGTGGGCCTGGACATCTCGATGATGTGCCTGGACCTGGAGCCCGGCGATGAGATCATCAGTCCCGCGATCACCTTCCGCGCCACGCACCTGGCCATCGTCGGGCAAGGCGGGAAGCTGGTCATGGCGGAGATCGACCCGGCGACGATGAACATCGACCCGGCGGATACCGAGAAGCGCACGACCGACCGCACGCGGGCGATCCTGGCCGTCCACAACAACGGCCTGTCT
>VGFC01000276.1 GCA_016869045.1 Armatimonadota bacterium
CGGCGTGCTGGCCGTCGGAGTGACCGCACTGGCGTGTGCCGGGCCTGCCTCCGCTGCGGACGTCCTCGCGGTGAAGGCCGCGCACATCATCACGATGGTCGGGCCTCCCCTCGACGGCGGCACCGTCCTCATTCGGGACGGCAAGGTCGTCAGGATCGGTCGCGATTTCGCCATCCCGGAGGGAGCGGCCCTGATCGAGGTCGAGGGCGGCACGGTCATGCCCGGGCTGATCGATGCGAACGCGATGTTCGCCTTCCGAGGCGAACCGAATGAGGAGTCGGAGGAGATCACACCCGACTTCGAGGTGCTTCAGGCTATCGACCGCGACAGCCCTGACCTGAAGCGCGCCGTTCAACTAGGGATCACGACGCTCCGCGTGGCGCCCGGCAACGCCAACGTGATCGCGGGCAGCGGGGCGGTGATCAAGTCCTGCGGGCCGTCTCTCGAGAGCGTCCTCGTCAAGGAGGGCGGCCAGCTGAAGGTCGTCATGGGGAACGACTCGACGGGGGGCAACGCCACTCCTCGCTCGGGACGACCCACGAGCTTCTACTATCGCCAGCCGACCACCCGCATGGGCGTCGTGTGGCTGCTCAGGCAAGCGCTCTTCCGGGTGAAGACTGCCCTGGGAAAGGGCGAGGCCCTCACGCCGTCCGACACCGCCATCGCCGAGGCCCTGAAGGGCAAGCTACCGGTGGAGATCAGTCTCCGGTCGGCGGTGGATGTCGAAACCGCCTTCGAGGTCATGGACGAGTTCGGCCTGCGGCGGCTCGTGCTGGTCGGGTGCCCCGAAGGCTACAAGCTATCGCGTGAGATCGCCCGCCGAGGAGTCCCCGTCATCCTGGGGCCGCTCTATGCGTACCCCCGGACGTGGCGGGAGGCGTCTGAGGCGCCGGACGTGAGCCTGAACAGCGCCGGCCTGTTGGCGCAGGCGGGGGTGAAGGTGGCCCTCGGGTCGGGGGATGGCGGCGGGCCGGTCGATCTTCTCGCCTGGGTCGTCCTGACCCATCGGTACGGCCTGCCGCGCGAGGCGGCGCTTGCGGCGGTGACGACCAACGCGGCGGACATTCTCGGCGTCGCGGACCGGGTCGGCTCGTTGGCCCCGGGCAAAGACGCCGATCTCGTCATCCTGACCGGCGATCCGCTTCAGGCCACCAGCCGAGTGGACAAGGTCATTGTGAACGGGCGGGTCGCCTATGACGCGCAGAGTGGAGCGAGTGCCCATGGTGAGGGCTAGTCGCTGTGCGGCAGTAATCGCTTTGGCAGCCGCCTGGGTGGCCGGGACGGGCGCCCAGGACGCACCCGTTCGCGAGAAGATCGCGGTGAAGGCCGGCAAGATCATCCCGATCAGCGGGCCGGACATCGAGAACGGGATCATCGTCATTCAGGACGGGCGCATCGCGGCTGTGGGCAAGGACCTCGAGGTTCCCTGGGACGCGAACGTGATCGACGCGGCCGACAAGGTCGTGATGCCGGGATACGTCGAGGCCCATACCAGCAGCGGCATGGGCACGCCGAACGAGCGCGTTCTGGAGGTGCCCTTCGTCTCCGCCAAGGACGGCGTGGACCCGAAGAGCGTCTTCATGGAGGACTCGCTGCGGGACGGCGTCACAACGATGCTGGCGATCCCCGGCAACGACACGCTGCTCGGCGGAACGGGCGTGGCCATCAAGACCTTCGGCCTGACCGTCGAGGAGCTGCTGGTCCGCGACTACACGGGCCTGAAGATCTCGCTTCAACCGCGCGGCGACAGCTCCCGCATGGCGCACCTCGCGCGCTTCCGGAAGTACATGGCGGACCTCGACCGCTACCTGGGGGAGTACGCCGACCGCAAAGCCGACGCGGAGGCCGCGAAGAAGCCCTTCGATGAGGAATTGGACCCTCAGAAGCAGCCGATGATTGACCTGAAGAACGGCCTGCTCTCCGCGTTCGTCTACTGCCCGGAAGCCTCGGACGTCGTCAAGGCCTTCGAGCTGGCCGACGAGTACAAGCTGAAGATCGTGCCGGTGCTTGGCCCGCGCTGCTACAAGGCGGCCGGTCTACTCGCCAGGCGGGGCCTGCCCGCCATCCTCGACTCGGCGCTCGTGGTCTGGGAGACGAATGAAGACACCGAGACGGAGGAGATGAAGGTCGTCCCCAAGATCATGGCCGACGCCGGGGTGAAGTTCGCTCTCCAGCGCGATCCGAACAACTACGAGACTCGCTACCTGTGGATGGCGGCGGCGCGCTGCGTGGCCTACGGCATCAGCCGCGAGGAGGCGCTGAAGTCCGTCACTCTGTACCCCGCTGAGATCATCGGCCTGGCCGATCGCGTGGGGAGTCTCGAGGTCGGCAAGGACGCCAACCTGCTCATCCTCACCGGCGATCCGCTCGATGCCCAGACGTGGGTAGACCAGGTGCTGATCGAAGGCAAGGTCTGCTATCGGCGTGCCGAGGACGAGAGACTGAAGCGGCTGCTCGAAGAGCGCAAGCCCCCGCCTGAGGAGAAGCCGCCGGGGGACGAAGCCAAGCCGCCGGAGGGGGGCGAGGCCCCCGCCGAAGGCGCGCCTGCCGACAAGGAGAAGCCGCCCGCGGGTAAAGCGGAGCCATGAAGGGCATGAGCACGTCGGCCACAGCACGCGCAGCGCGCGGCGGGGCGGTCCTGATGGCCCTGGCACTTCCCGTCTGCCTGGCCGGAGCCCAGGACGGCGCGTCGTTGGTCGTCAAGGCGGGCAAGGTCATCACGATGTCCGGCCCTCCGCTCGCGCCGGGGATGGTCCTGGTTCGCGACGGGAAGATCGCCGCCATCGGGCCGACGGTTGACGTCCCCGAGGGCGCCCAGGTCATTGACGCAACCGAAGGCGTCGTCCTCCCGGGCCTGGTCGCGGCCTGCACCACACTCGCCGAGACCGAGCGCGATACCGAGGAGTCGGTCACCCCCGAACTGCGGATGGCCGACGCCCTGGACGTCTATGCCGAGTTCCGGCGGCCCCTCTCGGGGGGCGTCACCACCGCGTACCTCTCGCCGCCGCACGGGCGCCTCATGCCCGGGCAGGGCGCCGTCGCCAAGCTGGGCCGCGGCGAGCCGTCCGCGTCTGTGCTGGCGGACCCCTGCGCGCTGTTGGTTGTGCTGGGGGAATGGCCCAAGAACCCGCCCCTCCTGTGGCACCCTCCCCTGCCGCCGACGCCCGATGAGCCCTCGGCGCCGCCCGAGAAGCAGCTGCCTACCACCCGCATGGGCGAGCTGGCCCTGCTCCGGCGGACCTTCGCCGACGTGCGGTCCGGCAAGCTGACGGGCTTCCGGGCGGAGCCGGTGAAAGCGGCCCTCGACGGGGAACTCCAGGTCCGGGTGAAGGCGGACCGCGCCGAGGACATCCGTAACGCTCTGGCACTCGGCAAGGAGTTCGGCCTGCGCCTCGTCATCGAGGGGGGCACGGAGGCCTACGCCTTTGCAGGTGAGCTGCAGGGCCGCGACGTGCCTGTCGTCCTGGTGCCCCGGCTCGTGCCGGGCCAGGCGACCGAGGTCGATTCTCAGCAGGCTTACGACGTGTTCGGCGGGGTGAAGCCGGACACGCTGGCCGCTCTCACGAGGGCCGGTGTGAAGGTCGCGCTCTCGGTACCCGACGCGGCTCTCCCGGACCTCCTGGTAGCGGCTGCGTCAGCGGTTGGCGCCGGCGCCGACCCCGAGGCGGCGCTCCGGGCGATCACCTCCGACGCGGCGCAGATACTGGGCGTGGACGGCCGGGTCGGCTCGATCGCGGTCGGCAAGGACGCCGACCTGGTGGTATTGACGGGCGACCCGTTGGCGACGCGGACCAGGATCCGCATGACCATCTCCGACGGGCACGTGGTGTACGAGCAGAAGGAAGACGAAGCGACGACGCCGGCCGCTGGGAAGCTGTTGATCCTCCGCGCTCACACGGTGCTCACCGGCACCGGCGCCCTGACGGACGGTGAGGTGAGGATCAGGGGCCGGACCATCGAGGCAGTCCAGGCCGCAAGCGAGGCCCCGCCCGACGCCGAGGTCATCGACAACGGCGCGCGGGTCATCATGCCCGGGATGGTTGACGCGCAGTCGCACCTCGGCCTCCACTGGGAGAGCGAGCAGGTCTCGCTCCGTCCTGCGCCCGCCACGGCGGGCCCTGGTTCAGGCGGGCCGCGCCTGGTCAGCGTAGCCGACGCGGTCGACCCGACCGATCAGGTGCTGGAAGACGCGCTGCGAGCGGGCGTAACGTCGGTCGCGGTCGCCCCCGGGGAGGCCGGGCTCTTCTGCGGCACGGTGGCGGTGATGAAGACCGGCGGCGACCCCTTCGACCGTATCGTCGAGCCCATCGCCGCGCTGAAGTTCTCGATGCTCGGGGGCAGCCAGCGCGCCGCCCGCCCCTGGCAGGTGCGCGAGCTGCTCGATTCGGCACGGAACTACGACCGCGACTGGACCGAGTTCGACCGCCGATGGGCGGAGTTCCAGCGCAAGTACGAGCGCAAGCCCGAGGCCGAGCTGAAGGAGTTGTCGCGCCCCAGGCGCGATGGCCAACTCGAAGTGCTCAGGGGGCTCTTCCGAGACCGGAAGCCCGCGTTCGTTGCGGCCTCGCGGGCGGATGAGATCAGCCGCACAATCGACGTCTTCCGCGAGGAGTACGGGCTCGAAACGGTGATCCTCGGCGCCGAGGATGCCGACCGAGTCAGCCGCGAGATGGGCGAGGCGGGAGTGGCCGCGGCGTTGGGGCCCCGGGTCGTGCGCGAGGAGCGCGGGAGAGTCATCAGCCTCGCCGCCGTGCTCGCCCACGCCGGAGTGCCTCTGGCGCTGCAGTCGCAGGCGACCTCGGGCACCCAGTTCCTTCGCGCAACCGCGGCGCATGCTGCCAAGCTCGGGCTGGATGCGAGTGAGGCGGTTCGGGCGATCACCGCGGAACCTGCCCGCCTTCTGAGGCTGGATGACCGCATCGGCAGCCTGCGGCCGGGCCGGGATGCGGATCTGGTGATCCTGTCGGGTGACCCGCTCGAGCTGACGAGCCGCGTGGAGAAGGTCTACGTGGACGGCAGGCTAGCCTACGACGCAGAGGCGGCGGAATGACGATGACGACCCGCCTCCGAACACTGGCAATGGGCATGGCCGTGCTCAGCGCTGCGCTCTGGTCGTCGGCGGGCGCGCGGGCCGGCGAGCGTTACGCCATCCGGGCCGGCAAGATCGTCACCATCACGCAGGGGACGGTGGACCACGGCGTCATCCTCGTACGCAACGGGAAGATCGAGGCCATCGGGCCTGCCGACCAGACCCCGGTACCGAAGGGGTATGCACTGGTGGACGTCGGCGACCGGTGGGTCATGCCCGGGATGGTCGAGGTCCATGCGCACATCGGCATTGCGGGCGGCCTGAACGACATGGTCAGCCAGACGAATCCGGGGATGCGCATCGGTGATGTGCTGGACCCCGAAGACCAGATGGTCAAGGACGCCCTCTCCGTGGGGATCACCACGATCCACGCGATCCCCGGGAGCGGCACGAACCACGCAGGTTTCGGCGTCATTTACAAGACGGCCGGCGCCACGAGGCGGGAGCGGCTCCTCCGGCCCATCGGGGCGATGAAGATCGCCCAGTTCGCCAACCCCGAGCGGCCGGCGGGCGACATCGGCCGCAGCCTGATGGGGATGACCTGGCTGCTCCGCGACTACCTGCAGCGCGCGAGGGCCTATGCCCAACGGCCCGCCTCGGCGGAACGCGATCTCGCGCTGGAGCAGGCCGCCCTTGTCTTCCGGGGCGAGGCGCCGGTTCTGATCCACACCTACCAGACCTGGGGCATGGCGATGACGATGCACATGTTCCAGGACGAGTTCAACCTGCCTGCCATCGCTTCGCACTCCTATGACTCCGGCCACCGCATGGCGACGGATGCTGCCCGGCGGGGGTTCCGGGTTGACGTAGGGCCGGGGATCGTGGACTTGTACGGCGCTGCGGACGGACGGATGTACGGGGTCACTGCGCAGTACCACAGGGCCGGCGTTGACAACCTGACTGTCAGCACCGACTCGCCCGTGCTGCCCGAGTCCGCCCTTCCCGACCAGGCAGCCGTGTCGGCCCGCTTCGGCGTTGACGACGAGACGGCTCTCCGCCTGGTGACGATCAATGCCGCGCGAGCGCTCCTTGTGGACCGGCGCATCGGGAGCCTTGAGCCCGGCAAGGATGCCGACCTCGTGGTGAAGCGGACCAGCCTGCTCGACCCCACGACGCCGGTTGAGATCGTGTTCATAAACGGCAAGATCGCCCATGATTCGCGGCCCAAGCCGTAGACCGATGGCCAGACTCGCCCCCGCCCGGGCACTGCTCTGCGTGCTCGCGGCGGCGGCGTTCGCCCGGACGGGCCTGGCCGACGAGGCCTCGCCGCGTTACGCGATCCGCGCGGGGAAGGTCGTCACCGTCACCCGGGGCGTCATCGACCACGGCCTGCTGCTCGTCTCGGCGGGGAAGATCGAGGCGCTGGGACCGGCGGACAAGGTCGCGGTCCCCGCGGGCTATGAGGTCATCGACGTCGGTGACCGGTGGATCATGCCCGGGATGGTCGAAATCCACTCTCACTGCGGCGTCGGCTGGGGGATCAACGACATGGTCTCCCAGATCAACCCGGGGATGCGGGTCGGCGACGATGTGGACCCCGACGCCCCGGCCATCCCGGCGGTTCTGGCCGCCGGTGTCACCACCGTGCAGTCCGTGCCCGGCAGCGGGACGAACCACGGCGGCTACGGGGTCGCCTTCAAGACCTGGGGCGCCACCAAGCAGGACCGCATCATCCGCCGCATCAGCATCATGAAGATGACCCAGGCCTACAACCCCGAGCGCCCGGGCGGCGACATCGGGGCCTCCCGCATGGGCATGGCGTGGCTGATTCGCCAGTACCTCGACTCCGCCCGTGACTACGAGCGATCGTGGGAGGCCTACGAGCAGGGCGAGCGCAAGACGCCGCCCGCGACCAACCTGGGCCTCGAGTTCTCCCGGCCCGTCATGCGGGGCGAGCTGCCGGTGCTGATCCACACCTACGAGTCGTGGGGCGTGGGGATGACCACCCACATGTTCGCCGACGAGTACGGCCTGAAGGGCATCGCGACCCACGCCGAGTGGACCGGCCACAACGTCGGGGAGGCCGTGGCCCGCAAGCACTTCGCGATCAACGTCGGCCCGGGCGTCGTCTCGTTCACAGCCGTAGGTGATGGTCGCGTGCACAGCGTGGTGGTGGAGTTCGTGGAGCGCGGAGTGGAGAATGTCTCGGTCAACACGGACGCCTTCGGCTTCGACCAGGCGTATCTGGCCGGGCAAGCGGCGATGGCCGCGCGCCTGGGCCTCGACGACCAGACGGCCCTGAAGCTGGTGACGATCAACCCGGCCTCGGCGATCCTCCTCGGCGACCGACTCGGCAGCCTGGAGGTCGGCAAGGACGCCGATCTGGTGGTCAAGAAATCGAGCCTTCTCGACCCATCAACGCCTGTGGAGATGGTCTTCGTCAATGGCAGGCTTGCCTACCGCAGAGATGCGAAGCACTGACATCGCGCCGCCCCGAGGGACGATCCGGCTTGCGGCCGCCCTGCTGGCCGGGCTTGGCCTGCTGCCGGCCGCGGGTTGGTGTGCCGGATCGGCTGTCGTTGCGGTGCGCGCCGGGCGGGTGGTGCCCATCGTCGGTGACGCGATCGACAACGGGGTCATTCTCATCGAGGCCGGGCGAATCAAGGCCCTGGGGGCCGATGTGGCGGTCCCGGAGGGCGCCGAGGTGATCGACGCCGCCGGGCAGAGCGTGTACCCGGGCCTCGTGTCGGCCTGGAGTACGCTGGGCATCTCGCCCGGGCCCGGGGGATCGCGGCCCGCGACGAACGCCAAGCACCAGATTGCGGACGAGCTCTACCCCCACCAGGATGCCTACAAGCAGGCCGGGCGTATGGGCATCACCACTCTCGCGCTCACCTGCGGGGCACGGGCGCCGGGGATTGTTGGCGAGGGCGCTCTGGTGCGGACCGTGGCCGACGACTCCGAGTCGATGCTGCTCTCCGACCGAGGGCCGCTTGTCATCGAGTTCCGCGCCGATACGGACACGCTCGGCGCCCTGCGGGGCGCGCTGGACGCTGCCAAGGGTGGGTCGGGTGACGCGCTCGTGAAACTCGCCGTCCAGGGCGAGGTGCCGACGCTCATCTCGACGAGCGCCGCCGACCTGCCTCAGCTCTGGAAGCTCATCGAGCCGTACAAGGACATGCGCGTCGCCCTGATCGTGTCGGGGTCCGAGTTCCTGCAGCTCGTCCCGAAGCTCGGAGAGCGGAAGGCCTCCGTCATCCTGACTGCGGCGATCTCCTATGAGCCGTTCACCCGGAACCGGGTGGACCTGCCGCGCCTGCTGGACGAGGCCGGCGCGAAGGTGGCGTGTCTCCCGCCCGCTGCGGCCTACGATGGTGACGCCCTGCGCTTCGGCCTGGCTGAGCTGGTGCGTGGCAGCTTCGACGCCAAGGCCGCTCTCCGTTCGGTCACGCTGAGCCCCGCCGAGATGCTGGGGCTCGACTACCGGCTGGGCAGCCTGGAAGTCGGCAAGGATGCGAACCTGCTGATCGCCGACGGCGACCTACTCGATGTGAAGACCAGGATCAGCCGCGTGCTGATTGAGGGCACGACCGTCTACGATGCTGCGTGGGGTGGCCTGCGATGACCCGACGACTGTTTGCGGCACTGCTCTGTGCCCTGGCCCTCCTGACCCCCTCGGTCGTCATGGCCGAGGAAGCGGGTGCGAAGCCCGCCGGCGGTTCAGGCAAGGGCGTGGTGGCCATTCAGGGCGGCGACCTCTACACGATCACGGACGGCGTCATCCGTGGGGGAACCCTCCTCATCGAGGCCGGGAAGATCACCGCCCTCGGGACGGGCCTCAGCGTGCCCGAGGGCGCCGAGGTCATCGATGCCCGGGGCAAGGTTGTCATGCCCGGGCTCGTCGCCGCACGGCTCTCGGGGCTCATCCGCGGTGACACGAAGAAGATCGCCGACGCGCTCGGCCCCTACGGCTCGACGATCACCTTCGCGCTGGCCTCGGGCGTCACCGCCGGGTACGTCCAGGCCGGCGGGCCCGGCGACCAGCCGTTCGGCGGCACGAATGCCGTCGTCAAGCTGACCGAGGGCGACCTCGAGGGGATGCTCCTGCGTGAGCCGGTGGACGTGAACCTGCGCTACTCGAACGGCGACCCGCGTTCCAAGGCCCTCTTGAGGCAACAGCTCCGCGCGGCGAAGGAGTACCTGCGCAAGAAGGCCCAGTTCGACCAGGACAAGGCTGCCGGCAAGAAGGTGGACCCGCCCGCCATGCCTCCCGGCGGGGAGACACTGACGAAGCTGCTCACGGGCGAACTCCCGGCGCGCGTGTCGGCGGAGTACTCCAACGACATTCTCTCGGTGCTCCAGTTGGTGGACGACTTCGGGATTCGCCTGATCCTCGAAGGGCCCATCGAGGGCTGGACCATCCCGGAGGCGATCGGCCGCCGCAAGGTCGATGTCATCATGACCCCTCGTACCCAGGCGGAGCGCGACCGCTACATATCGGCGCCGACCGGTTCCTCGAACGAGCAGGCCGCCATCCTGTCGCGCGCGGGCGTACGGCTCGCGATCATCCCGCCCAGCACCGGCTTCGGCCTATGGGGCGGGTTCGGAGAGGATCTCTTCACGCTGCCGCTGGAAGCGGCCCACGCGGTGGGAGGCGGTCTCCCGGAGGACCGGGCGCTGGAGGCCATCACGATCAACTCCGCTCAGATTCTCGGCGTGGGCGACCGCCTCGGCAGCCTGCAGGTAGGCAAGGACGCCGACATCATCGTGATGGACGGACACCCCCTCGACTACCGCACGTTCGTCGAGTTGACCCTTGTCAACGGCAAGGTTCTCTACGACAAGTCGAAGTCGCGCCTCTTCTCCCACATCCGCGACAAGGGCGACCTACCCGAAGCTGAGCCGGCCGGGCAGTAAGGTCAGCTGCCGGCGTCACTGCGTCAGACGCACTGCGAACACCCTCCCGTCGTCCTGGCTCACTACAGCCTGGTCCGCGACCAGAAGCAGTTGTCCGGGCCGCGCGGGGAGGGCCTGCATGGCGCGCACCGTTCCGTTGCGAGCGATGATCGCCAGGCCCGCCCCGCCGCAGCAGGCCACGATGGACTCTCCCAGCGCCATGTCCGTGCAGCCATCCGGCAGGCCGGCGCGCCACAGGATCTTGCCGTCGCCACCGATCGCGAACACGTGCGCGCTCTCGGCGGCACACACCAGCTCCGGCACGCCATCGGCGTTCACATCGACAGGCAACAGACGCGTGACCTTGTCCCCCAGGTTGACCTGCCACAGCCTCTTCCCGCCGGCGTCGAAGGCGTACAGGGTTCCGTCGTCCACGCCCGCGAAGACC
>VGFC01000277.1 GCA_016869045.1 Armatimonadota bacterium
CGTTCGTAGAGGATCGAGACGGGGTCGCCGATCTCAGCCCACCCGCCGAGCTTCTGCGCGTCGGTCTCAACCTGACGCGCCACGCCCTGTTCGTCCTGCCATCCCAGCGTGGCGTGGCGCACACGGCCTCCCTGCGTCGAGACGTCGTCGCGAACAGCGACCACCTTCGCCTCGGTGCGGACGCCGCGCTCCCGGAGGGCATCCACGGTCTTGCGGAGCTTCGCCCCCAGCGACAAAGCGCGACTCCCGCCCACGATGATGATGACGCTGAAGATCACCCATGCCCATGGCCCCGTCACGCTGAAACTCATCGATGATTGCCTCCTTGCTCGGACGACGCGGAGGGCGGCTGTTCACCCACCAACGCTGGCCGAGAAGTTCCCATCGTTGGACGAGGTCTGGTGCACATGGCCACACGCGAGGCACCGGTACGTGATCGGGCTTCCGCCGCGGGTCTTGGCGGGGCCACCGCACTGGGGGCAGCGCGCCGGCAGGAGGTGCATCAACAGGAGCCGCGGCAGTTGCATCCCTCCGATGGTCAGCCCGAAGAAGGCGACAGTATGCCCGAAGTTACCCAGGGGTACCGCATGGAGCCGCCCGGTGAACATCAGGAAGGCGAAGAACCCGAACCCCAGGAAGCCGCAGATCGGGGGCAAGGCAACGAATAGCCCGGTATGGAGACGGAGGGGGATCGTACGCCCGCCCGGCGCCACCACTGCGGGCGGGGGGGCGACCGGCGGGGGCGCGGCGGGTGCAGGTGGAGGAGGAGCAGCCGAACTGGGCGAGACCCCGCTGGGAGACCAGTTGGGGAGCACGGGCGCGACCGGAGGCGGAACGGGATCGTGATCGCCCCGCGGCACTGGCGGAGGCGGCTCGGCGGAAGCGCTCAATGGCTCGCCGCAGGCCTCGCACAGTGTGACCACCAGCGATGCGGGGTTCTCGGCTCCACAGTGAGAGCATGTAGTCTTGCTCATCTGCCTTGGCTCCTGTCGACCGCTCGGTGCCAGAGCACCCCTACGAGCTTCGTTTCCCCTCGATGAAGCGCCGTGTGGCGTCGTCTCCCTGCTTGACGGCGGCCAGGGCCTGCTCGACGACGGCGTCGAACACCTCGGCGGTCTCGAATCTGGGTACGTCAGCCGGCAGCGCGACCGCCCGCTGGGTCACCTTCTCGGACGGACCCCGCAGGTCAATGAGGAAGACGCGGCCGGCCGTCACGTCATACGGCTTCCCATCGATGGCCAGAGTCTCCGTCCCGGCGGCCACGAGGGTGTACCGGACCTCCACTCGGTCCGAGCCCAGCGTGATCGCCATGGCTATGGTGCCCCGTTCGCCCTCGCACGCGGCACTGCCGGTGACATTCGGCCAGGTCTTAGGGTCATCCGCCTTGATGAAGAGCAGGAACGGGATCTGGTAGCCGGCCTGGGGCTTGCGGGATTGGGCCAAGGCCACGGTTCCCCCTGCGCCCTCCCGCCAGACGGCGTCGCCTGAACTCACCCAGAGGTCGTCACTCCCCGCCCCGCCACCGAACATCTTCACATGGTCGGGCCGGGGACAGCCACCCACGACAACTGCGATCACCAGCACCAACACGGGGCTGAATGGACCCGCTCTGCGTGTGCTCGTCATCTCACGTGCCCTCCCATACCGTTGCCGTGATGTCGCCCGCTGAAGTGCTACCGCTTGCTTCCGCCCGGAGACACGATCTCCGTCAGCTTCACCGTCAGCTTGTCGTACGGCGCATCGGTCCGCTCGCCGCTTCGGGTCAGCCAGACCTCGACACGCCCCTCGACGACGGGCGCCTTCTGGTTGGGCGTGGGCGCGGTGTAGTCGAAGTGGGACCCGAGTCTCCGGGTGGGGTTGTCGAAGGGGACACAACGCATGTGTGCCGTCACTGATCCTCCGTTCTGTGTCACCAGCTCCTTGAGGCCGACAGCTACGTGTCTCAGCACTTCCTCGCCGCTCTTGCCAGGGATTCGCAGGCCCTCCATCCCCAGGTCAGCCTCAGTGCGGCACAAGTCGGCCGAACGGCTGTCTGAGCCGCCGCCTTCCCACCCTCTGTCACGTTGCCCCTCCGGCAGGGCTTTCTTCACAGCCTCGGCCATCTGGTGGCTCTGGACGGCCTGGGCGACAGCGCTCGGCTCCAGCGTTGGCCGGTGGGCGCAGCCCACTACGGCAACGGTGACCACCAAGCCAACGGCAGTGACGATGGCAACGCGGGCGAGCATTGGTTCGCGCCTCCTTGGTCTCGGTCTGAGCGCAGGCCCTACGGCTCCGCCATGAGCGCGGTCATCCGGTCCCGCAGTAGGCGCACGTCCCCGCCTCGGTCAGCTCGGATGCGCCGCAGCGCTGGCACTTCATCACGCGTCACCTCTGCGTGTCATGCAGTCCCGGCGGGGCCTACCCAACCGTCTCGACCTCCACCCCCCCGCCGATCAGGCCCGCCAAGTTGTACGCCAGGGCAAGTAGCGCCCCGCCGATGAACCCCACCACGGGGTAGGCGATCAGCATCACGACGACCACCACGACCGACCCCGCGGCTGCCATGGCTCCCATACCGGCGGCCGACGTGAAGCGGGACAGGCCGACCAGCATGACCACCACGGCGAGCACCGCGATAATGAGGGCCTCGATCCCGCAGATCATCCCGGTCTGCCAGGCGCCGATGCTCCGCACCTTGGCCGTCGGCCGGGCAGGATGGGGGGATGGTGCTCGCGGCCAGGCGCCTCAACCGCGACCGACTGGAACTGAACGCCGCCCCACTGGGCTGCCAGGAGGTTGTAGAGGGGACTCAACGCCAGGCTGACGATCCCGGTCCAGACGCCCAGCGCAAGAGGCATCCCCAGCAGCATGACGCCCGCGACTGCAGCTCCCTGGGCGCCTGTCACCCCACGCATCCTGCCGGAGAACGTGGCCATCACCAGGAGGAAGCAGACCCCGAGCAGGAACCCATAGATCAGGCCCCCCAGCGCCCCCGTGACCATCGCGGAAACCGGGCCGACCCGCTTGAGCTCGCCCGTGCCGCTCGTCCACGGCGCTAGCTCCCGAAAGCGCAAGGGAAAGCCGTTGCCGCGCCCAGCCACCCAGTTGAAGATGACCACGGTCAGGCACGCGCTCAGGATCGCGAAGACCGTCCCGATCACCACGCCCAGCAGCGAGCCCGACGAGAGGATGATTGGTGCGATCGAGAGGGAGCCGCCCGACCCGGCGAGGTTCACTACGTACCCGAGCCCGTTGGTGGCGGTGACGTAGGCGAAGGAGAGCACGGCCGCGTTCTTGATGAATGACAGGGGCGTCACGTACTGAATGGACGCTCCCTCAGCCAGGCCGGCCTCAGTGTCCGACATCCGCGACAGGGGCGGAGGCGGCATGTCGGGCACCAGCGTGGCGTTGCACCACTCGCAGACTCGCGCCTGCCGTGCGACCATGCCACATGACGGGCACCGCACCTCGCCTGCCTCCGGCACCTCGTCCTCAAGCACCGGGCCGGGCGGTGGCGCAGCCGGAGGCGGAGGGACGTCAGGCCGCGTAGACTCGGGCGCCTCCGGCACCCTGATCAAGTGCCCGCATTGGCACTTCCCGGTCTGGCCGGCGCGTGCCTCGGGCAGTTGGTATGTCTTGCCGCAATGACTGCACGTGACCTGAATCGGCACGGTCTTCACCCCTTCGGGAGGATCAATGCCCTTCGTCTCTCGGCGTCCGGAGGCACCTCTCGACCTGGGAGGTCGAGTGTGGTGTCTCCCTGCCTGGTGTTCGAGTCTACCGTCGCGGGTCTCAAAGAACTCTCAAGCCGCGGAAGGGGCGACGGGTAGAGGCGGCCAACTTACCACAGCCCTCGCAAGCGACCGTCCGCGCTCAGGCTGGTGGAATGGACACAACCTGCCGTGTGGAGATGCTGGGCGGCCTACGCGTCCAGCGGGCGGGCCAGGTCATCGCCCGCTTCAGTACGGAGCGGACGGGCGCCCTCCTGGCCTACCTGGCCTACTACTTGGGTCATGCGCAACCGCGAGAGGTGCTGGCGGAGGTCGTGTGGCCGGGCCGCCCTCCTCGCTCGGGCCGGGGCAGCCTCAACACTGCCCTCTGGTCCCTTCGCCGCCAGCTGGAGCCCCCAGGCCTTCCCCGCGGCGCGATGCTCCAGGGCGATCGGTTCGCCGTCCAGCTGAACCCCTCGGCCGTCACCACCGACGTCGGGGGGTTCGAGGCCGCGCTCCTGTGCGCCGGCGCGGCGGATAGCGTGGCCGCGCGAATGCAGCATCTCGCCGACGCGGTGGCGCTGTACGTGGGCGAGTTGCTGCCGGGCTTCTACGATGGCTGGGTCCTGGCTGAGCAGCGGAAGCTAGCTGACCGATACGCGGAGGCGGCGGTCAAGCTCAGCGTGCTACTCTCGCGGTCCGGCGACCCGGAGCGTGCGACCGAGGTCGTTCGGGAGGCCATCGCGCGGGACCCGTTGCGGGAGGAGGTTCACGGCGAGTTGATGCGCCTGTACGCCGCCTCCGGTGCGCCCATCGCGGCCTTGCGGCAGTACGGGGAACTCAAGGAGCTTCTGGCCGCAGAGCTGGGCCAGAAGCCGTCGGCCGCGATCGAGCAGTTGGCCCAGGAGATCCGGGCCGGTGCGCCGGACCTGCCTGCCCCGCGCCTCCCTGCGAAGCCCGCCACGGCGCGTCAACGCGGGCACCGTCGGACCGGCACGGTGACGTTCCTGCTGACCGACATCGAGGGCTGAACGCCCCTATTCGAGCAGATGGGTGACGCCTTCCAGGAAGTACTGGAGGCGCATCACGCGGTCTTGCGGAGGGAGTTCCGGCGTCACGGCTCCGAGGAGGTCCGGGAGGCCGGCGACTCGTTCGTGGTACCCTTCGCGAGTGCCACCGACGCAGTCGAGTGTGCGGTGAGCTGTCAGAGAGCGCTGGCGGCTCACCCGTGGCCGAGGGAAGTCGGGACGCTGCGGGTGCGGATGGCGCTGTACACGGGCGATGTGCGGCCGGCGGAGGGTGACTACCACGAGGTGGTGCTGCACCGAGCCTCGCGGCTGTTGTCGGCCGCGCACGGCGGCCAGATCCTCGGCTCGGAAGCTACCGCGACCTTGCTCAAGCGCGACCTCCGCGAGGGCATCGAGCTGGCCGACCTGGGCATCCACCGCCTGCGGGATGCGCCGATGCCTGAGAGGCTGTTCCAGGTGAACTACCCGGACATGGCGGTACGGGAGTTCCCGCCACTCAGGGCCGAGGCGGGATACGCGGGGAACCTGCCGCTTCAACTTACGCGCTTCTTCGGACGCGGGGGGGAGTTGGAGGAGCTGCAGGCGCTGCTGACGGAGGAGGGGCAGCGGCTTGTGACCCTGACCGGCCCAGGTGGCAGCGGCAAGACGCGGCTCGCGCTGGAGACGGCGCGGCGACTGATGGACTGGTTCGGCGGCGCAGTGTGGTTCGTGCCGTTGGCGGACCTGAGGGACGCGCACCTCATACCGGGGGCAGTTGCCGATGCCATCGGGCTTCCGCGGTCGCCGCAGGTGGGGCCGCTGGACCAGCTGGCGATGGTCCTCGGCGAGCAGACGCCGCTGCTGATCCTCGACAACATGGAGCAAGTCCTGCCGGAGGGTGGGCCTGTGATCCTCTCCCTCCTGGACCGCATCCGGTCAGCCACCTGCCTGGCCACTTCCCGGCAGAGACTGGACCTGCCGGGGGAGCGGCTGTACTCGGTGCCGCCGCTTCCCATACCGGAGGCGGACACAGGGCCCGAGGCACTCAGCGAGTGCCCCAGCGTCCGGCTGTTGGTGGACCGGGCGCAGAGCGCGAAGCCCGACTTCCAGCTCACGCAGGGCAATGCCAGCGCGATCGCTACGTTGTGCGAGCGGCTGGAGGGGATTCCGTTGGCTATTGAGCTGGCGGCGGCGCGGGCGCAAGTGCTGACCCCCAGCCAGATGGTCGCGCAGCTCGACCAGCGCTTCGACTTCCTGGTCAGCCGGCGGCGGGTGACGGAAGATCGGCACAAGACGCTCCGGGCAGCGATCGAATGGAGTTGCGACCTGCTCTACCCCGAGCTGAGGAGGTTCTTCTACCAGCTCTCGGTCTTCCGGGGCGGCTGGACGCTGGAGGCGGCGGAGGCCGTGTGTGAGGAGGCACGGGCCCTGGAATGCCTCCAGTGGCTCTGCGGTGCCTCCCTGATCCACGCCGAGGAGACCGGGCTCGGCATGCGGTTTCGGATGCTGGAGACGGTCAGGGAGTTCGGGAAGGAGCAACTTCCTGCCGGCGAGCTGGCCGACCTCCGACAACGGCACGCGGAGTGGTTCTCGCAACTGGCGGAGGAAGCCGAGGCGGAACTGGAGGGCCCCGACTTGGCGAAGTGGATCCGCACGCTGAGGGAGGACCACGACAACCTGCGCGCGGCGCTCGAATGGGCGCTGGGCGGCAGGACAGAGATGGCCCTTCGCACGGCAGCGGCGCTCTGGCGCTTCTGGGAAACAACAGGTTCTCTGGCCGAAGGCCGTCACTGGCTCGAGAGGGGGCTGGCGCAACCGGATCGGGTGCCGGCGGGTCTGAGAGTGACGGCGCTCGCGGCGGCTGCAGCCCTGGCGTTCGGCCAAGGCGACGGCCCTGGGCTGGCGGAGCTGGCGGGCGAGTGCCTTACGGCGTCGAGAGAGCTTGGGGAACAGTCAGGCACCGCTCGCGCGCTGACCCTCCTGGCGCTCGAGGCGCTGGATCGTGGCGAGTGTGAACGGGCGACGGGGCTTGCCGAGGAGAGCCTGGCCCTCTACCGGTGCACAGGCCACCAACGTGGCACCATCCTGGCGCTCTTCGCGTTGGGGGGCGCCCTAATGACGCAGCGGAGGCACGCGGAGGCCGCAACTGCTCTGGAGGAGGCAGTGGCGCCGTCCCGACAGGTGCGAGATCCAGCCCGCATCGCGAGCGCACTCAAACAGCTCGCCGAGATCAGGCTTGCACAGGGGGCGCCTCGGGAGGCGGAGGCCATGCTCGGGGAGAGCCTCTCCCTGGCGCGTGACCTCCAAGCGAGCGACCTCACGGCAGTGGCGCTTCTCAACCAAGCCGGGGTGGCGCTGTCGCTGCGCGACTATGCACGCGCACGGGTGCTCGCCCAGGAGGCCCTGACTACCGGACACGCAGCGGGCGCCAAAGTGCTCTGCGCGTACTGCCTGGAAACCCTGGGACTGGCGCTGGCGGGTCTGAAGGAGTGGGGAAGGGCGGCCCGGCTGTGGGGCGCCGCCAGAAGCCAACGCCAGGCCCTGAGCCTCCCTCCGGGCGACCGCCCCGACGAAGTGATGCCTGGCGCGCGCCGCGCCATCGGAGGGAAGGCCTTCGAGGCGGCTCTGGTCGAAGGCCAGGCGATGACCCTGGATGAGGCGATCCGTTACGCTCTCAGGGACGAGGATGAAGCCCTGCCCGCAAGGCCAGAGGCACGCGCTGGATAGGCCCCGAGCCGTTGCTCGCACCGGTCAGGCGGGCACCGCCTGTCGCTGGACGGAAGCGTAGTCGGGGGCCCGAGCGCTCCGGGGCCAGATCACCCCAACGAGGACTGCCCTGGGGTATGCTCGATCGGGATGATACGCAAGGCACGCGGGCAAAGCCGCGTGTTTCTGGTTGCAGAGCGCGTGATAACGCCCTCCCCTTGGAGCACCCGTAGGCCATCAGGCAATCCCACCCGGCAAGAGGGCGCCACAGAGACCATGCTCAGCGCGCCGATCCGCTCCGTGCACGCGCCTCGCAAGCCGTCCCCTGGCCTCGGTTAGGTCGGGGAGGACCGCTCCGGCCCCACGAGGTACGGCTCGCGCCTGTCCTCCCACGCTCTGGTGACACCTACGGGCGTCACATCGGCGTGCTTTGGGGCAACTTCCCCCCAGGGAACTCCTACGCGAGAAGTTCATCGAACTGGCGTCACGAGGCGTCATCGGAGTCGCTCCTTCACGCTGGGGTCTCGCTCGCCCTCGGGTATGCTGTCCGGGAACTGGACTGCGGATACCCGACGCCAGACAGCATCGTCATCATCTGGCAGGTGTGGCCTCTCGTTGCTCGCCAAGAGCAGTTTGAACTGCGGGCGGAACTCGACGGGGTCGCGGTAGAGGGCACGCCCGCCGATGGTGTCCCCTCCGGTCAGCTACTTCAGGAGGTCAGCGCTCAGCTTCACGCTCCTCCAGGTTTCCACGGCCGTCACCAGGCGACAGCCGGCAAGCCCGGCAATCTCGGGTGTCGCCGCGTTCGGCTGGGCGTACTTCAGGGCGGCGAAGGTCTCGAAGGTGATGGTCTTTGCGTGGTCGCGGAGGATCGACTTGAGGGCCTCGACGAACGACGTCTTGCCCGAGGCCGTCGGCCCGTAGACGAACACCACGACCGCATCGCGCGTGATACCCGTCAGACACAACCCGGCGACCTTCTGCAGGAACCGCTGCAGGTCGAGGTCGTCGCGGGTCGCGCGGTTGAGGAAGGCCCCCCACAGTTCCGACCGAGCCTCCAGGTCGTAGGTGACGGGCACCTCGGACTGCGCGCGCCGGATCATTGCCTTGACCCGCAGGTCAGACTTCGAACTCGCCGCCCACTTCGAGAGGGCGGCCCGGCGTTCGGGGTTGGTTTCGTAGTAGGCTTCCCTGATGATCGCCCGTACCACGAGTTTGGCCCGCCGGTCCACTTCGCCGGTTGCGCCTTTCTGCCAGCGTTTGCCGTCCCAGACAGGCCACGACTGCCAAGGCCAGCAGTACGGCAGGTCGGCGCCGTGATGCGCGACCAACCTCTCCGCGTTGCCGAGGTCGCTCCGCTCGAACCCCTGGGCCTCGATGGGCATGGGCGGAACGTCTTCCGATAGCGTAAGGTCGTCAACCGTCAGCTTCCGCAGCTCGCGGTGCAACGGGCAACTCTCACGCCCCACGCAGTGGATGCTTACACCTCGTCCTCACAGCCCGTCGCCGTGTAGCCCTCGCCGCCGCGCCTCTCGAAGGCGCTTCGCACCAAGGCGATCAGTTCGTACTGCGGGAGCAGGTGCGCCAGTGCTTTGTTGAGGGGACGCGCGCGCTCAGGGGTCTCCTCGTAGGTCGCGCGCAGCCGGTGCATGTGACACGTGGCGCGGGAGCATAGGAGGTTGCGCTTGTCGGCCCTCGGCCCGGTTTCGAAGAAGCGTACGAGGCATGGAAGCGCGTCGCGGGGTTGAGTCCCGTTGCCCGAAGTCGTGTGCTGCTTGGGCTCCCGCGGGTCTTCGAGCGCCGCGGTCAGTGCCTCCGGGGTGATCTCCGCCGCATCTGCCGCCTCCAGGAACTCCTCCACGGTCAGCCTGCGCCCGCCGTCCGTGACAGCCCGCCGCCCGTCCCTGCAGGGACCGCAGAAGGGGAGTAGCAGGTAGTTGCCCACCATTCCGGCTGCGAGGCGGTCCTGCTTCGGGAAGACCTCCGGGAGCTTCTCGCCGTCCGCACAACGCGCCCAGACCTGGGCCCACATCCGACGCGCTCTCCACGCTTCGACGGGTTGCGAGAAGAAGGCCCACTCGTGGAACCCGCGCAACCGCGACACTTCGGTCAAGGTCGTGGTCCCCCGTTCCCGCAAGTCCTCGTCGACGGCCCACAGCAGTTCGGCCGCACGATCCGTCGGCATGGCGCCGGGATGCCGGTCGCACCGAGCGCTAACCTCAAGAGCCGACCATCGGGTGAGGTTGTCGTCAGTCACCGGATGCACGCCGAGGGTCTCGGTGCCGCGCAGGTGCCGCGCCCAGTGCTCGTCCCTGACTGCGCCCCGGAAGCACGACCCGGCCTTGGTGCGTCGCGCGTCGATGCGTCCGAGGAAGCGTTGGCGAAACCGCGCCTGCACACTCCCTGGCGGCCTCCGGGTGTGGCGAACCGACTCCGTGGTGAGGGTGGCGGTCGTCACGCAGGGCGCCTCCCATCTGAGGTCACAGCAGGAGGCCACGGGGGCGGCCCTGAGCATGGATGCAGACCCGACCGGCACTCACGAGCTTGACCCCCCGCGAGGGCGGGGTAACTCACTGTACTCTTGAGGCCGTTCTCGGGCACCTCAGAGGTCCATCGCGCTAAGGAGGGTACAACGAAAAACGCCTGAAACTGGGGCTTTTCGGGCGTTCGGGGGTCGTCTGGTGCCGAGGGCGGGACTCGAACCCGCACGAAGCAGAAGCTCACTAGCCCCTCAAGCCAGCGCGTCTACCAATTCCGCCATCTGGGCAGCGAGTGGGATTATAGGCAAAGTCAATCGGCGTGCCAACCGCGGCTTGGCGCGCGTGTGGCGTGTGGTCAGGGTCATTGCATAGTCTTGTTTCGGGGGAGGGAGTTGCTGTAGAGTGCTGCCAACCCGGCCGTTCAGGAGGCAGCAGACATGACAGCACGAGCGGGGCGGGAGAGCTTGTT
>VGFC01000278.1 GCA_016869045.1 Armatimonadota bacterium
GCGGCCGGGGTAGCGCTTGAGGTACGGGATCGGGTCCGCGCCGCCGTGCATCGCGTTGCCCGTGTCAAGCTGCATGATGACCGAGTCCTTCGTGTTCCCGAAGAAGGTGTCCCACGGCTCCTCGCCATCCAGCGGCGTGAACTCGGTGTGGTGGTTGTGGTAGCCGGTCTGCATGTTGTGAGCGGCGAGCGCGTCGGCGATCTCGTTGAAGATGCCGGCCGTCTTGCGCCAGGCGTCGCGGCTCTCGGTGTACTGCGAGCCGAGCCCCGGCACTACCGGGTACGGGTTGCCGATGGCCTGGTGGAACTCGACGCTCTTGGCGAACTCGTCGCCCAGGAGCGTGTCTAGCCCCACGTGCGCCCCCGCAACCTCGAGGCCCGTTTCATCCAACAGCTTCGCGATGTCCTCGGCCGAGTGGCCGTAGTAACCCGCGAACTCAACGCCGTCGTAGCCCATGTCGGCGACGGCCCTCAGCACGCCGGGCAGGTCCTTCGCGGCTTCCTCGCGGACGGAGTACAACTGAACGGCAATCGGGATACGTGGCATGCGGTTCTCCCCTTCGTAGTCGGCTCGTCGTGGCCGTTCCTGTTAGCTGTCACCCAGCACCTGCCTCACTTCCCCATCGCCTTCAGGTTCTTGAGGCAGCGGTCGATGCACTCCAGCGGCGGGTAGGCGTAGCTCTCCTGCTCGACGATGTACCACTCCGTGTCGCCGATGGTCTCGCACAGCTCGAAGATGCGGGTCCACGGGACATCGCCCTCGCCGATGAGTGGGTTGGGCCTCGTCTTCGAGAACTCCTTGCAGTGGATCGTGACCGCGCGGTGCGGGTAGCGCGCCAGGAACGTCGGCGCTTCCCCGCCCGCATGCATGGCGTTGCCGGTGTCGAACTGCATGATGACATCCTGCACCGTGTTGCCGAAGAAGATGTCCCACGGGAGCTGGCCGTCGAGCGGCTGGAACTCGATGCTGTGGTTGTGGTAGCCGGTCCGCAGGCCGTGGGGCTTCAGCTTCTCCGCGACCTCGTTGAAGGCGTCGGCCGCCTTCTTCCAGCCATCGGCGCTGGCGGTGTACTCGCCGCCAAGCCCCGGCACGATGGGATGCGGGTTACCGATCGCCTGGTGGAAGTCGATGCTCCTCTGCAGCTCATCTCCTTGCAGGCTGCCCAGGCCGACATGCGCGCCGCAGACCTTGAGTCCGTTGTCGTCGAGCATCTTGCGCAGGTCCGCCGCCTGGTAACCATAGTAGCCGGCGAACTCGACGCCCTCATAGCCCATCTTCGCGATGGCCGCCAGCACGCCCGGCAGGTCCTTCGCGGCGTCCTCGCGGACGGAGTAGATCTGGACCGCGATCGGGACGCGGCGCTTCGTCTCCTGAGCGAGGGCGCGGGCGGCAGGGACGAGCCCGGCAGCGGCAACGGCGGCACGGCGGAGGAAGCTGCGGCGGGTGAAGTCACTCATCGGGTCTCTCCTTGCGGCTTCGATGCTATTCCGGGGTCGGCGCCAACTCGACCAGCTCCGCCAGCTCGTCGAAGCTGTCTTCCAGCTTCTGGTACAGGGACTGGTAGACTAGGTAGCCCCGGTTGTAGAAGGCGAGGTTCTCCGGGTTCGGGTCGAGGGTCCGCTCGACCTGAATCGCGGCGCGACAGGCCTCGGGGACACTCTTCCAGACGCCCGTGCCGACCCCGGCCAGCAGCGCGACCCCGAAGGCCGGGCCCTCATCCACGTTGATGTACGAGTGCGGGCGGCCCGTCACATCGGCCTGCATCTGCACCCAGTACTCGCTGCGCGCGCCGCCGCCGGAGGCGCGCACCTGCGTGATGTCCACTCCCATGCTCTCGATGATCTCAAACGAGTCGCGCAGGCCGTAGGACACCCCCTCCATCACGGCGCGCGCGAGGTGCCGCTTGTCGTGGCGGAGGCTCAGGCCGCAGAACACGCCCCGCGCGTTCGGGTTCGGGTAGGGCGTGCGCTCACCGGAGAGGTACGGCAGGAAGATGAGCCCCTCGCTGCCGACCGGCGCCTCGGCGGCCTCCGAGACGATGAGAACGTATGGCTCGTTGCCCCAGAGCGAGGCGACGGCCATCTCGTCGCTGCAGAGCTTGTTGCGATACCACTGCAGGGAGCCGCCGGCCGCGAGCATCACACCCATGACATGCCACTTGCCCGGCACGGCGTGGCAGAAGGTGTGGGTGCGCATCTCATCGTCCATCGCCAGCTCTTCGAGATGCGCGAAGACGACACCCGACGTACCCACCGTCGAGGAGATGACGCCCGCCTCCACAATCCCGTTCCCGACCGCTCCCGCCGCCTGATCACCCCCGCCGCCGACCACAGGCGTGCCCTCCGTCAGGCCGGTCGCCTCGGCGAAGCGCGCACTGACGCGGCCCGTCACCTCGGGCGACTCCACGACCGTCGCCAGCATGTCCTTGGAGAGCCCGATCTTCTCGATCACCACATCGGACCAGCGGCGCTCGGGCACGTTGAGCAGCGCCATGCCCGAGGCGTCCGAGACCTCGGTCACGTACTCGCCGGTCATCACGAGGCGGATGTAGTCCTTGGGCAGCAGCACCTTCCGCAGCCGCTCGAAGTTCGCCGGCTCGTTGTCGCGGAGCCAGATGATCTTCGGCGCCGTGAAGCCGGTCAGTACGGGGTTGCAGATCTCCGCCTTCAGCGTCTCCCGGCCGACCTTCGAGGTGATCCATTCACACTGCTTGAACGTGCGCTGGTCGCACCAGAGGATCGCCGGGCGAATCACCTCGTCCTTCGCATCCAGGAAGACCGACCCGTGCATCTGGCCGGAGAGGCCGACGCCCTTGATCTGCGCTCCAGGGATCCCGGTCTCAGCGAGCACGCGACGGACGGTCTCGATGGTCGTCGCGACCCAATCCGCCGGGTTCTGCTCGGCCCAGCCCGGCGCGGGCAGGGAGAGCGGATGCTCCGCCGTGGCGCTCGCGACGAGCTTGCCGGCTTCATCGATCAGCAGCGTGCGCGTGCCGCTGGTGCCGATGTCAATGCCCATCAGGCAGCTCATCGGGAGACCTCCGGCTACTCAGCCTTCTCGATCGTCACGCGCGTGCCCGATCGCGTGCCGCGTAGGACGGTCGAATCGCCGACAATTCTGCCAAAGACGTTGACCTCGCTCGCGGCCACGGGCTGGTTACCCGTGGACATCGGGGTCCGGCCATAGAAGATGCAGAACCCCGAGCCCGCCAGCCAGTAGCCGAGGTCGCCCACCTCCACCTCGGCGCGGGCGTCCGGCTCGCGGTTGCAGTCCACCGGAATCGTGAAGTAGATCTCGTCGCCCCACGTGTTGGCCGAAGCCTCGATCGGGAGCGCCTCGTAGATGCGCCGCGCGGTCTCGTTGTCGAGCAACTCGGCCTCAACGCTCACCGAGCCGGCCGTGATGCGGATGCGGTCCGCCATGTCGTGCCTCCGTTGCGCCGTGGCCGTTCCCGTCACCTGTCACCCGTCACCCATCACCTGTCGTTAGGCGAACTGCCGCAGATGAGCGAGGCCCTTGATGAAGCCCTCTTCGCGGCCGAGGGCGCCGTCCTCGTGCTCGATGCTCAGGACGCCGTTGTAGCCGACGCGCCGCAGCCGCGCGCAGTAGACGCCCCAGTCAATGTCGCCGAAGCCGGGGATGACGTAGCGCCACCAGCCCATCGTCTGGTTGCCGATGCGCGCCTTGAGGTGGCGGCGAACCTCGGTGTCCTTCGCATGGGTGTGGAAGATGCGAGCGGCGAACTCCTCCACCGCGGCCAGGTAGCAGATGTCCTGCCAGTAGAGGTGCGACGGGTCGAAGTTCAGCCCGAAGTTCGCGTTCGGCACCTCGCTGAACATGAGCGCGAACTGGTCGAGGTTCATGATGTTGGTCGCGTACCAGTTCTCCAGGCCGAACTTCAGGCCCGCCTTCTCGCCGTCCTTGCAGAGCTTCGAGTAGAAGGGCTTCGCGATCTGCCGGATTGCGTCCTCGCGCGACATGCCCGGAGGCGGCTGGCCGGCGCCGCAGCACACGACCTCGACGCCCAACAGCGTCGCGGCCTTCGCGACCGTCTTCAGGGCTTCCTGGCTCGCCTTCGCGGCCTCCGGAGTCGGGCCGGTCACGTTGGCGTAACAGGCGAGGCTTGAGATCTCCAGGCCCGCCGCGTCGATGGCCGAGCGGATGGCCTTGGCGCCCGCCTTCGTCAGGTTGGCCGTGTCTACGTGCCGAGAGCCCGGCCCCGCCGAGATCTCCAGCGCATCGAAGCCGACTTCTGAGGCGAAGCCGAGCACTGTCTCCAGCGGCTCACCACCATACGGCGCCGTCAACAGACCTACTTGCATGTTGTCACCTTCCGAGTCCCGCCGAGGCGGGGTCATTTGTGCCCGTGGTAGAGAAAGCCTCACCCCCTGCCCCCTCTCCTGAAGGGAGAGGGGGAACGTCAACGTCGTCGCCGTGCGTCGTTCACCCCCTCTCCGTTCAGGAGAGGGGGCCGGGGGGTGAGGCTTCGCCCAACTGCTCCGCCACCCATCCCGCGATCCGACGTACGACCCCGTGGAGATCCGCCTCTACGTCTCCGACCCAGACGCGCTCCACCCGGGTCCCATAGCGCCCGAGGCACTCAGTACGCCATTCATCATACTCGCGCCGCTCGCCGTGGTGGGCACCGTCGATCTCGACGGCCAGGGCAGCCTGCTCGCAGTAGAAGTCCAGGACGAACCCCTCCATCGCGTGCTGCCGACGGAACCTCACACCCAGAGCCCGGTTCCGCAAGGCCTGCCACAGGGCGGCTTCGCTCGGAGTAGCCTGTTGCCGCTGCCGCCTGGCGAATCGCACCGTCCCAGCCGAGGCCGCGCCCTTCACGCGATGTCCAGGGTTCTCCGGACGCATAGCCTCACCCCCTACCCCCTCTCCTGAACGGAGAGGGGGTGAACGACGGTTAGCCGCGCTGTTGACGTGTCCCCCTCTCCCTTCAGGAGAGGGGGTAGGGGGTGAGGCTTCGCCCTGCAACGTACGTGCGGACCATCTCCTCGGCCGCGAACGCGGTGAGAGCGAAGGCTCGCTCGGGCCGCATCGCCTCTTCGAGCGACAGCGGCTCGTTCACGATGCTCCGGAGCGCCGCGAAGCCATGCTCATGCAGACCGCGGGCCTCCTCGCTGACGCTGCCTGCGATGGCGAGGACGACGCAGCCGCGGTTCCTCGCCAGCTCCGCCACGCCTGCCGGTGCCTTGCCGAAGGCGGTCTGCAGGTCGATGCGTCCCTCGCCGACGAAGACGACCTCCGCGCCGGTGAGCTTCTCGTCGAGGCGCAGGGCCTCCAGGACGATCCGGATCCCCGGCTCCAGCGTCGCACGGCAGAAGGCCACCAGCCCCGCCCCCAGACCACCCGCCGCCCCCACGCCCGGCAGATCGGCGACGTGCTTGCCCGTGTCGCGGGCCACGACCTCCGCAAAGCGCCGCAGACCCTCGTCGAGCTGCGCGACCATCTCGGGCGTCGCGCCCTTCTGCGGACCGTAGACGTACGCCGCGCCCCGCTCACCGTAGAGCGGGTTGTCCACGTCGCAGGCCACGCGGACAGTGGTCTCGCCCAACCTCGGATCGAGTCCCGAGAGGTCAATGGCGTCCAGACGGTCCAGGCCCTCGCCGGTTCCCGGCACCTCGTGCCCGCGCTCGTCGAGGAAGCGCGCGCCGAGGGCCTGCGCCATCCCCATGCCGCCGTCGGTGGTGGCGCTGCCGCCGATCCCCACGATGAGCGTGCGGCATCCTCGGTCAAGCGCCACGCGGATCAGGTCGCCGGTGCCGCGCGTCGTCGTGAAGAGCGGGTTGCGCTTCTCGGGCGGGACGAGCGTCAGCCCTGAGGCCGTCGCCATCTCGATGACGGCCGTCAGCCCATCTCCCAGGATCCCGAACTCCGCCTCCACCGGCTCGCCCAGCGGGCCGGTCACCGTCGCGGTCAGCAGTTCGCCGCCGGTCCCCTCCACCAGCGTGCGCGCCGTGCCGTCCCCGCCGTCGGCGATCGGCACGAGGAGCGTCTCTGCCTCAGGCAGCACCGCCCGCACCCCCGCCTCAATCGCCCGACAGACCTCGGGCGAGGTCAGCGAGCCCTTGAACGAATCCGGCGCGATGACGATCTTCATCCGCTAGCCGCTGAGGGCCGCCCAGGCATCCAGGAACGTGCGCTTCGTGCTGGCGATGACCAACTCCGACGACTCGCCCGGCAGGGGCTTCACCTCGAAGGTGAAGACCGGCTTCCGGGTCGGCACGTCGCTCTCGAAGTAGCCCACGTAGATGAGCGCCTTCAGGTACTCAGTCAGCTCGGTGACGCCGTTCTCTCCCGCCGGGTGACCGAAGCGCGGGTGCATGTCCCCGTACCCGACGTGGTCCTTGTCGCTCATGATCGCGTTGCCGGCATGCACGTGGATCAGGTATTCGCTGGTCTGGCTGAGGCAGGTCATCGGGTCCTCGCCCAGCAGCGGCAGGTGCGATAGATCGACACACAGGCCGAAGTTCGGGACTTGCTCCCGCACGCGCTGCGCCAGCTCTGCCGTTCGGTCCGTCGGCCCGATGAGGCACTTCTTGTCGATCGCGTCGTCGAACTGCTCGAAGCTGACCCAGACCGTGTAGTCCTTAGCACGCTCCTGCGCGTACCGGCAGAGCTGCACGCACGAGTCCACCAGGCGGTCCATCGCCTGCGGTCCGTCGGCCTCGCCGGGATCGGGGCCGCTCAACACCGCCATCATGCGGGCGCCGAGTTCGTAGGCCGCGTTGATGGACTTCTTACCCTCGTCGATGGCCGCCTGCCGACCGGCGTCATCGAGGTTGTTGAGGCTCAGCTTGCCCAGGAGGAATCCGGGCTGTCCCCCGACACCGAGGTTCAGGCCGCTGACATCGGCCAGCGCGCGCAGCTTCTCATGCACGCCGGGGTGCTCCGAACGGCGCACCTCCAGCACGTTGAAGAACTCGTCGCGCGCAATGGCCTCGGCGGTCTCGAGGATCAGGTCCGGGTTGTCGTCCTTAATGACCGGATAGGCCATGAAATGCACGAGTCCCAGATCCATCAGCTCGGTCCAGTGTTTGTCCATCTTCGTCGCTCCTTGAGGCAACCGGTTTGGGGTTTCGCGTTTCGGGTTGGCGGCGCAGCGCTCTATTCGGCGCGCGCGGGTGCATCCCTCTACCAGATGTTCGCGGCGATGGGCAGCTCAGAGCGCGTGACGAGCCGGATGGCGCCCTTCGCGCACACGGCCCGACACACGCCACAGCCATAGCAGGCACGCTGATCGACGAACGCCTTCTTGTTCAGGGCGCTGTACCCGATGGCGCCGAACTGGCAGACCCTCATGCAGGAGCGGCAGCCGGTGCAGAAGTCAGGGTCGGACTGCGCCACGTACTCCGCGCGCCAGAAGGCCTTCACGCCCCGCTGCACGGTTGCCTGCATCGCCAGGCAGTCCGCACGGTCGCAGTTGCACAGGCCGCCGATGAAGGGCGTGCCGAACGTCCAGACCGTGTGGCAGAGGCCCTCCTTCTCGTGGTCGCGGATCTGCTGCAGCACGTCGCCGGCCTGCACCAACTGCATCTCGGCGAAGCTGGGCCCGCTGGTCGGCGTTCCCGAATCGAGACCGAGCGTCCGCCTCCATACGTCAACCCCATCAACCGTGATCCCGTAGCAGTAGCCCGCCTCCGTGTGAGAGCCGAGATACCGGCAGATGCACGGGACCTGCACGATCGAGTTCACGAGACCGAAGATCGCCTCGACGTCCTCGATCGGCACGACCTGCCCGAAGTGATCGCGCTTCAGTCGCTTCGTGACTCGACCCTTCACCATCCGCTGGATGAAGGGCGGCGCAGTCTCCAGACGGTCGAGCTGCTGGAAGCCGTCGCCGACCACCTCGCTGTTCAGCAGCATGTCCCTCACGATCTGCTGGCGGCGCGCGTCACTCAGCAGGTCGGCGCTGTAGTTCTCCGCCTGCAGGTACCACTTGCGGCCGTCTCCGTGCTTGTGGCAGAAGTCGCACATGGGCCCCTACTCCAGTGACAGGGCTATCGGCCGGCTGTCCGCCTCGCCGACCAGCACCGTGAGGTGTTGGGGTGTGACACGAATGATGACGTACTCGGGATCCTCGCGGCCGCCGGGGAAGTAGCGGACGAACTCCTCTTGCCAGAAGCGGTCGAGCACGGCCGGCTCCCTCGTGAGTTCGGCCTCCCCCTTCAGCATGGCCCATCCGTACCCGCCCTCCCCGAGGTTGGGCCAGTACACGGCTGCCTGTGCACTGGCCTCGATCTGGGCGCACTTGTCCATCGACACTCCGGTCGCGTAGTAGACGGTGAAGTCCTCCTCCACCGCCAGCGTCCCCATCGGCCGCGCCGCCGGGTAGCCGTCCAGGCCATTGGTGATCAGAATGGACACGGGCGCGCTCTTGATGGCTGCGTGAGCTGCAGCCAAGGCTTCGGCTCTATCCATGGCTCGTTCCCTCCTTTGCCGGCTCCGTAGCGCGCGGGCGATTGTCCGTCCAGGCGCCCGATCCCTTCTTCGGGCCTACAGCACCTGAAGCACAAGCGTCTGGTCGCACTGCCCGCGCTCGGGGATGGCCACACGGATCGTCACGCGGTACTCTCCCGGGGTCGGCGGCGTGCCTCTGATCACACCGGACGCCGCATCGATCGTGAGCCATTCGGGCGCTTCCGCCAGCGACCACTCGGGCTTCTCCTCGCTCCAGAACGCCGCGGAGTACTCATTCTGTCCGATGGTGCGACAGCGCAGGTCGCCGATGCTCCGGATCGTGGCCGGGCGATACTCCCAGACCTCGCCGACCTTCCCCGTCAGCAGCGGCCCCGTGTAGATGAGCGGGCGCGGCGCCGCTACGTAGTCCGACGGGCCGCTGCGGTTGCCCTTGCCATCGACGGCGACGACGCGGTAGAAGGCCCGGTTCGCATTTGTGAGCATGACCTCCGGGCCGATCACCGCGAGCGGCGTGTTAGTAACCTCCGCCACGAAGTTACTCGGGAAGTCCGGCGACCGACCGTCCTTCTGGTTGCCCACATTGACCTTGTACGGCTCGTCGCTGATCGAGAAGCCCTTCTCGTCGCTGCCGTAGACACGGTATGCGGTCGGGCGCCGGCCCCGGGCGTTCGCCTGCCAATGGAGCGTGTAGCCGTTGCCCACCGGCTGCAGCTCCAGGCTCTCTGGCACGCCCGGCCCCCGCGGCGTGAAGGACCAGGTCGCGGACCACGGCCCCCAGAGGCCCTTCGCGTCGCGGGCGCGCACGTGCCAGTAGTAGGTCTGGTCCGGGTTCAGCAAGCCCGCGTAGGGTGGCGAGTATGTCGCGGTCCCCCGGTTCGGCGTCCGCGCGATGAGCCGGTCGAAGTTCGGCGACAGCGCCCAGCGCATGTCGGCCCGGTTGCTGAGCTGGAAGTGGTAATCGGCGATGGCGTCGCCGTCGGGGTCGGTCGGCGGCTGCCACTCGAACGTCAGCTTCGTACCCTCAGCCTCGCCACCATCCTTCGGGTAGACTGGGACAGCCGACGCCGCGGGCGGCCGCGAGGACGACCTCTCGGCCCACGAGTGCGTGATCCGCACGCGGCGGGGGCCGGGCGATTGGTCACTGTACGTGATCCGGTTCGTGCCCAGCATCAGCGCGGGAAGTGACAGCGGAGCCATCTGCAGGTCGTTCTCGATGAGCAACCCGTCGAGCCCGACGCGGTCCGCCGCACCTGCCGCCTGGATCTCCACACGCAGCATGCACGCATAGCGCGCTCGCTTCTCCGGCGGGAAGAACGGGTCAAGGTCGGCGGTGGTCTCGAAGGCGCCCGTCTCCCCCACCTCCGTCACCGGCGTCCACTCCTTGCCGTCGAAGGACAGGCTGGCGGCGATCCGATCCTCTCCCGAAGCCCTCAGGCCCCGCAGCTTCACCCGCCCGCCGACGATTGCGTAGGGCGTCCTGATCTCGACGGTGAACTGCGCCGGCCGGCCGGGGTCGCCGAGGTGCAGCCGCGGGCTGCGGGAGGTGAAGGTCG
This sequence comes from Armatimonadota bacterium, assembly GCA_016869045.1. Classification (GTDB taxonomy): domain Bacteria; phylum Armatimonadota; class Zipacnadia; order Zipacnadales; family VGFC01; genus VGFC01. Next base: position 9,990 of record VGFC01000278.1, read on the forward strand.
CGAGGTTCTCCTGGCTCACGAGGTTGCCCAGGAACGAGCGACGGATGAGGTTCGGCTCGTAGCGCCAGTACCCGTTGCCGTGCCGTGCCCACGCCGTCTCGCCCCAGCCGGTCAGCAGGCTCTTGCCCTCCCAGATGCCGTGCGCCTTCTCCCGGTGGTCCCAACGCCACTCGATGCTCTCGCCGGGCCGGAGGGTG
>VGFC01000279.1 GCA_016869045.1 Armatimonadota bacterium
TGGCGCGAAGTACGCGAGCAGCACCGACCCAGGCGTCTGTGAAGCCAACCCGACCTGGAGGGTCTCGACCGCCGTCGGGCCGAGCACGGCCAGGCGGCGCTGCATCTTCGCGATGGGCACATCGACCCAGTAGCGCAGCTCGGAGCGGGCGGAGCCCTGCCTGGAGTCGGTCCGCGTTCCGACGCGCAGCACGTAGCGGCCGTCGGGCACGCGCTGGTCGTTCTCGTCGGTGACGTCCCAGGCGAAAACGTAGTCCTTGCCCAGCGCGGGAGGCGTCGGGTCGAGCGTCTTGACGGGTTTGCCGGCTTCGTCGGTGACCGTGATGCTAACCGGCGGCATGGCCACCCCGTCGGCGCCCACGACGGGCGTCACGTGGGCCCGGACCTGGAGCAGGTCCCCGAGCACGGAGATCTCCTCCACCGAGACATCGGCGATGGCCGGTGGCCCGGGGGCGATGGCGCCGGCCGGTTCGGTCTGCCCCCCTTCGGCGGGCAGCGGGGCGGACGCCTCCGAGACCTGCATGCCCAGGGGTGTCGCGAGGGTGTTGCGCACCAGGATCATCTGCTCGGCAGCCTCCTCGGCGCCCTTAGCCGCCAGAGGCTTCCAACTGGCCAGGGCCCGGCCGTTGGCGGGGGCCGGCCCGCTGGTGATGCGCTGGGCCGTGCGTCCCTTGGCATCGGCGACCTCGACCTCCTGCTGACCGAGGGGGCTGGTTCGGTAGTCCAGCGTCACGTTGCCGTCCGCCCGCGAGACCTGGTCGATGGTGACGTAGGCCTCGGTGAGGGGCTGCCGGTTGACGAGCGGCGCATTGGCGTCGGGGGCCGGTGCGCCGACGTTCGAGGCTGTCCGCGACAGGGGGTAGAACAGCTCCGCCTGGCCGCCGCCGGGCGCGTTCGCCTCCGGGGTCGCGGGAGGTTCCGGCCCGGGACCAAGCGGCGCGAGCTCTGGTCGCACGCCGGCGCCACCCATCCCGCCACCCAAGCCTGCCGGGGCCATCCCCATTGTAGCGGCCGGGCCCCCGGCGCCGCCCCGTGCGGCCATTGCCGCTTCGAACTGGTTTCGCATCTGGTCGCGGTGGTCCGGCGCCTCCTGTACGACAATCGGGCCCTGCTGGCGCGGTTGCTGCCGCTGCGGCTGAGACGGCGCCAGCTCCCAGGTGAACTTCTGCATCGCCCCGGGAGCCAGGCCGGTGATCACGAGCGTCATCGAGCGCGCGAGGTCGGCCAGGGTCGCCTGACCGCCACCTATCCCGAGCGGGAAGTAAACGAACTGGAGCTGGTTGAGCAGGCCATTGGGGTCGGCCCCTGGGGCCTCAGCCCTCAGCGGCACGAGTTGGCCGTCAACCGTCACCTGTACGTTCGGCTGCTCGATTGTGAGCCGCAGAACCGCCTTCATCGTCGGCGGCGGGGTCCAGCGCACGGCCACGGGCTCGCCGCGGGCGCTGCCCAGGACGTTGTCCAGGGGGCCGACGCCGAACAGCAGCCCCCCGGAGAACAGCTTGCGGAACAAGTTGTCCTGCGCCTGCCCGCCGGCGTCGGCTTCGAGCGCCGCCCAGAACTCCGGACCGAACTTGATCGCCGCCATCGCGTAGGGCTTGCCGAGGTCAACTTGCAGCAGCTCCGACAGCAGTGCCGCCGTCGCCGGAGCGGCAGCCTTCTCGGCCGCCGCCTCCTCCGCCCGGAGCAGGGACGCCGGGCCGAGACCGGCCAGGCCGATCAGCAACACAAGGGAGTGAATGCGGTGTCGCGTTGTGAGTTGCATTCGGAGTTCCATCCTTACCGCGTACCTTCCACCGTCGCCGCGGCGGGCGCGGCGCGGAGGGATCGATCCATCTCAGCCCCGGCGGCCCCCATGTCGGCGACCAAAGTGGCCGCCAGCGCCGGGGCGCCGAGCGCTTCATCTACATTGCTCAGATCGGACCGCAGCCGGCTGGCAATCAGCCGCAGGTCGCTTGTGCTGACCCGCGACGGTCGGTAGGCGGCGTAGGCCACGCTGTATCCCGCCGTCGTCGCGTCATCTGCGTAGGCGGCCCCGATACCGGAGCCGGTTGCCGGATGAGTCGTGACATGCTCAGCGACCAGCTCCATCGGTCGTTCGGCAGGAACCGGTGCCCTACCGGCGACCGGCATCGGCGTCGCCACCGGAACGCGTTTGACCACGGTCCGCACGACCTCGACGGGGACCTCGACTTCCTTGTAGACCACCTTCTCGACCGGCACTTCCTTCACCGGGCCGGGTATCTCCACCAGCCGGACGTCCGTCCTCGTGAGCGTGCGCGGGAGCGCCAGGTGCCCCACGCTCAGCCCGATCAGCAGACACGCCGCCGCCATGCCCCACGAGAGCCGCCACGACGGCGCGGGGGCCGGCGCGGGCTTGTGCTCGCGCCGGCGCACCTCCGCTCCGATCGCGCGCGCCAGGGCGTCGAAGTGCGCGTCGCCGGGCTCCTCGGGGTCAGGCTCGCGCAGCAGCGTCTCCCACCGCGCGAAGCGCTCGTGCTCCGCGGCACACGCCGGGCAGGCGTCCAGGTGCTCGCTCAGGCGCGCCCGCTCATCGGCGGAAGCGGTCCCGTCGAGCACCTCGTGAATCAGCTTCAGGGCATCCTTGCAGTTCATCTCGATCAGATCCTCTCCGGGAGAGAAGGGGACGGCCCGATCTTGCGGCTCGTCCCCTCCTCCATGCCGAGAGTGCGGCGAAGATTCTCGCGGGCGCGGTGGATCGTGGCTTTGACGGTGCCCTGGGAGCAGCGCATGATCTGTGCCACGCCCGCGATAGATTGGTCCTCCAACGTGAAGAGCGTGATCGCCGCCTGCTGCCGGGGCGGAAGCTGCGCGATGGCCTCCCGCAACCTGCGCAGCTCCTCCTTGCCCTCGGCCAGTCTCGCCGGGCCGGCCGGCGCGCTGGGCGCCCAGTCCGGCGGCTCGCCCCTCACGGTCTCATCCAGCGGTTCCATCACCCGTCGCCGACGGTACCTCCGATACGACATGCAGTGGTTCGTCGCAATCGTCAGCAGCCAGTTGCGGAAGTTCCCATCGGCTCTGAACCGCGGCAACTTCTCATAGGCCCTCAGGAAGGTCTCCTGAGTCGCATCACCGGCGTCATCCGGGCTCCCGAGCAGGCGATAGGCCAGCCGGTACACGGTACGCTGGTGCTTGCGGACCAGTTCATCGAAAGCCGAACCATCGCCCGCACGCGTACGGGCCACCAGCCCGGCGTCGCTGTCTCCCATTCGTGTCGAGCCTTCCGTCACGTCGGGCAACCGTCACTCTCCAGTATGCGTACCGAAGCCCTCTGGTTTATCCGAACACGAGTGGGAGCCGGGAGGTCCCGGGGAATCGGACGGAGGCCTTTCCGGTCCGTGTTCGGAAATGAGCAGGGATGCGAAACGCCTCTCTCCCACTCTCCGCTCCGTTCGCTTGCCTGGCACTCCTCGCCTGCCCGTCGTTTGCGGGCGCCCAGCTGGTCGGCCCGCCCGAGGACCAGCCCCATGTCGCCGTGGTGAAGGACTTCATCGGCGACTTCGGCGAGGCGAGCCAGACGAACACGCTGCCTGCGATCGTGAACCCGCAGGCGCGCAGTGACGGCGTCATCGTGCCCGCCATCAACCTGCATCCTACTGCCAACGGAGACAGCATCGTCGCCTTCCGCGACGTGCGTCTGCCGCAGGTCGCCGAAGGCGAGCGCCTATTCCTGACCTTCCGCATGGGGATGAGTGACGGGATCAACTGGCAGCACGAGGCGAAGCCGAATGGCGTGCGGTTCGCGGTGCGTGTGAACAGGGAGGAGCAGGTCGCGGAGACCCTCGCGGAGCTTGGCTGGCGTTCGCGCGCGCTCGAGCTGACCTCGTTGGCGGGGCACAGCGCAACCATCCAGTTCGTCACCAACGCCGTCGACGGGAACCCCGCCTACGACTGGGCGCTCTTCGCGCAGCCGCAGATCGTCCGCGCGAGGCTGTCCCGCATCGTGCGCCTGCCCGCCGAGACGATCGGGATCGCCTTCGCGGAGGTCAACTGCACGCAGCCCGCGACGGTGAGGCTCGCCATCGGCGAGGCGACTGAGCGCGCCACGCTGACCCGCGGCCGACACTGGCTCCCCGTGCGCTTCACGGGAGTCGCCGAGCCGAAGCTGGAGGTCGCCTCCGGCGCGACCGAGCTGGTGTCGTGCCTCGGTGCGCCGCTGAGCTACCGGATTGAGCTGCGCGAGGTCGCCGCAAGCAAGCCGTTCCTGTTCGCCGAGGAGCCCTTCACCTTCGCGGCGACGCTGGAGAACGTAGGCGAGGGCCTCTACCCCGGCGGGGATGCCGTGCGCCTCGATGCCGCCGTGCCGCCCGAGTGGCGGCGCTTCCTGGAGAACCGCCTGGGGCCGCGCCCCATCCCACCGATGCGCCCCGGCCAGAAGGCGACGGTCGTCTGGGACGACCTCAGCGCCGAGGCACCGGGCAACCTGGTCCTCGGCGCGTCTCTCGGGCGGGAGACCCAGCACGTTCGGCTGCGCGCCTTCCCACCCCCACTGATCCCGCCCGCCGCGCGCCCGAAGGGAGCCGTCTGTCGCGCTTGGCCTCAGCCGGACCTCGCCGGACTCGTGGGCAATCCATGGTCACGTCTGACCCTCGTCGCGCCCGCCTCGGGTGACGCCTACGCCATCGCCGAGACGTGGAACGGCAAGGCCTGGCAGCGAGTCGGTTCGATGTACCCCCTCGCGAGGCTTGCTGTGCGCGACGAACAAGGCCAGCGTCGTGTGCCGGCCCTCGCCATCGATGCCGTCAACAGCGAGGCCGGCGCGCTTGCCATCGATGCCCACTTCACGGCCGAGGGCCTGCCGAGCCAGGCGCTGCGCATCCGCCTCACACCGGAGGCAAACACCCCGCGCATCCGCCTGGACTACGAGGTGCCGGTCGCGACCGACATGGACCTTCTGGCCTTCATTGGGCCGACCGTGCTGGCCGGTGACCGGGCCTACGGCGCGAGAAAGGACTTCGCGATCTTCCCGGGTCTGGAGTATCTGGAGGGCGCCGAGGAGTCGTCATCCACGCGCGATCTCGCGCCGCCGCTCAACGACCGGCGCGTGCCCGCGGCCTTCCGCATCACCACCCCGCTGATGGCCGTTCAGGGCGAGGACTCGCTGGTCGCTCTCCTGTGGGATCCCCACCAGGAATGGGCCCCACATCGCCGCCGCCCTGCCGCGCGCTTCCTGGCGCCTGCGCCAGGGCCGGGCGCGGAGTATGTCCATCTGTCCCTGCTCGCGCCCTCGGTCGGCTCGCACCTGGAGGAGAACCGTGCTGAGGCGACGACGCCGCATCACCTGAAGGCGGGCGAGGTCCTCCGCCTCAGTGCCCAGCTCGTGCTGGATCACAAGGCCCGATACGGACCGGGCAGTGTGGCGAGCGGTCCGCACCGGGGTGGTCTCGTGCTGGAGGCGATGCAGCAGTGGTGCGAGGCCTACGGTCTCCGTCAGCCGTCACCACAGCCCCGCAGCTGGCAGGACGAGCGCGCGCTGTCCCGCGAGGCGTACGTGACGACCCTCTGGAGCGAAGACCCTCCCGGCTGGCCCGGTCACACGGCGGCGCCGCCCGGACACGGGCTGGACGTCGCTCCCGGAGTGCTCCTCGACCTCGCGGAAGGCGTGCCTCCCGACGCCGAGCGCGAGCTGCGCCGCCGGCTTGACCTCGTGACCGAGCGTGCCTTGCGCGAACGGGCGCCGAACGCGCTCCTCAGCTCGAACCGGGTGGAGCTGGGCTTCTTCCTGGGGCACACGGCGGAGGCGCTGAAGGCGCTGAAGGGGTTCGCCCAGAGCCTACTGGCGGGACGCGAGAACGGTCTGTGGGTCTGGCGGCCGGCGGATCGCGAGCACCGAACGCTCGGCGTTCCCGGCACGCACACGCTCGGGCAGGCCGCGTACCCCTCACTGATCTGCCTGCGAGCAGCGCGCTACACGGGCGACCCCGACCTCGCGACCAAGGCTCTCGAGGCCATGCGGCAGATGGAGCCGTACGAGGTCCCGCGCGGCGCCTCGATGTGGGAGTGCCCGCAGTACCAGCCCGACCTCCTCGCCGCCGCGCTGGCGATCCAGGCGTACTGCGAGGCATACCAGCTGACCGGCGATCCGGCGCACCTCGCACACGCGCGCTACTGGGGGTGGACCGGGCTGCCGTTCATCTACCTGTGGGACCTGCCGGACCGGCCGACGATGCTCTACAACTCGATCGGCGTCATCGGCTCCACATACTACACGCATTCCTGGCTCGGCCGGCCGGTGGTCTGGATGGGGCTCGACTACGCGTACGCGCTGCAGGACCTCGCGGAGTTCGACTCCTCCTTCCCCTGGCTGACCGTGGCGCAGGGCATCACCAACTCCGCGATGTGGCAGCAGCACGCTGACGGACCGAGCAAGGGCCTCTACCCCGACTCCTGGGAGCTGTCTGAGAACCACCCGAATCCCTTGGACCTCAACCCGCTGCTGCTCCTGCTGAACGAGTACCGGTTGCGCGGGGAGTCGATGGCCATCCGGTCGGCGCGGACACAGACACCACAAGGCCCGGCGGTCATCAGCTCAGGAGCGGACATCACGAAGCCGCGCAAGAGCGCGAACGGCGTCACGTTCGAGCTGCATGGCATCCCGAACCTGCCCACCTACACGGTCATCGCGCCCGCCGCCGAACCCACGTCGGTAATGGGCACGAGCGACTGGACCTACGACCCGGAACTGAAGGCCGTCATCCTGCACCACACGATGCCCGACAGACCCGTCCGTGGCTCGGTCTCATGGTGATGCCCATGCCGCCCAGCCTCACCCGCAACTCCCTCGTCGACGCCCTCCGCTCCCTAGGTCTCTCCCCAGGCGCCCGGTTGATGGTGCACTCCTCGCTGAAGAGCCTGGGCCACGTGGAGGGCGGGCCACACGCCGTGATCGGCGCATTGCAGGATGTGCTCACCGAGGAGGGCCTGCTGCTACTGCCCTCGTTCAACCACGGCGCAGTGTTCCACTCCGGTCGAGTCGGGTACTACGATCCGCGTGAGACCCCGACCGAGAACGGCCTCATCCCCGAGACCTTCCGCAGGCTTCCCGGCGTCTGGCGCAGCCTCAACCCGACCCACGCCTACTGCGCGTGGGGACATGATGCGGAGCGCTATCTCAACCGCCACCATCTCACCCTCACCATGGGCCCCGATTCGCCTCAGGGCATCCTCCATCGCGAGGGCGGCTGGTGCCTCTTCATCGGCACGGACTACTTCACTAACACCTTCAAGCATGTGGTCGAGATGTCCACCGGCGCTCCGTGCCTCGGCCGCCGCACGCTCGAACTCCCCGTCCACTTGCCGGACGGCCGGCAGGTGAAGCTGCGCACGTGGGGCTATCGCGGCGGACGCTGCCCGATCTCCGACCCGAACGAGTACGTGGACCGCGAGATGGAGCAGCGCGGCCTGCACATCCGTGCACGCATCGGAGGGAGCACCGTCACGCTCTTCCGGCTGAGCGACTTCTACACGCTCCTCGCGGGGATGCTGGCAGAGGGCCATGCGGGGCACCCGCCCTGCAGCCAATGTCCGGTCCGCCCGAACCCCACCGCCTACGACGTGCCCTCCGACTGGGACGATGAGGCCGCTGACCTGCTGCCCGACTCCCCGTCGCGCGCCATCGGGCCGTTGGCTTGGTGTAATGGAACAGGATAGACAGGATGGAACAGGATGACAACGCGTGAACGCTTCCTTTCGATCGTGCACTTCGAGCAGCCGGACTACGTGCCCTACTGGTACGCGCCGGGGATTGGGATCGCGCACATAGAGACCGTTGCGCGCTGGATCGCGGAGGAGGGCTACCCGAGCGACTACGACTCGCTCGTGAGCTTCTGGGGCGCAGAGGGCTACTACGGCGTCGGGCTGCACACGGGCTTCGTGCCGGACTTCCCGGTGGAGCGGATCGACCTCGGCGACGGTTACGTGCTCATCCGCCAGCACAAGGCCGAAACGCGCGAGCTGGCCAACAACTGGGACCTGTACACGATGCCCGAGTTCCGCACCTACATGTTCGAGGACCGGCGCGACTGGGAGGAGCACATGCGCCCGCGCCTCGACCCCGCCGATCCGAACCGGCCGAAGCCCACCGTGCCCGACGCCCAGCCCGACCAGCCCCTGACGGTCCACTGCCCGAGCTACATCGGCACGCTGAGGAGCTGGTTCGGGCTCGACACGGTCAGCTACCTCATGCACGATGATCCCGCGCTGATCCACGAGATCAACCGCGCGTCTACCGACCTCTTCCTGAGCCAGGCGTGGCACGTCGCCGAGCGCGTGCAGATCGACGCGATCACGGGCTGGGAGGACATCTGCTACCGGGGCGGGATGCTGCTCTCACCGGCGGCCTTCCGCGAGTTCTGCGCGCCGTACTACCGGGAGGTCGCGGACTTCGCGCGGCAGGTGGGCGCGGCGGTGGTGGACGTGGACTGCGACGGGGATGTCTCGGAGTTCGTGCACTGCCTGTGGGACTGCGGCGTGAACATGTGCCACGCCTTCGAGCCGACCCACGGCGGCTCGGACATCCGGCGGATTCGCGAGGAGCTGCCGCGCTTCATCATCTGCGGCGGCCTTGACAAGCACGCGATGGTCGATCCCGATCCCACGACCGCCATCGCGGAAATCGACTCGAAGGTGCCCGCGATGCTGAAGCACGGCGGCTACCTGCCGAGCATCGACCACGGCCTCCCGCCGCACTGTCGCTACCGGCCCTTCTGGCACTTCATGAACCGCATCCGCGAGCACTGCGGCGCCCCGACGGCACCGTTTCAGGAGGTCGGGCCGCCGTCGTGAGCCGGCCTACGCGGAGGCAAACAGCGCGTTCCCCGGCACGCTCGTCGGGCCGCAGCCGCAGACGTAGTCCTCGGGCTCCATGCCGAGCTTCGACCCGAGGTCGTCCCACATCCCGATGGTCTCGTTGCAGAGGGAAACGCGGACGCGAGGGTCGCGCCGACGGACCTCGTCGATGACGAACTCGTACACCTCGCGGCGCAGCGCATGGGGGAAGATGTGCTTCACGCGCGGCCAGTAGCCCTGGCCCGGCGGACCATCAGCGAACAGGTCGCGCATCGCACCCAGGAAGCGCGGATCGAGCAGGGACACGTCGATGATCTCATCGATGCAGCCGGGGTCCATCCAGCCGAGGAGGTCGATCGTGATGACATCCGGCGTGACCTCGGCCAGCAGGTCACGAATAAGGCCCTCGAGTTCCTCGCGCCAACCCCTCACCGGCAGGATTGGCGAAAACCGCACGCGCGGGACGTAGCCCGCGCCTTGGACCTTGGCCGCCGCGGCGATGCGCTGTGCGGTGCCGGGCGTGCCGTGCTCGACATGCTCGGCGACCGTCGGGCTGGAGATTGTGAAGCTCACGATCGTGTGGCCGCGATGGTCGAGGCCCAGCAGGTGATCGACGTTGTCGCTCTTCGTGTAGAGCATCAGGTACGCGTTCGGCTGCTCCGCGAAGAACCTCACCATCAGCCCGGATGCGCCGTACTCAGGCTCGAACGCGATGGTGTCGGTCTGGTTGTCGTACTTGTAGAGCTGCAGCCACGGGTTCGCGTCCAGCAGCTCCGGCAGCCGCTCGACCAACTCCTCCAGGTTCACCATGAGGTTGAGGAACCCGCCGATGTGGCAGTAGTCGCACCGATGTAGGCAGCCGAAGGCCGAGTGCAGCTCCGACGCATCTTGGCAGACGGTCCCGTACAGCTCACGGTACTTGCGCCCCTCCCGCAGCGTCCACGCCGCCACGCCGTCCAGCATCCGCAGGCCCAGCGCCGGGAACCGTCGTCTGCGTTCCGCCAGCGTTTCGGGCGAGCCCCAGGTGAAGGCGTTGAAGACGAGAACGGGATCGCCGGCGAGGTTCCACTGCCCCGTGCGCCAGGCGTTCCGCGCCGGCCACTCGTTCGCTTCGCTGACCGCGTTCAGCCGCGCATCGTCGACCGTCTCGGGCTCGTGCTCGCAGTGCACGTGGGCGAGCATCCGCTCGACGCGCGCCCGGCGCTCGGGCGTCGCCAAGGCCCTCTCGTGAATGTAGACGGCGGGTGGGTGGATGCCGTACATGGAGACCTCGGCGTCGAAACTAGCGCGAGTTTGAGAGTTTGGGCCGACGGATCCGCAGGAATGGGGGTTGGGGTCGGTCGTTTTACATCACGGAGCGGGTATGTCGCTATCGGGACG
>VGFC01000280.1 GCA_016869045.1 Armatimonadota bacterium
GGTCGAGCTTCTCCAGGAGGATCGGGTCGTCGTAGTCCGGCTCCCAGAACGGGCCGTCCTCCTGCACACCCTTGCCGGGGGTGAAGTTGTGGCCCTTCGCGCCCGCCTGCTGCACCCACTCCGGCGTCGCCCAGCGGCACCATGACTCGCTACACGAGAACCGGAACGCGATCTGCTTGCCCTTCGCGATCCACTTCCGCGCGGGCGTATCGACCACCGACCAAGTGAACACGCCCTCCTCCGGCTCGAGGTACGACCAGGGGATTCGGAGGTAGATGACGCCGAGCGCCGGGAAGTCATCCAGCGTGTCGGCGTACCCGAGCTGCGAGCCGTAATTGGTCGGCACGTTGTCGTAGAAGTGCAGCACCCAGCCCATCCCGGGGTTGGCGAACAGTTCCCCCATGTCCTCCGGCCGCACGGTCACGCGCTGCCCCTGCGACCAGACCCCGCCTGCCAGCACGAGTAGGCCCATTACCGCAATGGCGCACATCGGGCTACCTCCCATCTCTGTCCCCTTCCATGAGTGCCCGCCAGAAGGCAATCGTTGGCCGGCCCATGTTGTCGCGATTATCATTGGCTAATCCAAGACTAAAGGCGTAGAGGGCCCTCATCAGCGGCATCAGCAACCGCTTATCATTGGTTTCTGCAATAAAGTACGGCAGCTCGGGGTACTTCACGTAGCATTCATCGGCGTGGCCCGCGGTGATGTGCCTCGCCAACGCCGCGAAGTGACTCCGCCACCCCTCCTCTCCCCCGACTCCTTGGGCGATGACGAGCGGATCGATGCCCTGCGCCACGCCGAAGGAGAGCGCCTCCATGTACGCTGCGTCGGCCAGGCCCATCGCCAGCTGGTTGCAGCCCTTCACGACCTGTCCCGAGCCGCTCGGCCCGCAGTAGACCACCCGCTCCGGGTCGCCGAGCACCTCGAGGATGGGCCTCACTTGCTCTACCGCCTCCGGGTCGCCTCCCGCGAAGATCCTCAACGTCCCGCTCGCCGCGCCGCCCGGGCCTCCGCTCACGGGCGCATCGACCAGCGCCGCGCCCTTCGCCGCGAGCGACGCCGCTATCCTCCTCGTCGCCGGCGGAGCGACGGTGCCCATGTCGATGAAGACCTGCCCGCTCCGTGCGTGGGGAACGAGCTCTGTCTCCGCGAGTTCGACCCAGGTCTCCGACGACCGGAGGCTGGTGAGCACGACCTCGCATCGGGCTACGACCTCGCCCGCGTCGTCGGCCGCCGTCACGCCTGCTGACTCGGCATCGGCGAGCTTCCCGACATCCAGGTCGTAGCCGAGGACCTCATATCCAGCTCTGCACAGGTTTCGGGCCATCGGGCCGCCCATTGCTCCAAGACCGATGAAGCCCAACGGCTGCGGGGCTACTGCCGGCGCTGTCACCGTGTATTGCTCCCTCCCGGGGCCCATGTCCCTAGCCCCGGCTTGTTAAGTGCCCTGTTCGGTGGATCTTGTTTGCGGTAAGAGGGGCGGAACCTATGCAAAGAGATCCCATCCTACACCGGCTGGGAGGTCCCGAAGCTGCTCTGGACCAATCCTCCAGCCACCTGTCCCGTCCGGAGGTGTGCAGTGGTCGCCTTCCCACTTCTCGCGTGGCTTCTGACCTCCTCCCCGGCAGTGGCCCAAACGGACGCACTGCGGCCAGCGAACCACTCCTTCGAGGAGGGCCAGCAGGGCTGGTGGTTCCCTGAGGGTTGCATGGGCGCAGTTTCCGACGAGCAGGCCGCGACGGGTAAGTACTCGCTGAAGATCGTGGACACCGATGGTGGCAAGGGCGGCTCCAATGTGGGCTGCACGCGAGTACCGATCCCCGGTCGGGGCGCCTACGAGCTTCGCTGGAAGACCTATCCCGTGTCTGGGACCGGCTGCGGGATCTACGTGCGGGTGTATGGCGAAGACGGGAAGTCCCTCGTGCCCGATGATCGCTGTCAGCGCCCGGCGCCTGAGAAGCCCACAGGCCAGTGGGTCGCCGCCTCGCTGCGCATCTACACGCCGGAGAACGCCCGGTTCGTCGATGTGCTGGTCCATAGCTACAGCCACGCGGTCGTGACGTGCCATCTCGATGACTTCGAGTTCGTCTTGCTGAAGGGAGCGAAGGTGGAACCCCTCTGGCCGCCGTCCTACAAGCTCCGTCCGGACCAGACGGACAGGCTGACTCCGGCCGACTTCCCCGGCCCGGATGGCATTGTGTATCCTGACTGGACCCACGCCGGCGTGCCGGGCGGCATTCCCGACGTGCCGGTGAAGGCCCGTATCGAGGACTTCGGCGGCCGCGCCGATGACGACATCGACGACGCAGCGGCTCTGGAGCAAGCCTGCGCGTCAGCCGGGGAGGCGGGTGGCGGGGCGGTGCTCTTGGGCGAGGGTACGTACTACCTGGACCGCTCCTTGAGCATCTATGCGAACGGGGTAGTGATCCGCGGTGCCGGGCCTGACCGCACACATCTCATCTTCCGCTACGCCTTGCCCCCCGAGGGCATCGGCTTCTACATGCCCCACCCAGACGCGACGGTAGGCCCGAGCACGCCCATTGAGGTTCACACGCGCCCCGACGGGCTGGAGGGCTATCGCGTGGAGGTGGACGGCACTGAGGTCGCCTCGGCAGAGCGCGGCGTGCACTGGGGCAACACGTTCCAGATCCGCCTCACGGGCTCGGCGATCGTGGGCAAGGTGCCCGATGGTCCGCACACAATCAAGGTCATGGCGCGCTACAAGACGGGCGACCTCGAGGCCACGCTGTCGGTGGTTGTGGACTCGAAGAACCGCGACCCCGTGCCGCCTCAACCGCGCGCCATTGCGGCCATTCAGTTCTGCGGTCGGGGGCCCAGCGGCCCGAAGCTCAAGCTCACCGAGGATGGTAAGCGGGGCGACCTGTCCCTCCTTCTGGAGAGCGTCGAGGGCCTGGCGCCGGGTGACCGTTTCTTCTTGGACGGGCCCGCGACGGAGCGCTGGAAGACGCTGACCCGCAACGCCTGTCAGTGGGGCGCGTATCGGCAGGCGCGGCTGGTGATCGAGCGCATCGAGGGTAAGCGCGTCTTCCTCAACCAGCCCTTGCGCATCGAGTTCCCGGTGATCGACGGCTCCTATGTGCAGAAGGTCGCGCCGATCCGTCGCTGCGGGGTCGAGTCTCTCCGCATCGAGCAGACCCAGAACCTGTGGATCAGCAGCGTCGTCTTCTCCAGCGCCTGGGAGTGTTGGGCGAGAGACGTGCGGGTGGACAAGTGCGGGCGTTGGCCGGTGTATGCGCTGGACGGGAAGTGGTGTGAGATCCGCGATTGCGTGTTCAACGATGCGTGGTTCAAGGGCGGCGGAGGGACGGCCTACGTGGGTTGGGAGTTCTGCAGCGACTGTCTGATGGACCGCGTCGAGACCTTCGCCATGCGCCATGCGCCGTGCGTGCAGTGGGCGGCGTCCGGCTGCGTCATCCGGCGGAGCACCTTCCACGATAGCGACGCCCAGTGGCACTCGGGCTGGACGAACGAGAACCTCTTCGAGCAGTGCGTCGTCGAGTCGCGCTACGGCAACGGCGGCTACGGCTACGGCGCGTGGGCCTCGCCGCCGGAGGACACCGCCCATGGCCCCAACGGTCCGCGCAATGTGGTCTACAACTGCGACCTCAGCTCCCCCAAGACGGGCCTGTGGATGGGGGGCATGAACGAGAACTGGCTGGTCCTCCACAATCGCTTCGTGGTCGATTCAGGCCCCGGCGTCTTCGCGAAGACCTTCAGCTTCGATCATATCCTGCGCCGCAATGTCTTCGTGGTAAAGGACGAGCGGCAGCCCGCCGTCACCCTCGATACCGCGGACTGCATCGGCGTCGAGCTGCTCGACAATCGTCTTTACGGCGGCAATGGCGAGGTCTACCAGGGCCTACCCGACCTGGCTGCCGATCGGGGCAACCGGACCTTGCCCCTCCGGGAGGCCGCGCGCCCCAAGCCCTCGGTGCCCTCCATCTTCGACTGGCAACGCGAGCAGAGGCGCTGAGATCCGGTGGGACGGGCTTCGGCCCCACGCCCAACGGCAACGCCCCCGGCCAAGTCGCCGGGGGCGTTGTCACGCCACAGGGGATGCCGACGCCGGTGCCGGCGACCTACCGGACCAGAAGCCAGTCCCGCCAAGGCTGGTACAGCCAGACCGCGGTGTCGTTCGGGTCCACCTTGGCCCACTTGGAGTGCCCATCGAGGAAGCTCGCGTTGCAGCCGTCGTTATGTCGAACGGCTGGCCGCGGCCCGTCCGCGCAGGCTGCCAGCGGGTTCGAGTGGGAAGTGCACCCGGAGTAGGAAGTGGCGCTCGCGCTGGGGTTGGATTCCAACAGCCAGACGCTATCGGCCGGCCTTGTGCAGAAGGCCAGTGGGCGGCCGACGCTAGCCCCCGTTGTCCCACAGGCTACCATGTAGCCACCCTTGATGCCCCGCTCCGCAGGGTACTGGAGGTAGGTCGTCTGACAATAGCCTAAGCTGCCCGCCAGCACCACCGTGTTGCCCCAGCTCGGGCAGCCGAAGAGCTGGATGCTCTTCACGTACGGCTGGAGCCGTGGGCCCCACATCACGCGACCGGTTAGCGTCTCATCATAGTCCTGCGCGTACATCAGTTGGGCCAGGCCGAGTTGCTTCTCGTTGCTTAGGCAGCTCGTCTGGCGCGCCTTCTCGCGCGCACGAGCGAAGACAGGGAACAAGATCGCGGCCAGGATCGCGATGATCGCGATCACCACCAACAGCTCGATCAGCGTGAAGCCTCTTCCGTTGCGCATGTTCGCCTCCTTATGCCTCTTGCTGAGATGATACTCCCTCTTTCGGCTTCACCCGTCCGTGCACCTTCTGCGCAGGGGGAACTGCGGGGACGGGTGCTGTGCAGGGCCGCCCGCTGCGCCACACCGGCGCGCGCAGCAACTCCAGACGGAGGCGTCGCCGGGTGGTGGATGCAGTTCAACGCGGTCGTTCACGACTCCTCGCGCTCCCTCACCCGCCCTCCGCCTTCTCCGGCTCCATCTCGATTCGATAGCACCACCGTGTATGGTGCTCGAAGCCTCGGTCTGCCCTTTCGACCTGTCGGCTGAGCCACTCCTCCCGGCCCAGCCGCCGGTACTCTTCGGCGCGGGCAAGCATCGCCGTGTCCTCCGCCACGCGCTCGCAGGGGAAGTCGGCGCACTCGAAGCACACCTCCACGCCGCGTTCCTTGCAGCACGCGCGTACACACCCCGGCGGCCCGCCCCCTCCGCCCTTGCAGCAGCCCTCGCAGGTGAACCACGTGTCATCCCGGCGGAAGAACTCCACACCCTTGCGGAACTCCTCGTAGCTGAACTCCGAGACCACGTGCGGCATCCAGTAGTGGAATCCGTGGGCGTCGCAGATCTCAGCCACGATCTCCGCCGCCTGCCGGAAGGCCCGATAGCCCTTGTACCGGGCGCAGCACCCCCCGTACAGCCCGCAGTAGGTGATCAGGCGTTCGGGACCCATCGCGTGCCTCCTTCAGGCCGACACGCAGGCCTCATCGCCCGCTCGGCTCTACGTTCGCCGCCGTGCGCCTGCCCTCCTTGCGCCGCCAGGAGACCTACCTCGTCCCGCCCGAGCCCTCTGTCTGCTCGCCCGAGGCCTCGGAGGGTTCCGAGCCTTCGGGGGCCTTGCCTGCCGCGGCGGCCTTGGCGTACTTGGCCGGGTCAGCGTCGAACTTCTCCTTGCACCCCGGACAGCAGTAGAAGTAGGCCTTGCCCTCGTATTCCGACGAGTTCTCCTTGCTGAAGTCCGTCACCGGGTCACCCAGCACCGGGCAGATGTACTTCCCCTCCGCATTCTTGGCGTTGCCGATGTTGCCCGGAGGCTGTGTTGCGGCCGTCTCGGCCGACGGCGTGGTTTGTGCCGTCGTTGGCGGTGTTGGCGGCGTCTCGACCTTCCCTTCGCCCGACTTCGGGCACCCGGCGGCAGCCAACACGACGAGAACTGCGAGTCCCAGTAGCACGACAACTGCGGCGGTCCGTTTCACGATCAGGTTCCCCCTGTGGATAGCGTCTCCGCGGGACAGGCCCGCGTAATCCACAACAGCCCCCGCGCCACCCGCGCCTTCATTGGTCATTGGGGTCACATCTTTAAATTTTAATCTTCGCCTCAGCGCAACAGCACCATACGCGCAGGGCCTGCCCGGTCCCAGGGCGAATAGAGCGGCGCCATCGAGGAGGTGCCCGCTCGTGCGTCCACCCAGTGCCATCATCCCGATACTCCCCCTGGTCCTCGCTTCCGCCGTACTGCTGGCGCTCGGCCAGTTGGCCGTTGCGCAAGCGCCTGCGCCCTCCCGCGAGCGCGTGGTCTTCGCCTTGCAGCGCGCGAAGGACGAGCCGCTCGGGCAGCTTGTGCGAGCCCACCTCTATGCCGCCGATTCCGGAGCCGAGGTAGGCACCGGCAAGACGTCGGACCAGGCGGGAAGCCTGGCTTTCGAGCGCCTGCCGGTCGGGCGCTATGACCTATGGGTTGAGGGCTCGACGGTTCCGGGCGGGGAAGTGGCGCGCGCGCTGTTCCGGGGGGTAGACGTCACCGCCGGCGACGGCCCGCAGAGCATCGAGCTTCGCGTCCCGCCGCCCTGCACGGTCACGGGCCATCTCACCCTCCCCGATGGGAAGACCCCCGCCTCGGGCTACGTGGTCGCCGTGCAGAGCGGCACCGTCCCGCAGGAGGGCCCCGATCCCGCCTCCTGGGCCGCTGCCTACGCCTGCGGTGCGCTGACCTGCTACGCGGAGACCCGCGTCGCCGCCGATGGCTCTTTCACGCTCCACGGCCTCACCCCGGGCCGACACTCCCTCGATGTCCGCCGACCAGGCGAGCGCGAGGCGTGCACCTCGATCTCCGACGTCGAGGCGAAGCCCGAGGCCCCGACCGACCTCGGGACGGTCGCCGTGCCCATCGAGAGCTGGGAGTACCTCTGGAACCGCCGCGACCTGACCGGCTGGGCCGAGGGCGACTTCTACGGCCGCAAGGAGGTCCGCGTCGAGAACGGCCGGATCGTCATCTCCATGGGCAACGACATGACGGGAATCACCTGGCGGGGCGACCTGCCGCGCGTGGACTACGAGGTCACCCTTCAGGCCATGCGCGTCACCGGCGACGACTTCTTCTGCGGGCTCACGTTCCCCGTGAAGGAAGACTACTGCTCGCTCATCCTGGGGGGCTGGGGCGGCTCGGTGGTCGGCCTGTCGAGCCTCGACTGGGTCGATGCCTCCGAGAACGAGACCAGCCAGTACATCCAGTTCACCCGCCACCAGTGGTACCGCGTCCGCGTGCGGGTCACCGCCGACCGCATCTCCGGCTGGCTGGATGAGAAGAAGATCATCGACGTCGCGACCGCCAAGCACCGGATCAGCATCCGCATCGAGTGCGAGCCCTCCAAGCCCCTCGGCATCTGCACCTGGCGCACCACCGGCGCCCTCCGCGACCTCCGCCTCCGCCGCCTGTAGCGCCCCACTGGTGGCACGGGCGGCTCGCCCGTGAGTGCCGTTGTCGTCCCTCGCAGGACCTCCCTCGCCTTCCCCCGAACCATCCCTGTGGTGATTCCCATGACCTGCCTCATGCCTCTTGCGTTGTCGTGCTTGCCCGCCTGTGCTGCTCCGGCGAAGGATGAGCTGACGCTTTACGTCTCGCCCGCCGGCAATGACAGTTGGTCCGGCAAGCTGCCGGAGCCGAACCGTACGAGGAAGGACGGGCCGTTCCTCACGCCGGCTCGCGCGTTGGAGGCCGTCCGCCAGGCCCGCGCCTCGGGCAACACGGGCACGGTGACCGTGCTCCTGCGCGAGGGCACGTATGCGCTCACGGAGCCGCTGTCGATCACTCCCGCGCACAGCGGAACCGCCGAGGGCCCGACGGTGATCGCCGCCTACCCGAACGAGCACCCGCTCATCAGCGGCGGGCGGCGGATCACCGGCTGGCGGGACGCGGGCGATGGCGTGTGGCAGGTCGAGATCCCCGAGGTGAAGAGCGGCCAGTGGACCTTCCGCAACCTGTGGGTGAACCGCGAGCGCCGCAAGCGCACGCGCCTCCCGAAGGGGGGCCTGTACGCGCTGGCCGGCGGCGCGCAGCCCGAGCAGTCCGCCTTCCAGTACGCGCCCGATCATCTTCGCGCGGACTGGGCCAACCTTGATGACATCGAGGTGGTCGTGCTCCAGTACTGGACCGAGGCCCGGCTGCATATCGCCAAGCTGGACGAGGCGAACCGCGTCGTGACCTTCACCGGCGGCAGTTGGCGCCCGCTGACGTGGTCGATGGGTTACTACGTGGAGAACGTGCGCGAAGCTCCGCTCGAACTGGGCCAGTGGTATCTCGACCGCCCCTCCGGAGTCCTCAGCTACCGGCCGCTTCCGGGCGAGGACCTGACGCGGGCCGAGGTCATCGCGCCCATTGCGGATCAGCTTCTGCTCATCCAGGGCAACCCGGACACCGGCGCCTTCGTGGAGCACGTGACACTAAGGGGCCTGCGCTTCGCCCACGCTGCCTGGCCGCTGCCGAAGGAGGGCCTCGCCTATCCGCAGGCGGAGTTGGCCGTGTCGGCGGCGATCTGGGCGCGCGGTGCGCACCAGTGCGCCATCGAGGACTGCGAGATCGCGCACTGCGATTCGTGGGCCATCGAGCTTGAGCAGGGCTGCCAGGACTGCCGCCTGACCGGCAACACACTGCGCGACCTGGGCGCGGGCGGCATGAAGATCGGCGAGTTCGAGAACCGGCCGAACGATGTCGCCGAGACGTGCCGCACGACGATCTCGGACAACACCCTCACCGAGGGCGCGCAGACGTACTTCGGCGGGCCGGGCATCTGGATCGGCAACAGCAGCTACAACACGGTGAGCCACAACGAGATCAGCGGCTCGTGGCAATGGGCGGTCTCGGTCGGCTGGCGCTGGGCCTACTTCCCCCCGCAGCGCGCGCGCAACAACGTGGTCGAGTACAACCTCGTGCATCATCTCGGCAGCGCGCTCGGGTCGCACTCGTCCATCTACACGCTCGGCATCCAGCCCGGCACGGTCATCCGCAACAACGTCATCCACCACTGCGCGGGGTATGGGATCGGGCTCGACCAGTCGAGCACGGGGATCGTCGTGGAGAACAACCTGGTCTATCGCAACGCGTTCGGCCTGCACTTCAACTGGGACTGCCTCGGTAACATCATTCGCAACAACCTCTTCGCCTTCAACGGCCCCGCCCAGTGGACGCGCTACGGCGACGCTCCCCAGGCCGAGGACATGAACACCAACGTCCTCGAGCGCAACATCTGCGTCTGGGAGAACGGCCGCCTGTGGGTGGAGCCCAAGTGGCCGAACTACCGCATGGCCCTCGACAACAACCTCTACTGGGACTTCAGCGGCCAGCCGGTCACGTTCCTGGGCTTCCCCCTCGACCAGTGGCGCACCCTCGGCCCCTGGCTCGACAGGAACTCCCTCGTCGCCGATCCGCTCTTCGTCGATGCAGCGAAGGATGACTACCGGTTGAGAGAGGACTCACCGGCGAAAGCGCTGGGGTTCAGGGAGTTCGACATCACGGGCGTCGGGGTGAGACGGTAGCGGCGCGCGTCACTTGGCGGGCGGAGTCGAGGCGGGACCGGAGACCGGCAGGCATCTCCCCTGACGTCCGCGCCTCGGAGGGGGCTTGCCGGCTTCCGGGCCCTCTCCCCGGTCCGGCCTTCCAGACTCACGCCGCAAGCTTCACGAGTGACACTCAGCTGCGGGACCTCCTCTGGGAGGGGAGGCCTGTGGGCCTGGCGAAGGGGGGCGGAGGACTGCCGGGCCGTCCTGTGGGTTTGGGGATCGGGCGGACGGGTGCCCAATCTCAGACAGGGAGGCAAGCGAGATGAGGCGGGCGGATGCGCCCCTGGCGCGCGCTAGTCTCGACATCCGAGAGAGCCCTGGAGGTCGCGATGACACGATGCTCGGATGGTTGGCGATGCTGACTCACCGACATCGTCGTTGGGCCGAACAGGTGGCCCGCGGCATTGAGAACGCGTTGGCGGAGTTGGCCGGGTGTGGCACGCAGTCTCCGGCGGTCGCCATTCTAGACCGAAGTTCCGTCCCCCCAAACCCGGAGAAGTGCCGAGGAATGGGGGTTTTCGAGTCATCGGTGGTGTCGTCGTACTGGGTACATCAGGGTCGGACTCCAAGGAGGTCGAAGGCCCGCTGCTGGAGC
>VGFC01000281.1 GCA_016869045.1 Armatimonadota bacterium
TACGGAAGATGAAGGCCGAGGCATTGGGTGCCATGAATGGCACCCCTACACGGTGGGCGCGATGAATCGCGCCCCTACACTGCAGATGGATCGCCGCCGAGTAGGGGCACGATTCATCGTGCCCGGTCATGTAGGGGCGCGGTTCACCGCGCCCGACGTCGTGACGTTCACCGGAGATGACAACGATGAAGCCGGAGACGAGTCGCACGAACCGTGAGCGGCTGTTCTTCGCATATGCGATCGATTGCCAGACGCCGAAGAAGCCGGGCGGAGGGCCGGACCAGACTTGGGAGGTCGCGGAGCTGGCGGTGCGGGGGATTGTGCAACTGTTCGCGGAGCGGGGGTTGATCGGGGCGCTGACGCTGTGCTCGGAGCCTGAGGTTGCGCGCGCGCAGACGGCGTTGTTCCGGGAGATGACGGACGCCGGCGCGAGCCACGCGCTGCACTTCCAGGTGCGCGGCTATCGGCCCGCCGGCGCGAGCGAGGACTACGACTGGCAGCGCCCGCTGAGCTTCTATGAGTACGATGAGCAGAAAGCGGTCCTGAGCATCGCCAAGGATGGATGGGAACAGGCGCTGGGCCTGCCGGCCGAGACGTATGGGGCGTGCTGCGCGATGGCGAATGACTACACGTTCCCGATCCTGGATGAACTCGGCTTCCGGCAGAGCTACTGCTCGGTGCCGGGGCGCTACAATCCGCGGTACGGTCAGAAGTGGTGGGGCGCGTTCCCGTACTCCCACCATACGAGCAGCAAGAGCCGGCTCGTGTGCGGGGAACTTCAGGTGTACGAGGTGCCGATGACGCGGACGCTGCAGTCGGAGCCCGGCCCGGAGGCCGGCACGTGGTTCGTCCGCGACCCTCGGCCCGAGGCGGAGATGCCTCTGGAACGAATCGTCGAGATCGCCGAGTCGAACCTGCAGGACATGCTCCTGCGCGACCACCCGCTGTTGTACGTGTATGCGCTCACGCACAACACGTGGGACGTCGGCGACCGCAGCACCCCGCGACGGGCCGCGCTGGAGGCGACCATCGAGGCGGTGCAACTCCTCGCAGGGAAGCACGGCCTGCAGCTTGTGCCAGCGACGCTGAAGGACATCCACCTCGAGGCGGATCGGCTCAATGCGTACTGAAGAGACGAGGAAATTGGGGACAGGCACCAATTTCGGACGTCGGGAATTGGTGCCTGTCCCCAATTTCCTGGCGATGGTGGCCCTCGCGGCAAGCGGTTGGGCGGCGCCGCCGAAGCAGGCCTCACGCGGCCGCATCGACATCTATGTGGTGAACAGCGCGTTTGACCTGACGCAGGCGCGCGGGTCGGGTCTGACCACCGTGCAGAACTGCGGGTGGCTGGGCGCGGGCAAGGAGAACACGGGCGTCAGTTGCGAGAAGGCGCTTGGGAGAGAGTGGGAGGAGATCTGGATCGAGTTCACGGCGCAAGGGGACGGGCCCGTCGATATAGACCTGCAGGGCGAGTGGTACGGTCAGGAGGACGGGAAAGACGTGCGGCTCGTGTGGGCGGACGATGTGACGGTCGAGGGCGCGACGATCGCGAACGGGGGCTTCGAGGAGGCTGGCGCGGACGGCAAGCCGAGCAACTGGCGCTTCACCGGCGCGTTCCCGCCGGAACGCTACTCGCGGGACGGGAGCGTGGCGCACAGCGGCCGGTCGTGTGTCGCGGTGTGGTATGGCAGCCAGGCGCGTCAGGCGTTCACGGTCGAGAAGGGGAAGACCTACCGCGTGCGCGCGTGGTTCCGGGTGCTCGATCCGACCTTCGTGAAGGAGCCGCCCTACGTGCCGCTCGCGTTCCCGGCAGAGACCTACGAGCAGGAGTTCAGCGTCACCCTCGACTCGGAGGACGCGGCGCGCCAGGCGTCGGTCCGAATGGAGCCGCTCTACGATGGGCGCGAGTGGGCGGTGGGCAGCCGATGGGATGACAACAACCCGGACCACCTGAAGATGCGCGACGTGCTGGCGAAGCACGGGCACTTCGGGACGTTCTACCTCAACAGCCTGTGGCGCGACTGGTCGGGCGCGACGACCACGACGGACTCGCAGTATGGACGCGATCTGCTACAGGGCGGGCACGCCGTCGGCGGGCACTCGCTGACGCACCCGCTGCTGTCGTACTGCAGCCGGAACAGGATCTTCGAGGAGACCGCGGGTGCGCGCATGGTGTGGGAGGCGGCGGTGGACAAGCCGGTCGTGTCCTACTCGTTCTCGTACTGCAACTTCACGAACCCACAGGAGGGGCTGGCGGTCCATGCCGACATCGCGCGCCTGCTCGAGCGCGGCGGCTTCTACCATGTCGCGAACGAGTCGCAGTTCGAGGACGTGCGCACCGAGCTGATGCTCAGCCCGATCATGCCGCCGGACGGGCAGGACATCGACCCGTATGTCGAGACCGTGCTCGGGCAAGAGGCCTTCAGGCAGCGCCATCCGAACCTGACCTACTCGATGCACACGTGGTACCGCACGCCGGAGGCCTGGGCGAAGTTCGAGGCGCAACTCGACAAGTACGGCCACCGACCGGACTGGTGGTACTGCAATCAGAATCAGTACGCCGCGTACCGCTACCAGTTCCTGCACAGCAAGATTGGCGCGTCGGCTCGCGAGGGCAAGACGGTCCGCGTGCGGCTCACGCGGCCGGTGCTGCTCGATCTGAACGATCCGATTCCCCTGACCTTCGCGATCGAGGGTGTGCCGCGGGAGAAGGTGGTCGCGGTTCGATGCGAGACAGCCGACGTTGCGGCGTCGGATAGGGAAGGGCCCTCCCGGTTCCACCTGTCGCATGATCGCACGCAGGCGCTGCCGGCGAGGATCGGCATGACCGTGCCGAACACGGATAACCATGCTGCGCTGAAGGACACCGACCATGACACCGACTTCCCCGGGCTACGGGCGCTGTTGTGCTTCGTGGATGGGGCGCTGCGACTCACGCTCGCCAACGACGGGCCGGGCGCGCTGACCGAGGTGCGCGTGACCTACCGGCTGCCGCTGGCGTGGAAGGAGGGGGTGGCGCGGCACCACCTGAGCGACCTCGCCGCGGGCGCGCAGACGGAGGATGGCCTGCGGCCGACCCTCGCGACTGATGACTACAAGCTGCTGGCCGGCAACTGCTTCTGCGTGGCGCAGATCGACTTCCGCCGCGCGGGCGAGGCGGGACGACTCCATGCGGCGTGCCTCGCGAAGCTGCGCGAGCGCGATCCGTCGTATGCGCAAGGCGGCTTCGTGAAGCTGGGGCCCATGCCTCCTGACGGAGTCGATAGCGCCAAGCTCCGGCAGGACCTCGCCGCGGGACGGCTCACGACGCAGCCGTGTCTGCTGCCCGATGGGACGCGACTGGATTGGCTGGCGGACGACGGGCCGCTTCAGCCGCCGTACGTCGATCCCGACCTCGCGCGCGTGTCGGCGGTCTGGTATCAGGACAAACCGGGGCTTTACGTTCTGCAGACCACGCTCTTCTCGCCGCGCGCGCAGAGCGTCCGCCTGCGCTACATCGGTGGCGCGGCGTGGGGCGTTTGTCTCAACGGCGCGGATGTTGGGCAGAGGGAGACCGTGGAGTTGCAGGCGGGGAAGAACTGGCTCGCGCTAGTTCTCCCGCAGCAACCGGGGTTCTTCCTGCAGGTGCTGAAGGCGGATAGCGATCAGCGTGTCACGGAGGTGCGGTTCGACCCTCCGGAGGTAGGAGGAGAGGCGGAGGAGGCGTATCGGGTGCCGGGGCGAGGGTAGGAGAGGCGACGGCATGCGGACAAGATGTCCGCGCTCCAGGCGGCGGCACGGCGACGGCATGCGGACGAGGGCGTCCGCGCACCAGGCAACGACAGGTGACTGAATGCTGCGCGAACGAGTATTGGCGATGAAGGCGCGCGCCTTGCGCAGTCGGCAGCTTGGCGACCCCAAGGCCGGGGGAATCTGGCAGGAGTCCTTCGCGCAGACCGAGGGCGAGCCCGAGGTCATCCGGCACGCGAAGGCGCTGGCGCACTACTACCGCCATCAGGATGTCGTCATCCGCGAGGGTGAGCTGGTCGTGGGCTGTACGCCGGGGCTGACCGCGGACTCGGTGGATGAGATCACGCCCGCGATCTTTGGCCGGCGCACGTGGGAGCCGCCCGGGCGCGACTACTGGCCGGTCCCCCCGGAGACCGAGCCCCACTGGCGCGAGGGGATACTCGCCCCAGCAGGTAACCACACGACCCTTGACTACGAGACCGTCTTCGCGGTCGGGTTCGAGGGGTTGATCGATAGGATCGATGGACGACTGGGGAGGCTTAGTGACCCAGACCTCCATGGGCGAGCCGCCCATGCCACCGTCGACGTTCATGAGCGAGCCGCCCATGCCACCATCGAGGAGAAGCAGGACTTCCTGCAGGCCCTGCGGATCATCGCGGAGGGGTTCATCGACCTCAGCAACCGGTACGCGGAGCAGGCGGAGGCCATGGCGGAGGCGGAGGACGACCCGGTGCGGCGAGGGGAGCTGGAGACCATCGCGCGCAACTGCCGCCGGGTGCCGGTGAAGGCGCCGACCACGTTCTGGGAGGCGTGTCAGTGCGCGTGGTTCTCGTTCTTCTTCCTACCCGATGCGCCGGGGAGGGTCGATCAGTACCTCTACCCGTGCTTCGCGAGCGAGGCCGAGGCGGGGACGCTGGACCGCGACCTCGCGCAGGAGCTGGTGAACTGCCTGTGGATCAAGTACTTCGAGTCGGTTGGCGCGACGAGCGGCGTGAGCGCGCACAACCACCTGACGCTCGGCGGCGTGAGGCCCGATGGGAGCGATGCGTCGAATGAGGTCACATACCTGTGCCTGAACGCGGTGGAGGAGTTGAAGCTGCTGAGGCCGCAGGTCGGGGTGCGTTGGCACAAGGGCACGCCGCCGGAGCTGCTGAGGCGGGCGGTCCGCGCGCTGCGGTCGGGCACCGCCAACCCGGACTTCTGCAGCGATGAGCAGATCGTGCACGCGCTCGTGAACGTCGGCGTGTCGCTCGAAGATGCGCGCGACTTCTCCCTCTCCGGCTGCCATGAGGTCATCGTCACCGGCAAGGCGCAGATGGGCTCGGTCGAGGGCTTCATCAACCTGCCGAAGATCCTGCGGATGACGCTGGGCCTGGAGCCTGCGCTGCAGCCGGACGCGGAGCTGTCGCGGATCGACTCCTTCGATGACCTGTGGGATGCGCTTGAGGCGTCGATGGACCTGGTTGCCGAGGCGGCGCACCTCTCGTCCGTGGGTCGCGACGAGGCGGCGGCGCGGATGCCCGGCGGCAACCTGGCTGCCTCGCTCGTGGTGCAGGACTGCATCGAGAGGTGCCTCGGCTACACGCAGGGCGGCGCGCGCTACAACTTCTGCAACTGGGACATCATCGGGACCGCGAATCTGGCGGACTCGCTCGCGGCCCTTCGGAAGCTCGTATTCGAGAAGCAGGCCCTCACGCTGGAGGAGTTCGTGCGTGTGTTGGAGGCAGACTGGGAGGGACATGAGACGCTGCGGCGGCGCATCGCGACGGAGGTGGCGCACTTCGGGAACCAGGAGGCGGAGACGGACGGGCTGGCGGCGCGGATCATCGAGAGGTTCGACGCGATCCTGAAGCGGCGCAAGCCCTATCGGGGCGGGGTCTACATCCTGGGCACGCTGGCGGGCGGCGAGAACATGCACATCGAGTTCGGGCGGATCACCGGCGCGACGCCAGACGGTCGGCGGGCGGGCGATCCGGTGGCGGACAGCATCGGCGGCGCGCAGGGACGCGACCGGAGCGGCGTGACGGCCCTGCTGAACTCGGTGGCCTCGCTGCCACACCGGCTGCTGCCGACCGCGACGTCGCTGAACGTGAAGCTCGACCCGAAGCTGCTGAGTAACGACGCGGGGATCGACGCGGTCGCCGCGCTCATCCAGAGCCATTTCAGCGCGGGCGGGCAGCAGATGCAGTTCAGCTTCGTGAACCGGCAGATGCTGCTGGAAGCCAAGGAGAAGCCGGAATTGTACCGCAACCTCATGGTCCGCGTGGCGGGCTACAGCGCGCCCTTCACGTCCCTGTGGGAGGACATGCAGGACGAGATCATCGCGCGGACCGAGCACGTTCCAGCCTGAGAGGAGATCGCGATGACCATGGCCTTGCTCGCAGGAGGCTGCGCACTCGCGCTCGTGGCGACCGGTCACGCGCAGCCGGCCGGGCGGTGGGACGCGCCGGATCGTGCGCGGAAGGTCGCGGAGCTGATCCCCGGCCGCCGCATTCCGCCGCTGACGCCGGAGACGCTCTTCGCGGAGTGGACCGCCGCGCAGGTCGAGCGTTGGAACCGGGACCATCCCGCGCTGCCGGCCGATCAGGCGTTCGTGCAGTACGCCGCCGCGGCGCCGACGGATGCAGAGCTGGCCGCCGACTTCCCGCGCCACATCGCGCCCTTTGCGCGCGTGCGGTCCGGCAAGCCGGAGGCCTTCAAGGCCGAGGAGGCGCTCGTCAGCTACTGCGTCTTCTGCGGCTCACGGGCGTTCTCGCTGCGCCACGATCCCCAGAACCCCTACCACGCGACCACGAACTGCTGCGGAAGAGAGCTGTACGGCCGCGAGGCGGACTTCCCGGCCGACTACGCTCTCCGACCGACTGAGACCGTCCGCTTCCCGCATCTCGACGACACCTCGGTTGAGGTGCCCTGCACGCTCTACCGCGACGCGGAGGGCGTGGAGTGGGAGCTGTTTGTCCGCACGGTCTTCGACCAGAAGCGGTGGCTCGACACAGGTTGCGACCTGGTGAAGCAGTACGCGCAGAAGTTCCGTGAGACTGCCGACCCGCTGTATGTCCATAAGACCGCGGTGCTGCTGGACCTCGCGTCCGATACGTACTACGGCCTTCCGCTATGCTGGAAGAACGAGGTCGCCAACGGGAAGGACGGCCTGCCCCTCACGCGCGCGGAGTGGGAGGCGGTGCCGCGGCCGGCCATCTTCGAGGTGAGCTACCTGGGGCCGTGGAGCCGGCGGACGCCGCTTGGCAGCAAGGGCTGGCTGAACATGTTCGATGAGCAGATCTGGGTGGAGCCCTTCGCCCTCGTCCGCCACCATCCGGCCTTCCGCGAGTACTCCCGGCAGAAGTACGGGGACCCCCAGGCCCTCGACCAGAAGGTGCGCAGCAAGCTGCTGCGGGAGGTCGCGCTCATGTTCAAGAGCGTCTTCTCGCAGAAGCTCCTCACGAACTACCAGGAAGCGAACTACGTGGAGATGTGGCTGCTGGGCGTGTTGCTGCAGGATGGGGAGCTGATCGACTTCGCCGGGCCCGCGCAGGAGGTGACGCTGTACAACCACAGCTACCAGGATGGGCTGAACGGCGAGGGCGCGCCGAACTACATGGCGATGCCGGGCGGGTACTTCTACCCCTACCTGCGCGACCCGGAGGGGTGGCTGCGGTTCTACCCGCGCTTCCTGGAGGACAACCCGTTCTACTTCGCTGCCGACGGGGAGATGCGCAAGCTCACGACGGTGCGCGGGATGCAGCTTGAGTTCGGCGATCAGCACGAGCACGCGTTCCCTTCTCCGTTCCTCACGGAGGCGGCCGCGGTGCGCGCGAACGAGCAACTCGGCAGCCGCAACTGGGCGGGGTATGGCGTGGGCGTGGTCCGCGTCGGCGGGCCCGGCCATCGGCAGGAGGTCGGCCTCAGCTACACCCGCGCCACGCTGCACAACGCGCAGGATGCGCTGAGCCTGGAGTGCTGGGTGGACGGCGTGCCGGTGATGCGGCGCGGCGGGTACGCGGCCCACTGGTGCAACGCGCACCTTCAATGGGAGCGGCCGGAGTTCCAGCCGCTCAAGGCGATGGGCTACCCGCACGAGATCGCGGAGGGCGCGGAGGGGTTCTCGAGCTGGTCGTGGGTCTATGCCCACAGCCCGTTGTGCCAGA
Source organism: Armatimonadota bacterium (assembly GCA_016869045.1). GTDB lineage: Bacteria > Armatimonadota > Zipacnadia > Zipacnadales > VGFC01 > VGFC01. The sequence continues at coordinate 7,878 of VGFC01000281.1, forward strand.
ACGGGGCGACGGTGGACGGCGTGTCAACGGGGAAGGGCTGGGGCGACAACCGAGGCTACGGGGAGGTCATCACCTTCAAGGGCGGGGAGGCGGCCGGCGAGCCGGGCTCGGGCTTCCAGGTCCTGGATGTGCGGGATCACTACTCGTGGGCGCGCATGGACAAAGACGTGAGCGACTTTCGGCGCGCGCTGATCGGCGTGGAAGGCCCGGAGGGGCGTCCGTATGTGCTCGATCTCCTGAAGCTGACCGGCGGCGAGCGCCATGCGCTGTACAACAGCGCGTGGGCTGAGCGCGCCGAGGCCGATCTGCCCGTGACGCAAGCAGAGGCGGAGACCCTGGCGCAGGTCGTCCTGGGTGACGAGGCGGCGGCCGACGATCCCGAGCACGAGCACTTCCGCCGCGTGCGGCACGTGGAGCGTCTCGCGGGGCCGACCGAACCTTGGGATCTTACGTGGAAGACCGACGTGGCCGCCTACGCGCCGCGCGATGCGAGCGGCAAGCCCTTCCGGCGGCCTCTGTCGGAGGACGTGGGACGGGTGCGCCTGCGGCTGGTCGGGCTGCCGCAGGCGGAAGGCCGGACGGAGTTGGTGCGCGCGCAAGGGCCGTGGATCGGCTGGATGCGCCAGCCCCTGCCCGGAGGCCAGCGCGTGGACGGCAATGTAGCGTTCCTCGATGCACGCGACTTCCTCGTGGAGTCGCGCAGCACGTCCGATGGACAGCCGCTGAACAGCCTGTTCGTGCACATCCTGGAGGGGTACCGCGAGGGTGAGGAGTCGGCGATCCGGTCGGTCACGCGTCTCGATGCGCAGAGCAGCGAAGGGCCGACGCGCGACGTCGTTGCGCTGCGCCTGGAGATGGCGGGCGGGCACACGGACACGGTGGTCTACCAGTCCGAGGCCGGCACGGTTACCTTGCCGGGCGGTCTTGAGACCGACGCGCGGTACGCTCTGGTCCGCCAGGATGCCGGCGGCGCTGTGATCGCGGCCGATGCGGCGCGCGGCACGTTCCTGAGGCTGGAGGGCTTCCGGGCCGCTCTCCCAGGGGACTTCACGGGGGAGATCGTCGATGTCATCGGCGACCTGACGGGCACGCGCGCCGAGAGTGCCTTGGTCGTGAAGCCGGACAAGCCGTGGCCCGTCGGCCAGCACCTGGCAGAGCGGCAGCTCCTGATCCGCGTCGAGAGCGACCTGCGGGAGCCGTGCAACGAGGGCTACCGGATCGCGGGCGTGTCTGCGCTGCCGGGTGGGCTCGTCCGCGTAGACGTGCAGGATCACGCGCCCTTCGGCACGAGCTGGCACCAGGTGACCGTGCTGCCAGCTGACCGCCCGAACGTCATCCGCACCTGGCAGCCGATGGTGGACCACGGGAACACGCCCTGGTACTGCGGGATGAAGCTGTGGTTCCCCGAGCGCGGGAAGACGTACACCATTCGGCAGGTGAACGAGGTCGGCGGGGGCTACGGGGGCGACACGGTGGAGCTGGTGGAGGACGTGGACCTCGCCGCCGAGGGCATCAAGGTCGGCGACTGGTACGTCATCTACGGCGTTCGGCCCGGCCTGCGGGTGACCGTGGCGAATGACTTCTCCTGGCGCGCAGAACCGGCGCCTGAGCGGCGTCAGTTCGCACTGCGCGCAACCGGGGACGTGAGCGTCGAGTGCGCCGCGACCGCCGCCGCCCTCGATTGGCGGGCCGGCAACGCCGCGTGGCAGCACAGCGCGCAGGGCAAGCCGACCTTCTCCGCCGACGAGACAGGCGGCGGGACCGTGCGGCTGATCTCGGGCAAGCCCCCATGGCTGAACCTCACCGACACCTCCGCGCCCGCCCTCGCGCGGCTCGCATTGGATGACCGTGAACTCACCGTGGAGCAGGCGAAGGACCTGGGTTGGATCGCCGCGCCGAAGCAGCTCGCGGTCGAGTTCCGTGATGCCGAGAATCCGCTGGACCCCGCGAGCCTGGCGGTCACCGTGAACGGTACGCGTATCGACGGGGACGCCGCGCTGGTCTCCGCGACGTCGGGTGAAGAGGGGAAGGCGCTCGCGCTGCGCATCGACCTGACCCGCGCCCTCGCGCCGCATGCCGCACAACCGCGGCGGCACCGGGTGGAGGCGACGATCGCCGACCGGTCGGTGGAGCGGCGCCAGAGTACGGTGAGCATCTCGTTCATGGTCCAAGTGGAGGCCGACCCGAACGCGATCTACCTGAGCGACCTGCAGCCCGTGTCGTCCTTCGCGCACGGCGGCCTGATCCGGGACCGCGACTACGTCGGCAACCCGGCGGAGATCGCGGA
>VGFC01000282.1 GCA_016869045.1 Armatimonadota bacterium
GCGTTGGCGGCCTCCTCGGGCTTGCACTGGTCGTCCTCGACGATCAGCCGGATCTGCTTTCCCAGCACGCCGCCCTTCGCGTTGATCTCCTCCACCGCCAGCTTCATCGCCTTCGTGGACGATTGGCCGAATGTCGCGAAGGCGCCCGTGTTGCACATGTACGAGCCCAACACGATCTCACCCCCGGCCGCCGGTGGCTCGCCCTTGTCGGTGGTCGTCGGAGGCGTCGGCGAGGTTGTCGTCGGCTTCGGGCAGCCTGCAACCAGCGCGATGGATAGGAAAGCCAGGCACAGCACAACCACGAGCGAGCGGGACATGAGCGTACCTCCGCAACCGGGATTCCGGTAGCGTAGCATTCTACCGCAGAACGGGGGTTTCGCGAAAGAGGCGCGCCAGTCCTGCGCAGGGCCTCCGCATTGTCCGGGAGGGGCCGCATACCTGCGCGCCGAGGCCACTCGGCGCACAGGTATCCGGCCCGTCGTGGCCTTGACTGCACGGCGCGTATGGTGCTATGATCCTGGCGCGCGGTTCGTTACAAGAAGTTTACATCAGATTATTGCCGACGTAGCAGGTGCCTGGTAGAGTCTCCGCGAACTCACCGCCGCAGCACCTACAGACGCTTCGCACTCACACCTCCATCGCAGCAACAGTCAACCCCCTCATCAGAGCTAACGCCGTCACCTCGTCCGCCGATGCCGCCGGGCGATAGCCGGGTCACCTTGACACCGATGCGTGTTGCTTGACGTCGCCACTTCGTGCAGGGAGTGAGCGCTCGTGCGGCAACCGGGGGCCTCGCATCCGGGCCTGACGCAACCAGGGACAGCCACCGATTCATCGGCCTGCGAATCGGTCGCTGTCCCTGGTTGCATTCTTGCCGCCCGCCATTCGGGGGGAACGACTTGGGCCGGGCCCAACCGGCAGGCAGACTAGGCTGCAGCCCAGTCTGCCGGTGCAACCGCAGGCCCGACCCACTTAGGCCGATACAGACCAACAGGAGAGGAATCTCGGGGGAGAGACCAGTCGCCGTTGTCCACGTTGCCGTGGCGTCTGCGCCGGCCGTTGCTGCTAGAACGCCCTGCTGGCCGTCTCGGTTCCTGGAGGCGTGGGGGCGCCTCCGGACCGCATATCCCCCGAGAGGAGACCACCCCACATGAGAGTCGTCGCGCCTCGCCGACAACCGGCTGGTTTCACGCTCATCGAGCTACTCGTTGTGATCGCGATCATCGCGATCCTGGCTGCCATCCTGTTTCCCGTCTTCGCCCGCGCCCGTGAGAAGGCGCGCCAGACGAGCTGCCTGAGCAACCTCAAGCAGATCGGGCTGGCCCTGATGATGTACGATCAGGACTACGACGAGGCCCTGCCCCCGGCGTACATCGACTACGATCAGTCCGGCGGCTACTCGGATCTCGACCTCTCCTGGCGCGCGAGCATCCTGCCGTACTGCAAGAACAAGGCCATGTTCATCTGCCCTTCGGCACGCAGCCAGAACCAGTTCGAGAGCAACTGGACGACTGATGTGACGCTGAATTGCGGTTACTCCGGCACGGGCGTGCATTTCAATGCCGGGCCGCCGACGCCGGTCTGGGGCATGAGTCCGGGCTACATCGCCGAGCCGACGCAGACCATCGAGGTCTTCGACGGCTTCAGCTTCATCGACGGTCCGGGCAGCAACTCGCACGGCTACGTTCGTAGCGCCAGCGACGCGGCGGCCATGCGGCACAACGGCGGGGCGGTGTACCTCTTCGCCGACGGTCACTCGAAGTGGTACCAGCCTCGCAGCATCAAGTGCAATGCCACCACCGGCGAATGCTGGTGGGACTGCGAGTGATCGTGGCATGGGCGGCTCGCCCATGGACAGCCGTTGCCTCGATCGGCGAGGCCGCCGGTGCCACCGTAAGGGAGGTGTTGTGGAGCCACAGACCGCCACCGAATGAACGTCCTTCTCAAGGCCGTATCCGCCCGCGATGTGGCGGGCCACGACCCTGAAGGCTCTGCGAGACGAATGCCGTCCCACTCCCGCCAGGGCGGGATCATCGGCATCGCCCGCAGACCCCCCCTGGCAGGCCGGCAGTGCCGGCCCTGCGACCGGGTCGAACCCGGAGGGAGGAGACGATGAAGTACCTGTTGATCCTTGGGCTGTTGGCGCTGCCGCTGACCGCGTTTGCGGCGACGGACAGCGACACGGCCAGCGTGGTGTTGACCATCGGGGCCTACGGCAACGTGGACCTCGAGGCCGCGATCACCAGCGACGAGTTCACCAACACGGCTCCGAGCGCCGGCGATGTGGGGAATGACGCCGACAACGCCTCCGGGGCCGATGCGGTGGCTGAAGTCGACTGGGACATCGACACCAACGACGACGCCTGGAGCTGCACGGCGACCATCAAGGACGGCAACAACGTCGCCAACCGGCTCAACAACGGCGCGGCCGACACGATGGAGGCCGTGGTCATCTACGACGATGACAACGACGAGGTGCAGGACGCCCTAGAGGACGGCACATGGACCGGCACCAACCCCGGCGCCAGCGAGGCCGCCCCGGCGGACGTCCATCTGACGATCATCGTCGATCGCGATGGCCTCAACGACCATAGCGGGACGTACACCGGCACGGTCACGGCCACGCTGACGTATGACTAGCCGTGCCCGGTGGAGCGGCTCACCAGAGCCGCCAACGGGGTGGAACAACTGAACACGCAGGCTGCAAGGTCGCATCCGGCCGCCTTAAGGCGCGCCGAAAAACCAAAGGTCTGCGAAACGAATGCCGTCCCAGTCCCGCCAAGGCGGGATCATCGGCATCGCCCGCAGACCTCCCCCAGTATACCCGAAACCGGGTCACTGCAACAGGGGAATCTCCGGAGGAGACATACCATGCGTTACCTGTTGATCCTCGGGCTGTTGGCGCTGACCGTCGGCGCGTTTGCTGACGGAGACCCCGACGACACGTCGGCTGTCACGCTCAGCATCGACCAGTACCTCAACGTCGTCTTGGCTCCCGCGGCAGTGCCGTGGACCCCCGTAGGCGGGGCCGAGGGCACCAACTACGATGACCCCACGTACGCCGGCGACGCCACCTGGAACGGGGTCGCAACAGTCGGGGCGAACAACGAGTGGGATCTCGCTACCACGGCCAATGACCTCGCCTCCGCGGCCGATAGCATCAACTGCAACGATGACGGCACGGCCCTCAACGAGCAGGCCATCCCTGGTGGAACGCCCGCCGTGACCATCAGTTGGGACCGCAGTGGTCTGAACGACCACACCGGCGTCTACAACGCGACGGTGACCGTTACGGTGACGGTTGACTGACCTGTGTGCGACCGAGCGCGGCACCCGCACACCGCCTGGCTTCTGCTGGCGTCTCGAAGCAGGCGCGATCCTGAGCACGGAGGCGATGCGATGACGAGACGCTTGCTGTTCATCGTACCCGCCGCCTTGCTTCTGGCGCTAGGCTTGGTGTGCACACAGGGATGGTCGGCGACGGACGACGATACTGCCTCGGTGTCGCTCACGCTGGACGAGTACGTCGAGGTGATCGCCGCGGACGTCACCGACTTCGGTCAAGGCCACACGAGCATTGGGCTGCCGGGTCCCGGCGATGGCGAGGACCCGTTGTTCTCAGGGGGCGCCACAACGGACAAGTGGACGCCTACCGGTCTCACCAGGGGGTACTGTAACGGCGCTGTGGGTCGAAGCCAGACGACCATCCGCACCAACACCGCCTGCACGATCTCCCTGATTCCTGAGAGCGTGGTCCTCTCCCTCGTCGGCGGCAGCGCGACGCTCCCGGCCCGCTGTCAGTTGGGTAAGTTCAACGGCAGCAAGTGGTCAATCACCATGAGCTGGGTCGTACCATGGAACGGAACCGGAGAGAACACCAACTACTGGCTCTACGCCCTCGTCGGACGACAGGGCCTCAACGACGTCAACGGGACGTACTCAGGCACCGTCACCCTCGAGGCGACGACCGAGTAGCGCCTTCCGGCCATGGTACGACAAGTGCCGGAAGCAGCAACGCAGCAAGTGGCGCCGGGGGGCTCGATGCCCCCCGGCGTAGCAGTCCTTACGAGTGGCATCGGCGGCTCGCCGATGGGGCTGAGGGTTCATGAGCGAGCCGTTCATGCCGCGAGGAGGGGCCGCATGGCCCCGCAGGGGCCATCCGGCCCCCAGTCACCCGCGCGGGCCGGATGCTCGGCGCATACGCCGCGCCTCGCATTCGGCCCCTCCAGACGGCAGCGATCGGAGGTTCGTCCCTTGATGACGCCGCGTACGCTCACGCGATCCTGGTGCATCCTGGGCGTCGCCCTTCTGCCGGGGCTCGCCCTCGCGCAGGCGAAGTACAGCATGAACCCGGTGCGCTTTCGCGCCACCGTGCGTCCGGGCGCCACCATCAAGAGCGGCTTCACGCTCACCAACAACGGCGACCGCCCGATGACCATCAAGGTCTGGGCGCGCGAGAGCACCCAGGACGAGGAGGGCCACACGCGCCTCCTGCCCGAGGACCAGGAGCCCGTGCGCCCCTGCGCCCCGTGGGTGACCTTCGAGACCCCTCAGGCGGTCGTCGAACCTCGCCAGGGGGTCGAGTTCAAGTTCGAGTGTCGCGTGCCGGCCGATGCGTCGGGCTTCTATGCCATGGGCCTCGTCTCCGATCCGGAGGCCACACCCGCCCCTGGGGGAGGCCCCTTCGGCGTCAACGTCGTCGTCCGCATGGTGGCCTCGTTCCGCATCGAGGTGACGGGCCGCGCGGCGAAGGAGGCCCTGGAGGTCCCCCAGGCCGCCATCGAGCAGGTCGAGGACAAGGAGGCCGCCACCACCTGGACGGCCGCCAAGGTGGCCGTCAGGAACACCGGCGAGACGCTGCTTGAGCCATCGGTCGAACTCGAAGTCAGCCGCAAGACGGCAGACCGGTGGCTGCTGGTCTGGCGCGGGAAGGGCGATCCGGACGACCTCTTCCCCGGCGCCCAGCGGGTCTTCACCGTCAGCACCGGCCGCTCGTGGCCCAGCGGGGAGTACAAGCTGAAGGCCCGGGGCGTGAACAACGGCCGCACCCTCGCGACGGCTGAGTTCGAGACGCCGTTCACGTCGCCGCTGCCGACCACGGGCGAGCTGTTCGGGGAGGTCGCCGCCAACGTCGAACCCGCACTCATCGATTTCCAGATCGTCCCGAACGCCGCGCGCAGCCGTGTGGTCACGCTCCTGAACGACGAGGGGGTGCCGCTGAAGGTGCGCTTCGAGCCGACCGAGCCGCGCCAGCTCGCCGAGGCCCGCAAGACCAAGGCCGAGGGCCAGCCGAGCGCCTCCTGCGCCGGTTGGCTGAGCACCCTGCCGACCGAGCTTGAGGTGCCGCCGGCCAAGAGCGCTAACATCCGCGTGCTTGCCACGGCCCCGGAGGGCGCCTCGGGCAGCTACTATGCGAACCTGGTCTTGCACTGCGACAGCGCCGACGGCAGCATCCACGGCGCCCGCCAGGCGCTCGTGTGGGTCCACACGCCCGGCGACGTGCGCTACGGCGGGCGGCTGGGGGCCATCGTCATGGCGCAGGGCGATGGCAACCAGTTCGTGCTGACCATGCCGTTCTGGAACATCGGGAATGTCCACGTGAAGCCCAAGGGCAAGCTGACGATCGCCTCCGGCACGCCGCTGGAGTGCGTGCTGGGCTGCGCGGAGGAGCTGGTCCTCCCCGAGGCGGAGAGCGCGCTGTCGGCCCTGTTGGACGCGGGGCGGCTCCAGACGGGGGAGTACGACCTGAAGGCGGTGGTGGAGGTCGGTTCCGGGGCCACGACGGTTGAGCGGGTGGGGAAGCTGAAGGTCGTGTGGACCGAGGGCAAGCCTACGCTGACCCTCGACCAGGATGTGCGGGCCACGCAGTCCGCGCCGCCCGCCGAGAAGGCAGGCAAGCCATGAGAGGCGGCTGCGTTGCGTGCTTGCTGCTCGCCCTGGCCGTCTCCGCCTGCGCGCAGGCGCCCGCGGGCGGGTGGGCGCCGGCACCCCTCGTATCCGCCGGGGGCGCAGTGCTCCCCGCTCTGAGACCTCACACCACAGCGTCCCGCCCGGTGCGCGGGCGCGCGGAGCGGCGCGCACCCACACCGCCCGCCGGGCTTGACGGCGTGCCGGACGAGCAGCCCGTTCCGGACTCGGGTGCCTGCCCGCCGCCGAGCCTGCAAGTCGTAGTTGGCGCACCCATCCAGCTCTGGGGCCAGGGACACACGTCCCAGGGCCTGCCCGCCAATGTCCCGCAGGGGGCGACCCCCACCTTCACCGGCGGCTCGACCAGCGACCGGTGGCTCAACCGGGATGTGCGCGCCTACGCCCTGGGCGCGGTGGGCCGCACGGACCTGACGGTCTTCGCCGGCGTCGAGGCCCGGGTGCGCGTTGTCGCGGTCAACCTCGCACTCGCGAACAGCGACAGCCCGTCCGCCAGCCCGCTTCCGGCCACGGCGTGGATCGGGGATGAGCAACGGGGGCGGGTCAGGCTCTATTCGAGCCGGGGGAAGATCGAGCCCACGGGCCCCTCCGGCAGGCACATGTGGCTCTACGTGCTGGCCCAGCGCAAGGGGCTGAGCGACGTTGCCGGCACCTATCAGGGAACCGTCGTAGTCGAGATCATGCCGGACTGAGCCGCTCGCGGCACCACCGCGGGCTCCTACGCCGAAGGGAAGCGATCACACTGCGGATCAGACCATCCAGCCTTCTTCTCGGATGCCTCGCTGCGCTGCTGCTCCCAAGCCTGGACCTGCTGTCTCAGGAGACCCCCGCCGCGCCGGCTGCTCCGCTGGTGACGAACGTCTTCGTGGACAGCGAGCTGCGTCAGGCTCTGGCCGACATCTCCGCCCAGACCGGCGTCACGATCATCTCGGATGACAGCGTACGCGGAACGATCTCGATCGAGCTGAAGGCAGTCCCGCTGAAGAAGGCACTGGAGCTGCTGCTCTCAGTGGGGGGGTTCGTAGCCGAGGAGATCGAGCCGAGCGTCTACTTGGTGGTGAGTTCCGACCCGAAGACCGCGGGTTTCCAGCGGCTCGCGAAGTCGGAGATCGTGGAGCTGGACTACCTGAAGAGCCAGGACATCCAGACGCTGCTCCCCGAGCCCTACGGCCAGTACTGCAAGGCGGATACGGCCGGCAACCGCCTGGTCGTGACTGCCCCTGACGAACTCCGGGCGAAGTGCATCGAGCGGATTCGGGCGCTGGATGTGCCACCGCTGCAACTGCTGATCGAGTCACTGGTGGTGGAGACGTCGGTTGAGGCGTTGCGCGACTTCGAGTTGAGCCTCCAGGGCGACCAGTTGGGGCTGTCCACCGGCGGCGGAATCCTGACATACGTCGGGCAGGCGGACGCGATCCTACACAAGCTGACGTGGCTCGCCCAGAAGGGTCTGGCGCAGATCCGCGCCAACCCGCGTGTCATCGCCCAGGAGGGCAACCAAGCCAAGGTCGAGGTCTCGATAGAGCAGTACTTCCAGGTCATCAATCCTGGGGTATACTACTCATACGCGAACCTGGAACAGATCGATGCCACGATCTCCCTGACCATCACGCCGCGTGTCGCCGAGAAGGACCGCAAGATCACATGCGAGATCAAGCCCGAAGTGGGCGACGTCACCGGCACCGGCCCGAACGACCTGCCTGTCATCACGCGGCGCAGCGTGGAGACGACCGTGCGCGTGCAGGATGGCCAGGTGATCGTCCTCGGCGGGCTGCTCCAGGAGGTCAAGCGCGAGAACAAGCGCAAGATCCCGGTGCTCGGCGACCTCCCTGTGTTCGGGCAGCTCTTCCGCTCCACCCACACGGCGAGCACGCAGCGGGAAACGGTCATCTTCGTGGTCCCGCACATCCTGGACGAGTCCGGCCGTTACGACGGCCCGAGCCTCTTCGAGTTACTCCCGGCCAACGGGCGATCCCTTCCGAAGGCCGGCTCGGCTGCCCCTCAGCCCGGTCAGGCCCGGCCCGAGGGGGAATAGCAGCCGTGGGCGCGCCACGAGCCGGGCCAAGACGACGGCTGACGCTGCTGGCCGCTCTTGCCCTCCTCGCTTGGGTGCTGGTCCCCGCTTCCGCCGAACAAGCGTCCGCGACGGCAACCGTATCGGTCTCCATCCCCGAAGTCGTGTTCGGCGCGTGCGTCAGGCTGACCCCACGCACGGTCAACCGCGCTTCCGCTCGGCCGGGCAAGACGCCGCCCCCCATTACGGGCCACCTGCAGTTCCCCGACCCGTCTCTGCTCCACTACCTCAAGCAGGATTCGCTCCGTCTGAACGGGCGCGTCGTCCCCTACCAGGTGGTCTCATGCGGCGACGGCCAACTCGTGGTGAAGTTCAGTCGGAACGAGGCGCTGGCCACCGTCCCCAATGGGGACCGGGTCCGCTTCGTTGTCACCGGGATCCTCGGTGCAGGCTACCAGTTCACCGGAGAAGACTACCTACGCGTCATCGACTGATGCCCGCCTGAGTCGCCCGACGGGGGCACAAGCAGCGGCGTGACGACCGTCCGGCTCAGCCGGTGACCGTCGCCGGGCGGCCGCAGTTTCGAAGCGTGCGGCCTGCGTGACCCGAGAGCGAACCGCGCCGGCGGAACGGGGTAGACACGGGCGGCGGTCGTGTGGTAAACACAGGCAGGACGGCCCTCGTCGAGCAGAAGGGCCGTCCTGGGATGTGGCCGCAACGTCGGACATCCGGCACTGGATGAGGGGAAGCACCAAGCGCAGGCCGCTCACGGGGGTAGCGGCTGTGGAGGGAAGCCGCCCGAAGCGGCCGGACGGTTGTTGCAGGGGCAAACGACCACCGGCAAGTCCCGTATGCGTCCAGCGGTCGGAGACCGGGACGCATGCCTGGAGCTAACGGAGGTCCATCGGCGACAGGAGTCAAGAACGGCTCAGCCCTGGCCGGCCTTCTCCTCTGCGTGCTGGCGCCCCTCGCCAAGGCGGATACGGGCACGGCCACGCAGACGCTTGCCCTTGCGGTCAACGAGGTTGCCGTCGTGGACGTCTCGGGCAGTCCAGGTCTCCTGGCCCTGGACCCTGTGCCGGGGCCGCCGCTGCCCTCCGTCAGCGACAGCAGCACCTACCTTCGCTACACTTCCGTCGTGCCGAAGGTCAGCGGCAAGGTGCAGTCCCGGAACATCCAGGCCCGCCTCTCCTCCGGGCGCTTGCCGCGGGGAACGCAGTTGCGGTTGCTCGCCGCCGCTCCGGCCGGCTCGAAAGTTGGCCAGGTCGGAACGTCGGCCGGGCAGATCGTCCTGACCAGCACCAGTAAGAACCTCCTCACCGGCGTGAAGAGCGGCTGGACGGGCACGGGCGGCCTCAACGGCTCGCAGCTCACCTACACCTTCGCCGTCACCGACCCATCCGCCCTCGGCACCGCCGCCAGCGCCACTCTCATCATCACCCTAACCCTCATCGACCCGTTCTGAGTCGCCTTCGGCCCTGCCCCGGTAGCGCCCTGGGAGCCCTGCGCCTCGCACTCGGGGCCTTCGCGGGCCCGCCCTCATCTCTGCTGGGGTTAGTGCCGTGTCAGCCGTCATCCGTTGGGTCCCCAGGAGGACAGGCATTCCTGCCTGTCCGCGCGGGGCCCGGGTTGTCGGGGAGAACAGGAATGCCTGTCCTCCTGCGTGCGAGGACGACCCAGGGAATCACGGTTGACAGGCCACCCGTGCGCCGTCACTCGTGATTGTGATGGTTCTGTCGCCCCTTACGGGGCTTGAGGGAGGATGGGGCCGCCCGGTTCCACGGGCTCGCGCCCGTGGCTACTTGTCCTTCGCCCCTTCCGGGGCGAAAGGCCGTGAACGGCCCCCGAAGGGGGCCGAGGACGCATAGCCGTGGGCGACAGCCCACGGATCAAGGCCCGTTCCCCTCCTCTAGCCCCGATAGGGGCGATAGAAGATGCCAACGTTCACGCGAGACGGCGCACCAGGCCCTTGTTTGTAGGTGGAATCGACGACTTAGGCGGGGTGATCAGGTGCGGGCGACAGGCGGTGGCGCCGTCGGAGCGCGGACGCCCTCCAGCCTGTCCCTAAAGTCAGGGATTCCCCTGAGGGAATCGAGTGTGGTAGACTGGGAGAGTCGGGGGAGACTTGGGCGGGAGGGACGCGATGACCTCGGAGGCGGTGCTGCTGGAGGTTGCGGAGGCGGCGGGGGGTGT
>VGFC01000283.1 GCA_016869045.1 Armatimonadota bacterium
GGCCATTTCCGCCGTCTCGTAGTCGCGGACCTCGCCCACCAGGATGATGTCCGGGTCCTGGCGCAGGATGTGCCGCAGGCTCCGCGCGAACGACAGGTCGATCCGGGCGTGCACCTGCGTCTGGTTCACGCCCTCCACCTCGTATTCGATCGGGTCCTCCACCGTGGTGATGTTGAGCGTGTCGTCCTTGATCTTGTGGAGCGAGGCATACAGCGTAGTGGATTTCCCCGACCCCGTCGGCCCACACACCAGCACCATCCCCTGCTTCGTGTGCAGCAGCGTGTCGTACTGCTTCATCATGTCGGGGAGCATCCCCAACTGGCTCAGCGACACCAGCGCCGCCGACTTGTCCAGCAAGCGGAGGACGACTTTCTCGCCCCAGTACGTCGGCAGCGTCGAGCAACGGATGTCGATCGGCCGGTCGTCCACCAGCGTCGCGAAGCGCCCGTCCTGTGGCATCCGGTTCTCCGAGATGTCACACCCCGCCAGGATCTTCAGGCGCGACACCACCGTGCGATGCAAGTCGATCGGCAGCTCCGTAATGGTCTGCAGCAACCCATCCACACGGAACCGGATGGCGAACACGTCGGCCTTCGGCTCGATATGGATGTCCGACGCGCGCTGCGCCGCCGCGTCCCGAATCATGCGCTCGACCACCCGGATGACAGGCGCCTCATCGACCGTCGCCGCGATGTCGTCGGACAGGTCCAGCAGCGACTCGTCCTTGCCCAGCCGGCCGCTCAGGTCTCGCGTCACCACGGCGCTCTGCGCCATGGAGGCTCTCGCCTGGGTCGAGTAGTACTGGTCGATGGCCGCGATCAGCTCCTGCTCCGGCACCTGTACGGCCTCGACGCGCCGGCCCGTCCGCTTCCGCACCTCGTCGATCGCGAACACGTTCCCCGGGTCCGCCATCGCGAGGAGGATTCGCCCCTCGCTGACCTGCAAGGGCAGCAGGCAGTACTCCTCCGCCACCGGGCGCGGCACTTCCCGGATCGCCTCCGGATCGACCTGGTAGTCATCCAGGCTCCCGCCGCCCAGCGCGGCGTCCGGTGACAGCGCCGCCACGCTGGCCGACGGTTGCAGCACGAACTCGCCGCCCTCCCCCTCCTCCGCCGCCACCGACGACGCCCGCGCGAGGTCCTGAGCCGTGCAGGCCCCCGCGCGCAGCAGCGCCTGGACCAGCGATACGCCTCCCGCCGCCTCCGCCTTCGCCGCCGCGAGCTGGTCCGGGCTGATGACCCCCTGCTTCAGCAGCGCCTCCGCCATCGCGCGATCCCGGCCTGGGTCCCCTGCCATCTGCCGTCACCTCCGTCACGGTCATCGACTCTCTGCCATCGTTCTCCCCTCGGTTCGCTACCTCTCCCCTTCCCACCTTGTACCCCCCTGCCGTTGTCGTGCCGTTGACGTTCCCTGGGACCGCCGGCGTCTCGCCGGCAGCGGTGGCCGCCGTCGCCGTCCCCCTGGGAGCGCGGGCGTCCCGCCGGCTGCGGTGGCCGCCGTCGCCGTTGACCTCCGACGGGAGCGCCGGCGCGCTGCGGGGGGCGGTAGTGCATTGGGTCACGCGTGCAGTTGCTGCGAAGGGAGCAGCAGCTGCCACGCTTCACAGGGGCGGGGCGGTGCTCCGTGGACTGCTGGCGGTGGATACGCGCGACATCGACACAGCCGCGAGGGCAGGAGGCCCCACACGCTGCGCCAGCCGTTCGGAACTCCGGCGTCGTCGCTACGCCTTCTGCGCGCCGCACGTAGCCAGTGGGCGATCGGCGTGGCAGTGTAGCGGTCAGGCCGCGTCACGCGGTGAACACGTAGAGCCTCGGGTCGGTCCCAGAGCGCAGATGGGTGACGTTGTAAGAGCGTGTATGAGAAGCACGGCATCGGGCGTGGTGAACCACGCCCCTACGGTCGGGCACGATGAATCGTGCCCCTACATGACGGCGATGTACGGTCGTTTGTGGCGTAGGGGCGCGATTCATCGCGCCCAATTGTGTAGGGGCGCCATTCATGGCGCCCGCCCACCCTTTTCATACACGCTCTAAGTTGCTGGCATTCCCATGTGTTTGAGAGCGACCCAGACATGCTCGAAGTCCGGGAGGCCGGGGGCGTCCTTGTCGAGCCGGGTGCCCAGAACGGGTGTGTCGGCCTCGATGGACTGGCCCTCGAGCCGAGGTAGGCCTCATCGTCCAAGTCCGGACGGACGCCCCAGACCATGTCGTCCCGCAGCGCCCTCCCCGGTAACGACAGCCTCAGGTGTCGCCTCCCTCTCCCGGCCCAGCGGCATCTCCCGCAGGAGCCGTCCCACCGGCGGGCGCCGGCGTCGGGCCCACATGCTCGAACTCAGCCTCAGCCGTCAGCACCTGGGCGCCGACGACGGCGGTGACGCGGATCGTCTTGGGGCCCGCCGGGCCGACGAGCGGCAGGAGCGCCTCACACAAGCCGCCCTGTGAGCAGACCAAGTCCACCGGCGCCATGCTCTCCTGAGGGCAGGTCGCGCGTACGTACCCCCCTGCGCCTATTGCATTGACCACCACCCGAACGGAGTCGCCCGCGACATGCTGCCCGCTCACCGGTTCCAAGATCGTAAGAGTGGGTGGGGGCTCGGATACGGCGAAGAGAGTCTTGCTGACATCCTCGATCTTCCTCGTGACCCGCTCGGTCGCGAACCCCGCAACGAGGGCGACGGCGGCCACCCCGAGACCGCTCGTGGCGGGCGCCATGCCCAGGAACGAACCCAGACCTTTCGACAGGACGTACACGGCGAGCCCGACAATCGCGCCCATCGGCGGCTTGGCGAGGTACCACCAGTTCCAGCTCTCATCGAAGTCCCGCGCCGCGCAGTGTTTGGCGGCCGCCCATGCGCCGTTCAGGCAGGCCCCGAGCGCTCCCCAGCACAGAGCGTAGAGTGCGTGGAGCAGCGTGGGATCTGTGCTGGAGACGAACACCCCGCCCAGGGCTCCGGCGCGCGCCAGGAGGGAGAGCCACAGCGCCAAGAACGAGCAGCAGGAGAAGTACGCCGCCAGCCACCAGACCGCAGCAGGCGGATCAACACGGCTTCCCGTACGCGGCATGCCGGGTCCCATCGGCCCCGGTCCTTTGCTGGCCCCCATGGAACACACCTTCCTCTCGGTCTAGTGCGAGCGCTGCCCCAGCCGACCCTCCCGTAGGAGGATGGTGCCGTTTTCCCTGCCGCAGCCACTTTCACCTGCTGCACCTACTTGTCGAACCACAAAACGCGAGGCGGGTGCTTGCCCGTTGATGGCGAACACGTACCAAGACCACGACTCTCCGCATCAGCATGAGGGCTCCCTTGACGCGTGGAGTCTGGCCCGGCGTCAACTGGGGGCCGAACCGCGTGCGGATCCTGGACTTCGTCACTCATCCTCCGTTCCAGTACGAGCTGTGCAAGCTCGGGCACAACTTCGCCTTTGCGCCGAGCGAATGCTGGGACCAATGGGACTGCTCGCTTCGGCCTCTTCCTGCGAACGCGGCAGTGCTTACCGGTGACATCGGCCCTACCGGCTACGATGTGGCCATCTGTGCTACTCGGGAGCAGTATCGACGGATCGCCGCGTTCCCGCTGCCGAAGGTGTTCATCTCCCACACCGTGCTTCACCCCTGGGACCGCGAGTTCATCGCTGCGCTGCCGCCTGACGTCGAGTTGGTCTATGTCAGCGAGCACAAACGCGCCACCTTCGGCGCTCTGGGGCGCCGAGGACGAGTGGTCCGGCTGGCGGTGGACGCGGAGACGGAGTTCGGAGGCTACTCGGGCGAACTGGCTTCCGTACTGAATGTCACGAGCCGGTACGCTCAGCAACGGGACGGGGCTATGACCTGTTCGAGCGGCTCACCGAAGGGCTCCCGAACCAGGTGGTGGGCTTCGGCAACGAGGACATAGCGGGTGCCCGTGCGGCCACGGACTTCGGAGACCTGAAGGCCTGCTACCAGGCGCACCGCGTCTACCTCAACACCGATCCCCAAGGGCGCCTACACCTATCGGCTCTGGAGGCGATGGCGACGGGCATGCCCCTTGTCTCTCCGCCCATCGCCGACCTGGCGCCCTACGTGGAAGATGGCACCAGCGCCTTCATGAGTGCCGACGAGGGGCGCCTGCGCGAGGCCTTGGAGCAGTTGCTAGCGGACCTCGCCATCGACGGGCTCCTCGAGCCCGCGCGCGACGCGCATCCGGATCGCATCGAGTGGCAGCTCCGGGCGCTCGGCTACCTCTGACGCACTGGCTGCCCTCGCAAGCACCGAGGCTGCTGGATGGATGACCGAGGCAGCCGAACCAGCCGTCCACTGCAGCATCCCCGGCGTGCACTCCGACGGCGGCCGCTCACTGGTCCCGAGTCTGTCCGGCCAAGGGGTGAAGGACGGGGGCAAGGCTCACTGGCCCCACAATGCGGGGGGGGCCGAGAGGGTTGTGGCTGGGGAAGATGGGCCAGACAGGGCGAGGGTGCGCACCTCCCTTCCCCTGCCGACGGCCCTCAAGAGCCGTAGGCCCACGTCGTCCATCGTGAGCCATTGCACGTCCCCCGGCATCCCCAACACCACGTTCCCTTTCGCCCCATGGCTCGCGAGGGTGGTCTGTGCGGTGATCGTCGGGTCGGTGTGCCTGAGCACCGCCTGCACTTGTCGCGGGTCGGCACCGTGCCTCCGGGAGAGGGTTGCGGCGGTGTGCCGCAACGTGTGCGCCCGCCCCGTGACGCCGGCCTTCCGGTAGTATCTGGCGCAGAGGCCCTGGACTGCCCGCCGGGTGAGCCGCTCCCCTCGCTTCCCGTCCCGGCTGTTCCGGGTGCTCGCGAACATCGGCGCCTCCGGTGACAGCGCCGCCACGCTGGCCGACGGTTGCCGCACGAACTCGCCGCCCTCGTCCGCTGCGGTGGCCGCGTGGTGGGCCGTTGCCGTTCTCCGGCCAAGTTGCTATAATCCCGGCGTCCGACATGACCCGTTGGCCAACAGGTGCAGTGTGCTCACGGTGCTCTGTCTGAACGCAGGTGTTGACCGGACCTACGAGGTCGATGACTTCAGCGTGGGCGGCTACTACCGGCCGCTGCGGATGCGCGTGCAGGCTGGGGGGAAGGGCATCAACGTCGCGCGGGTCGCCCACCGGCTCGGGGCCGAGACGATCGTCTCTGGTTTCGCCGGGGCGTCCGGCGGCGCGTTTCTCATCCGCCAACTGCAGAGCGAGGGGATCATCACCGACTTCGTCTCGACCGACGAGGAGCCCCGCGTCTGCATCAACATCGTCAACCGCCGCGCCAGGACGCAGACTCGCGTGGACGAGCCCGGTCCGCTCATTACGCCCACCGAGATCGAGCAGCTTCGGCGCAAGTGGTCCGAGTTGCTGGCGAAGAGCCGGGCCGCCGTCATTTCCGGTAGCGCGCCGCGCGGGGTGCCGTTCAGCATCTACGCCGAGCTGATCGGCGTCGCCCGGAAGGTGGGCGTTCCGGTGATCCTGGACACGCGCGACGAGCTGTTGGCTGAGGGCGTCAAGGCCAAGCCGATGATGGTCAAGCCGAACCTCGAGGAGCTGTCCCTGCTCCGGGGTCGGCCCGTCCACAACGCGCAGCAGGCCCTTGCCGCGGGTCAGGAGCTCGCCGACAGTGGAATCAGCATCGTGCTGATCAGCATGGGCGCGGGCGGCGCGGTGGCCGTCACTCGCAAGCAGGGCTCGTGGATCGCCAAGCCGCCCAAGGTCGAGGCCGTCAGCGCGGTTGGCAGCGGGGACGCGATGGTCGCCGGCTTTGCGGCGGCCTCGCTAGGCGGCAAGGGGTTCGCTGACTGCTTGCGCTGGGCCATCGCGGCAGGAGCGGCCAACGCCACCCGCTTCGACAACGCGGGATGCACGCGCGACGAGGTGACCAAGCTCGTCCCCGAGGTCCAGCTGAGCCGCGTCGATGAGCTGTCGCTCGCTACCGCCCCGGCGGAGACCACGCAGGCAACGGAGTCACTCCGTGGACCGACGTAGCTTCGTGAGGATGGCAGGCGCTTCGGCCGCCGGGATCGCAGGCTTCGGCGCCCTGAGCGAGGGCCTGCCGAGGGCCCAGGACACGCCGCGGTCCCGCATCGCTGCGCTGCACAGCACCAGCCTCCAGCCTGCGGTCGGCCGAGTCATTCCTGAGGTCGTCCTGCGGCTCCTGGACGCCGGAGTCTCTCACGTGACCGGCATCGAGGCTGCCGACAAGGCCTGGGCCAAGCTCTTCGTCGCCGACGACGTCGTCGCGCTGAAGGTGAACACGTCCGGCGGACCGCTGCTCTCCACCAGCAAGACCGTCGTGGACGCCATCCTCCAGCGACTCACGGGCCTGGGCATCTCCCGCGACAACATCGTCGTGTATGACCGTACCGACGCCATGCTCCAGGCCTGCGGCTACCAGACGAACACGGGGTCGGGCCTCAAGTGCGGCGGGGTGGAGGGCCACTGGGAGGGCAAGACCGTCAGCCAGGGCGCCTTCCGAGGCCGCCTGCCCGTAATCCTGGGCCTCTGCTCGGCAATCGTGAACGTGCCCATCCTCAAGGACGCGGCGGGCGCAGGCGTCACCATCTCGATGAAGAACCACTTCGGCACGATCAGCAACCCCAGCCAGTGTCACGGCAACGGCTGCGATCCGTACATCGCCGATGTGAACGCCCTGCCCGAGATTCGCAGCAAGCAGCGCCTGATCGTCTGTGACGCGACCTCCGCCTGCTTCGAGGGCGGGCCTGGCGCCGACCCGCGCTACATCTGGCAGCCCAACACGCTGCTGGTGGGCGCCGACCCGGTCGCCCTGGACACGGTCGGCGCCGCGATGATCGACGAGAAGCGCGTCCAGCTGGGCCTTCCGACCCTGGAGGCCGCCGGACGCAAGCCCAAGCAGCTCGCCTCCGCCGCCGCACGCGGCGTGGGCACCAATGACCTGGCTCAGATCGACCTGCTCAAGCGAAGCCTGTAACCGCGCCGACTGAGCCCATGACAGATGCGGGAGTGGTGGGGCGGGCATTCTTGCCCGCCAGGGCGCCTTGGCGGGCAAGAATGCCCGCCCCACCACTTCGATCCGTCGCCCAAGCTCACTGAGCCTATCCCAAGCGGAGAGCAGCTTGATGACCGATGATCGCCGGGATTTCCTCAAGCGCACCGGCGCGGGCCTTGTCGGCCTGGCAGGCCTCGGCCTTGCGGGCGGATGCGCCCGCCGCACCCCGCCCGTCGCCACTGCTCCCCC
Source organism: Armatimonadota bacterium (assembly GCA_016869045.1). Classification (GTDB taxonomy): domain Bacteria; phylum Armatimonadota; class Zipacnadia; order Zipacnadales; family VGFC01; genus VGFC01. The sequence continues at coordinate 7,194 of VGFC01000283.1, forward strand.
TGCCACGCCCTCTACTCCGCCCGAGACGCCGGCGGCCGCACCCGATCAGGGCGCCAAGGCAGGCGGCGTGCCCGTCGCCCACGTCACGCACAGCGGCGTCTGGGCGGTGCCCGGGCAGTTGTCTCAGGACATCGTCCTGCGCATGATCGACGAGGGCGTGAAGCTCGCGACGGGGAAGGACTCGCCCGACGCCGGCTGGAAGGCGCTCTTCGCCTCCGACGATGTCGTCGCGATCAAGGTGAACCAGATCTCTCCGAACCTCTTCACCCACCCCGTCGTCGCCTTGGCCATCGCGCAGCGCCTCATGGACATTGGCCTGCGTCCGGGCAACATCATCATCTGGGACCGCGCCAAGCGCGAGCTGATCAGGAACGGGTACGAGTTGAGCGAGGACCCCAGCCGGGTGGTCGTGCGTGGCGTGGACGGCGAGTGGGAGGACCGCCCCACGAGCCAAGGGTCATTCAGCGGGCGCTTGGCGAAGATCCTCACCCAGCAGTGCTCGGCGCTCATCAACGTACCCGTGCTCAAGACCCACAGCGGCGCGGGAATCACTCTGGCGCTCAAGAACCACTATGGCTCCTTCGACAACCCGAGCCGACATCACCGGAACCAATGCGATCCGTACATCGCTGACCTCAACGCGATTCCCGCCATCAAGGACAAGACGCGCCTGATCGTCTGCGACGCGACGCTCGGGTGCTTCAACGGCGGGCCGGGAGCGGACAACCCGAACGACCGCTGGCCGCCCAACGCCATCCTCGTGGCGACCGATCCCGTCGCCCACGATGCTTATGGAACCACAGTCATCGAGCAGAAGCGCTTCGAGATGGGCCTCGGCCCGCTGGCGCCCAGGCATGTGGCCACAGCAGCGGCGCGCGGTCTGGGGACGAACGATATGGGCCGCATCAGCGTTCTAGAGAGTAGACTGGCGTGAGCGGCGCGCCGGGGCCGTGGTTGTTTGCTGCCCCCCAAGGCCGCATCCGGCAGTGAGAGGAGTCCACCATGTTCGGTTCATTCGGCGCTCAGGAGATCATCCTGATCCTGGTGCTGGTACTCGTCCTCTTCGGCGCGAAGCGCATTCCCGAGATCATGCGCGGATTCGGCGAGGGCATCCGCGAGTTCAAGAGCGCGTCCCAGAAGGCGATGGACGAGATCGACGAGGCTACGCGCGTGGAGCCCGCCAAGCCCGCGCCCAGACCCGCTGCGCCCGCTGCGCCGCCTCCACCGGCGGCTCCTCCTCCGGCCCCGGAAGAGGCGCCGAAGGTCGAGAGCTGAGCGGAACCGCGCGCGTGCCGGCGGAGTTCTCGTGATGTAGGTCACGTGTCGTCTCGACTACGCTGGGTAGTAGATAGCAGATGCCCAACCTGACAGACCACAGACAGCCCCCGGACAACCGGGGACTGCCGCCTCGGAGGCACCTGATGTTCCCGACCACCAGACGATGGGCGGCGCGACTCGCTCTGGCGTTCGCTGTCGCGCTGGTCGCGAGCACGGTGATGGGCGCCGCCTCGCTTTCCAGCCTCGTACCGGCCTCGAACGAGATCCCCGGCTGGGCCGCCTTGCAGGCCGACACCGCCGCCGCGAGCCCCGATCAGCTCTGGAAGATCTACAATGGCGGCGACGGCCCCTGGAAGCAGGCCGGCGTTAGCTCGGCCTTCCAGCGGTACTACAAGAACGCGGCGACCGGGAAGGTGCTGACGCTGATCCTGCACAAGACCGGCGCCGACTGGCAGAAGGCCAAGGCGCTCTACAACAAGAAGAACCCGAACATTCAGGGACAGGCCGGCTACCAGGCGGTCCAGCTCCAGGCCGCCGGCTCGTTGGCCACGCCCACGCAAGGACTCCAGGGGCACTCCTGGAACAAGTACTACTACTGTACCGTGACGGTGAACGGTACCTCGGCCGCGGAGGTCAACGCTGCGAAGCTCTTCTTACAGAAGACCGCCTCGAAGATCACCGCAAACGGCTGAATAGGAATCCGCGATTCTCGTCCGAGCCGTTCCCGTGTAGGGGCGCGATTCATCGCGCCCGCCCATGTAGGGGCGCCATTCATGGCGCCCGAGAATCGACATCGCGGATTCCCACATGGGGCTCGCGCCGGCCACATCCGAACCTGAGGTATCGGCAGCGGAGGTGTATCGGCCTCCGCTGCTGTGTTGCGAGGGAGGCCAAGGCTCATGCTCCGCCTGTTCAACTCGCTGACCCGCAAGAAGGAGCCCTTTGAGCCCGCCGACGGGATAACGGTGCTCATCTACACTTGCGGGCCGACAGTCTACGGACCGCCGCACATCGGCAACTACCGCACCTTCGTCTTCGAGGACGTCCTCTGCCGCGCCTTGCGCTACAAGGGCTGGGAAGTCCGTCAGGTCATGAACATCACCGACGTCGATGACAAGACGATCCGCGACTCCGCAGCTCAGGGCATGAGCCTGCAGGACTTCACCCGCCGGTACGAGCAGGTCTTCTTCGAGGACCTGGCCACCCTTCGCGTGGCTCCCGCCGCCGTCTACCCGCGCGCGACCGAGCACATCCCGGAGATGATCGACATCACCCAGCAGCTCCTCGAGCGCGGGTACGCCTACGAGATCGAGGGCAACGTGTACTTCCGTATCTCGTCATTCCCGGGCTACGGGAGGCTCTCGGGGGTCCGCCCGACCGACACTGACGCCCGCTCGCGCGACTACAGCCGCCTGGAGTCCGACGAATACGAGAAGGAGGACGTGCAGGATTTCGCCCTCTGGAAGGCCGCCAAGCCCACCGAGCCCACCTGGGACAGCCCCTGGGGCCCCGGCCGCCCCGGCTGGTCGATCGAGTGCTCCGCGATGGCGATGAAGCACCTGGGCGTCACGCTCGACATCCACACGGGCGGCGTGGACAACCTCTTCCCCCACCACGAGAACGAGATCGCGCAGTCCGAGGGCGCCACGGGTCGGCCGT
>VGFC01000284.1 GCA_016869045.1 Armatimonadota bacterium
CCGTGCATCGGGACGGGCGCCAACAGCGTCGTGCCCGCGGATGCCCTGGACCTCCTCGGCAACCTGCGCATCTGGCCCCGGGGCGGCGTGGTGGACATGGGGTGCTATGAGCACGGCTCGATCTCGGGCACGAACAACCCGCCCACCGCCGTACTCGCCGCCATCGGCACAACCGAGGCGAACACCACCGGCGGCGCCAACGTGACGCTGGACGGGTCAGGTTCGACCGATCCCGAGAACGACCCGCTCACCTACGCCTGGGACTTCGACGGCGACGGCACGATCGACAGCACCGGCAGCAGCCCTACCGCTTCCCACTTCTACGCCCTCGGCGGCCCGCTGACGGCCACGCTGACGGTGACGGACGACGACGCGGCGAGCGACAGCGCGACGGCCGAGATCACCGTGGTGGACACCACGCCTCCGACGATCACCGCGCCGGCGGCGGTCAAGGTGGCGGAGCAATCGCCTTCGGGCACTGCAGTGAACCTCGGTACGCCCACGGTCACCGACATCTGCGACGACAGCCCCACGGTGACCAATGACGCGCCCTCGCTGTTCCTGGCGGGCGAGACGACCGTCACCTGGACGGCGACCGACGCGGAGGGGAATGCCAGTCCACCGGCCACTCAGTTGGTCACCATCGAGCCCGGAGAGCCCGAGAACCAGCTCGACAACCTGGGCGAGGCCATCGGTCTGGGGGTCACGGACGGCAGCATCGCTGCAGAGATTCAGGGCAGCCTGATGTCCAAGGTCACGGCCGCCCTCACCGCGCTGGCCGACAACCGCCCGAACGATGCGAAGATCGCGGCAAACAACCTGAAGGCCTTCATCAACGAGGTGCGGGCGCAGACGGACAAGAAGATCGACGACGCGACGGCCGCCGCGCTGATCGCCCGCGCCAACCAGGTGATCGTCGATCTGGGCTACGCGCCGCAGATCATCGACGGCGGCCGTATGGCGCTGGTCACCAACGCCATGGCCGTTCCGACGGCAACCGGGGCGCAGATCGTGTTCACGCTGAGCGACACGACCTACGTGACGGTGGAGGTCGTGAACATCGCCGGCCGCCCGGTGCGGACGATCAGTTCACACCGAGGGCTGCTGGCCGGGGTGAACACGGTGCTGTGGGATGGCCGCAGCGAGATGGGGACGAAGGTCCCGAACGGAACCTACCTCGTGCGGATCACCGCCCACGGCCCCAACGGCAGCACCAGCGGGGGCCTGACTACGCTCCGCCTCAGCCGGTAGACCGCAAGCCACTCAGCAACCTACACCGGGCCCGGCAGTCTCGTGCCGGGCCCCACGCCGTAGCAGGAGGACGGGCCTTCCTGCCTCTCCCGCGCCGCTGTCTTTGCCGCTACTCGCACTCCTCAATTCTCAATACTCGCTCCTGCCTCACTGTGATCTTCATCACATTCCCCGCCCTCTCCGAAAAAACAGGGTGACAAAACCGCCTCTCGATGTAACAAGTATATATGGAGGGCAATGATCCCCGGCACTCGCCGACGGTGTCCTCGACGGACTCAGAAGGGGGGCGCACAGGGGAGAATGGGGGTGCGTTACCCTTCGGTCGAACTATCCCCCTATATACGTAGTATATAGGGGGATAGTTCGACCGAAGGGTAAAGTCCAGACGTCGTTGTCGTTGGACGACCGGGTCAACAGGCTGCCGACAGGCCGCCGGCTAGTGGACGGTGATCTCGCTCAACATGAGCCATTCCCTCGATGGCCGCACCTTCACGCGCAGGAAGCGCGCCGTCTCCTCTCTCTCCGGCTTGAGCGCAATCGGCACCTGAACGCAGACCTCGCCGCCCGGGTCCTGCGCCGTCGCTGAAGCAACCTCTCGGAAGTCGGTCCCCTCATCCGAGAGTTCGAGCGCTGCCCCGCCCGGCGCGAGGATGCCATAGAGCCCGCCCCCGAGCGAATGCACCGTCACCTCGCGGATTGTGCGCGCCGCTCCCAGATCGAGAGTGGCAGTCACGTGTTCCCCCTTGCTCCATCCCGCGAGCCGTTGTGCGAGGAAGCTGCGCGCAACGTACCCATCGGTGAGCAGCCGCCCGTCGTCGGGGTACTTCACGTCGAGCACGGCGGTCGGTTGCGGGGTGAAGGTGTAGGAGCCGCCGGGCGCGAGGTTCGGGCCGTGGGAGTAGACCTCAATCTCGCTGAGCAGAACCCAGCCCCAAGTGCGGCGGAGGAACTGGAGAGTCACGTAGCGTGCTGGCACGGGGCTCGGCGGGCGGAGTTCGAGGCGCCCGGAGCCGAGAACCTCGCCGTCGGGCATCTGGCGCGCGAAGTAGCTGGTCACGGCGCTCCGGTCGAGGGTCGCCACGAAGTCGGGCGGCGGGGGTAGCGAGCCGCGACCTGCCGCGCCGACCGGCAGGGGTGAACCGGCAAGCCCGAGCTGCACGAGGGTCTGGTCGGGGTACTGCGCGCCTCCCGCGCCCCCGCCGTCGCAGTAGACAACCACGCGGTCGATGGGCGCGGGCCTCCCGAGATCGAGACGCACGGCGACATCCCGGTCAGTCCAGCCTACGCTGCGCCCCTGGGTCCAGCCCTCGGTCGCAGTCTGACCATCGGTGAGCAGGCCGCCCGGATCGGGGTGCTTGCGGGGAAAGTCGGGCTCGACGCGGTACGCGCAACGGTGGGCCAATCCGGCGTCGCCCAGCCAATCCACGCGCGGCTCGCCGCACGTCACCGACACCTCGTACACTGCCGGAGGCGGCTGGCCGGGATCGGGGGTTGCGGTCAGCCGCAGGGCGTCAACGTCATCCGCGAAGATCGGTACCGGCAGCACCTTGGCCAAAGCCGCCGAGCCCTCCCGCGCAGGTACCGTGGCGCGAAGCCAAGAGGGCTCTCCCCAATCGCCGCCCCGAGACCGCGCCTCCGCCACCAGCGTGCCGGTCCACGCGGCATCCCCTCGCGCGATGCTGAACTGCACCTCGCCGACAGCGCGCGGGTGATCGAGTTTGATGGTGGAACCGAGACGGGCACTTGTCCACGACTTCACCAGGCCTGGGACGGGGATGGGCTTGCCGTGGATGAAGGCGGCGAGTTCGTCGTACACGCGGCGGGCGTCGGGATCGGTGGCGCGGCAGAGCGTGCCGAAGACATCGAAGCTCTGGAAGTACGCGAGCGGTGCGCTCTGGTAGCCGCACCGCGAGCGAGCGCCGAAGGCCATGTAGTCGCGGAAGATCTCGCGGACGCGCAGGTCGGACTCGGGGTTGTAGCCGACCTCCATCTCGACACTCAGACCCGCGTCGGACGCCAACCGCGCGGTCTCCAGCAGGCGGTCGTTGCGGACCGCGCCGAGGTGATCCGAGAGGAACGCATAGTTGGGCTGCAGGAACGCGACATCGAAGCCGCACTCGCGCCAGCGCTCGAAGCCCGGCGCGCGGAACCACGGAATCCACATGAAGCGATAGCCCCGGTCGTGGACGATCCGCGCGACCCGCTGCACGCGCTCGACCTCGCCGGGCCGCAAGCTCTCATGGGTCCAGTAGAAGCCCCACAGCCGCAGGTCGGGGAACTTGTCGGGCTGCCAGCGATCGAGGACCTGCTGCACGTACCATGCGGCCGCCGCGTCCAGGCCGGCGTCCTGAGACAGGTCCTCGCTCTTCCCGTCACCGTTGGCATCGCCGAAGTCCTTCTGCTCCGGCGAGGGGAAGGGAATGGTGATCACCACCTGCACCGGCGTCCGGAGCTTGCCGAGCGTCTCCTCGGCCCGGTCGATGGCCGCCTGCAAGGCCGCCGGCCCGCGCTCGGGCGCGAAGAAGCCGTCCTGCAGGGCCTCCCAGTCGGCGCGGTTCGTGGCGCCCTCGTGGTAGGAGACGCCGGTAGATGGGCCGACCTCGTGCGCGCAGAAGAGGAACGCATCGAAGAGCCATTGGTCCGGCCTGCCGCGCGCATCGAGGTGCGCGACGAGGGGCATGTAGCCCTCGGCCGGGCGCTTCGGCGCATCGTAGATCAGCACGCAGTGATGGAAGAGGGCGATTGCGAGCACGAAGCATCACCTCGCAGGCGGCGCGGATCGGCGGCGTGCATGGGCGCTTCTTCGACCCGCGCACGGATGGACCTCCGTCGTGTATGGGTCGGCGGGGTCGCTCTTGCTCTGACCGACTCTGGTGCCTGCAGCCGGCTCCAGAGCGCCTCTCAGGGAATCCCATCTTGGCAATCTCACGGGGGTGTACACTGATGGCGAAAGTAGGAATCTCATGTGCTCGGAAGGAGGGCTGGCCGTGAGAGGCGTACTATGTGTTGGCATTGCTGTTGGGATTCTCTTTCTGTCCGCCGCGGGGTTCGCGCAGGACCCGCCACCACCACCCCCGGGCGATCCGCCGCCAGAGCAGGTCTGTCCATGTTGGGACATCGGTTCGGAGACGTGGGCGCTTGACCAATTCCAAGCGGAACCTGCTGGCCACGCAGAATGGGTGTCGGAGAACAGGTACGTGTGGTGCCGGGCACACGCCCGTGCGGGAGGGGGCGCCGGGACCGTATCGGGGGAGGCGTTCGTCTTGGGTCATGCTCTGGTGCCCGTGGGCAAGACCCAGGCACCGTGTCCGGACGTCACCATCATGGCGGAGGCATACGGACATATCGACTCCGAGATGACTCTGAGGGTCATAGGGATGCAGGACGGGATCGCGCGGGGGATGTGGAAGGCCCAGTCCCATCTCATGACCTCTCCAGGGCCCGGGGACTACTGGGAGAGGCGGTTCCCCAGTGGCAATCCTCCCCCCGAGGCGCAAGAGCAACTGGGGATCGGTGAGCAGATCTGGTACCCGCTTGAACAGGGCTGGAGCCTGGTCGCGACGCCCAAACCGGTGGTGTTCTCGGAGGACGGGAATGTGAAGGTGTACCTTTTCGTCAACGCATACGCGACCGCGTTCGGCCCGTGGGGGCAGGCTGGGGAGGCCTACGCGGACAGCCGTGTGGGGAACACGTTGACGAACTTCTGGGTGACGCAGTAGGCACCACAGGTAGAGGACAAGGGCGCGAGGGCTCTTGGAGGCGTGGTGGGTTGAAGGGGAGTGTGGAACCATGACATGGCGCGCGGCCGCCGTGGTTGGCGGGGCGCGGGGCTGGTCTTGCTCGGGGGGCTCACCTCCTGGCCCCGTGCGCCTGCCCAGACTCCTCTCACCACGGACCAAGTGCTGGCCCTACTCCAACAGCGTCGGCCCACGGACTACAACGAAGCGTGGTGGACCCGCCTCGTCGCAACGGTGGGCGAGACGCTCAGGGCTGAGGGCGTCGAGACCCTCTCCGCGCACCACGCGGACATGATCGCGCGGACCTTGGAGTTGCACGCCGCCGAGGCCTTGCCCTGCGAAGAGAAGGTAGCCTACGAGGTTGAGGCGATAAAGTGGGGCCTCCCGCGGTTCCTCTCCGATCCCCCCACCGAGAGGGAGACCGAGCTGCTGCTGGGCCAGATCGACGACCTCGCCGGGTGGATGGAGACCCGGGTGCGCGCGCACTTGCGGGGAGAGCCCCTGAGTTCCGACGCGCAGGCCCAGCTCGAACGCTCCCGCGTCCACTGCCGTGAGATGGCCACCAGCTTCCGCCACAGGACCGCCTTGCACCCGGTGGCCCAGTCCGACATCGAAGCAGCGAAGGCGGCCTTCGACGAGTGGTATGCGCGCGAGTTGGCGCGGCCGCAGCCCGGTGACCCGGAGGAGTGGGCCGCCGGCATGGCCTTCGGCGAACTCACCAAGCGGGCCGCCCGCCCTCCGTTCGAGCCCCTCCCCGAGAACGTCAAACGGGCGCAGGACGCGATGGTCGCGTCAATCGGGCGTGAGATGGACAAGCGCATTGCCGCACATGAGCAGACCTTCCGCTCGACCGTGATGCGCGACCAACTATCGGGCAAGCGCGAGGACCTCGAGGCGTGGAGCCTGATGTTGGACGCAGCGGAGGTGCAGCGGATCGCGGGCGGGGGCAGGGAGTGGGCGTGCTGCTTCGAGGTTGAGGTCGGGACGCGGGCGGTCGTGGCGGTGTGGGCTGAGGAGACGGAGAGTGGCTCGGTGATCCTGCGCACGCCGCGCGTCGCCGACCCCTCGCCGAGCAAGTGGCGCTGGGAGAACCGCGACCTGGAGGTCGATGCCGAGCGCCTCTACGTCCGGGAGGCGCCGGTGGGAGGGCAGTTGTGGGTGCCGCTGGAGGCTCCGCCGCCGATGGAACTGGTGCACTTCGCCGAGCAGGATTGGGCGAAGGCCCTGGCGGCCCAGGCCACGGCTTCCCTGCAGTTCTGGCAGGCGTTGGGGGCGTACGTGCGGCGTGCCGACGGTGACGCCGACAAGACCGGCGCGACGGACCTGGCCGCGGGCATCGGAGTGCTGCCCTTCCTGGCGACACCGGCCGTCCAGCGGTTCGAGCGCGCGAAGGCCGGAGACGCCGTGCGCCTGCTCTCGGCGGAGGGCCAGGAGGTCGGCACGGTACGTTGCGAGTACGGATTCCGCGAGGCTGCGCTCAAGGGCACGCCGTCGCAGATCACGCTCGAACTCGGCCCGCGGACGCTGATGGGCGGCGTCACGATGCGCGTGAAGCACGGCACTGAGCAGGCGCCGACCGAGGAGCGCTGGTCCGCCCCGATCCCCGCTGGAGTGCGCAAGGTCGTCTTCCACCTGACCGCCTCACCCCCCGCCGCAGCCCTGGAGAGCATCGTCGCCTCCGACGAGAAGGACCAGGTGCTCTGCACCATCGGTGTGAGCGATCTGGCCTTCGACTGAGGGAACCCCAGACAGCGGGCCGGATGGCCTTCGGCCATGCGGCCCCTCCCACGGCGGGCGGCCATGCGGCCCCTCCCCATGACGGCGCGGCTCTGGTGAGCTGCAGGCACGGAACGACAAGGCTCACGGCACGGCACGAGGATCACTCGGCCTGGGGCACCGGGCGGGCACGCAAGGCGCGGTGCAGCGCCAGGAGCGGAGGGAGCGCGGCGGGGAGAACCCAAGCACCCGACGACTCCAAGGCCAGGTGGACCAGGAGCGCCCAGCCGGCTCCGGGGTAGAAACCGATCACCGTGGAGCGCAGGTTGTCGCGCAGGAGCCGCGCGAACGGGGCAGACGAAGCGAGACTGGCCACCGCCGACACGAGGAAGCAGTTCACGAAGTGGTACGTGACGACGGCACAGCCTCCCGGCAGCAACAACGACCGCGGGCCGATCGCGCTGGTCTGACCGCCGGCGAGCACGAAGGCCTGCGCCGCCGCCCAGGCGGTCACCGCGAGGCTCGCCGCAGCGAAGAGGACGACGACAGGGGCGTTGCGCCGGCCGGAGGGCGGGAACACCGCGACGGCCAACCCGCTGACCAAGGCCACCAGACAGGCTTCGGCCGTGCCCAGGCGGATCAGTGCCAGGTAGACGATGACGAAACCGGTCGAGATTGTGGCGTGGCGGGAGATCTCCAGCCTGCGGGAGCCACACAGGAACCCCGCGACCAAGGCAACGCCCAACTCCACCGGGTGGGCGAGCGGATGGCCGACCCAAGCTGTGAGCAGGACCGCCAACGCGATCGCCGTCACGCCGCCGATCAACAGCGAGGCCGGCCGCGGGAGACAAGGCGACCTTGCAGACACTGCCTGTGAGGCTGCGCCACTCATTCGGTTGCGCGCCTTTGCGTTGGCCGGGCCGACGGGACTGCTGGGCTTGCCCGTCCCCGACGTTGAGTCAGGCTTCCGGACGGGCAGCGACTGCCCCCTTCGTAACATGGACAGATGACGGCGGGGTCGCCGACACGCAACGGAATGGGCAATTGTGGCGGAGGCGTGAGGGTCCCCGGGAGGCGCCAGCCGTCTACCGACCCCAGTTCGACGAGAGCACCAGCTTGCGGCCGGTCTGCTCTTCCCAGAGCCGTGTGTACTCCGGCGCGAGGGGTGAGCCGATCCAGTTCAGGGCGGTGACGATGTCGCGTTGGAGGTCCGGCATGGCCCTAGGGTACAGACGCACGAGCGCGCTCTCGGCGGCGAGACAGCGGCGGCAGCCGAGGGAGCAGACGGCCCTCTGCACGATCCGCGGCTCAGGATCGCGGAGGGCGCGGATGAGAAGGGCGTCGGCTTCGGGACCGTCGATGAGGGCCGCGGCCTCGACCACGGCGACGCGCACCGCCGGATCGGGGTCACGCAGCGCCTTGCGCAGCGCGGGCAAGGCCGAGGCCCCGGTCACGGCGCCGTACTGATACGCAGCCTCAGCGCGGAAGGCGGGATCGGGATCAGTGAGCAACTCGGCGAACTGCGGCTGCTGGGGTATGTTGCGACACCGACAGACGGCCCGGAGCGCCTCGGCTCGATGGCGGAATCGGCGGTCGGAGACCAGCCTCAAGAGGGCTTGGTGCGCCCCGGGCGTCTCAAGACTCCCGAGCAAGGCCACCGCGCGCTTCCCCGCCAGGGGCGCTCGGGACCGAGCAACGTTGACCAGAGCCCGAGCGCTGGGAGCACCAAGCGAGGCCAGGTCGGCTGGGTCGTGAGCCTCCGCCGACGGCTGCACAAGGGCGCTCCCAAGCGCTTCGACGCCACGCGGATCGCCCAACGCGGCGAGCACCTCTGCGGCGCAGAGGCTTTCCTCAGGGGACCGCCCGAGGACCGAGGCCAACGCCTCGCGGGCGTCCCGGCCCGCGGCCTGCGCAGCGTCTACGAGGGCCGGCCAGCGCGCCGGCGTGCGTGAGGCAACGACCAGCCGCCCCAGGCGCTCTTGGCCCGGCTCGCCTGCCGCGGCGAGGAGCTGCAGAGCCACCACGGGACGTCCGTCCGCCAACGCGCCGTCCGCGCGCCGCACGGTCGCGACATTGCGCCGATAGCCCGCCCCGCGGGCCAGATGCCTCCACGCACAGCAAACCAGGGCGCTCGCGAGGATGAACGGCAACAGCGCGCCAAGCACCCTCCGCGCCATCTGACATCCCCCTCCGGGATTCATACCCATCCCGGGGCGCGGCGTAACCTATAGAGCCTTGCAGAAACACGGAAACAGTGGGGCGGGCATTCTTGCCCGCCAGCGGGGCGTGGCGGGCAAGAATGCCCGCCCCACTGTTTCCGTACCTACGAAAGGCCCAGTAATCCGCGGGAGAGAGACAACGCAGCAGGGCCTCGCCCCGGGCGGCAGCCAAGGTGCCGTGAGAAGCGCCGCCCAAGGATGGCCGTCGGCGCGAGGGTTCGAGTGAAAAGGCGTCTTGCGCACAATGAGGAAAAGTGGTACCGTTTACGGAGTTATAGAGCCTTGCAGAAACACGGAAACAGTGGGGCGGGCATTCTTGCCCGCCAGCGGGGCGTGGCGGGCAAGAATGCCCGCCCCACTGTTTGCGTACCTGCGAAAGGCCCAGTAGATGCATGGGCAGGCCCCGCGGCCTGTCCTACCGACCATCGGGAAGGGTGATGCCAGCATGAGGAGTACCCATGGGCGGCTTGTGGTTGCGACGATGCTCGCCTCGGTCTTTCTGGCCGTGCTGGGGCAGTTGGCCTCCACGCAGGAGAAGAAGGAGAGTGACTGCATCGTCTGTCACCGCATGGTGACGCCGGGGGTCGTGAAGGACTGGGAGGCGTCGAAGATGTCGGCGACGCTGGACTGCTCGGTCTGCCACGGCGAGCACACCGGCCCGGACGACATCGCGAAGCTGAAGATGCCCGCGGCGAAGGACTGCGCGATGTGCCACAAGGAGCAGGCGGAGCAGTTCGGTGAGGGCAAGCACGCGCTGGCGTGGGTGGCGATGGAGGCGATGCCGCGCACGGCCCACCAGCCGGGCCCGATCGTGGGCGGGCTGAAGGGCTGCGGCGGCTGCCATCGCATGGGCAAGGACGGGGGCAAGTGCGACTCGTGCCACACGCGGCACAAGTTCGATGCGAACGAAGCGCGCAACCCCCTGGCCTGCAGTACGTGCCACATGGGCTTCGATCACCCGCAGTACGAGATGTACTCGACCTCGAAGCACGGGATCATCAATGCGCTCGAGCCGACCACCGGGCGCGCACCGACGTGCCAGGTCTGCCACATGCAGAAGGGCAACCACCGCGTCATGACGGCGTGGGGCTTCCTGGGGGTGCGGCTGCCGGAGAAGGACGAGGCGTGGATGGCAGACCGAGCGGCGATCCTCAAAGGCCTGGGCGTGCTCGATCCGCAGGGCAACCCAACCGCG
>VGFC01000285.1 GCA_016869045.1 Armatimonadota bacterium
CAGATCGCGAGTGATGATCTCATTGCGCAGGCCCCGGTCCGCGTTCTCCCGCTGGTCCGCCTGGTAGCCCAGGGTCAGGCCGATGGGCGCGAACGTCGGCGTCCACGAGCCTCGGAAGCGTAGCTGGTCAGCCTGGGAGTAGATCAGGGTGGTCACCGGATAGCCGCCCACGTCATACGCCAGTGGTCGCGCGTCCACCCGCCGCCGGCTGAGATCGACTTGCAGCTTCACGTCGTCGCGCGGACGCACGCGGATGTTGACCGTCCCGGTGTTGACCGCGGGCTGCACGACCTGTGTTTGGCGACCGTTGACGTAGTCCACGTCGGCTGTCTCCAGGCCGGCGCGGATCACGGTTCTGGGCAAGCCGATGTACTCCCCCTCGATGGCGGCCAGGCGCTCGCGCTTCGCGTAGGCGTTCCGCGCGATCGAGTCCTCCAGCTCCCAGTACTTCAGGTCGCCGCTCAACGTGAGGTCCTCGGTGAGCTGGTGAAAACCGCTCAGCGACGCGAACGTCTCTTTGGGCGACCGCACGTCACCCTCGATGTTCGTGTTCGTGCCCGAGACGTTGCCGGCCACCAGGGTGCGCGCATCCCGCGACGGCCCGAAGCCGACCGACCAGCTCGTCGCATCCCCCGAAAGGTAGGGGCTGCCGCCGATGAAGCTGAACTGCTCGACGTTCACCGAGGCATAGGCGTCCAGCGCGCCGGTCTCCCGCGTGTACGTCGCCCGCCAGTTCTCTCGTCGCCAGCCCTCGCCCACGCCCCGGACCTGGGCAGTCGTGAAGCCGCCCATCAGGTGGTCCTTGGGCGTCACGCGCCAGCGGACGTCGGTTCGCCAGTCGGTGCGGGTGAGGTGGTCGGCCCCGGCGTAGAAGTCGTCGTAGAACTGCGAGCGCCGGTAGCGCGTATCGACGCGAACGCCCTCGTCGACCTCATACAAGTAGCCTACGCCGCCCGCGCTCGGCTCGAGCAAGTCGTACGCCTGGGCCCCGAACACCAGCCCCGCCTCGTTGAGGGGATGATCGACCTCGATCAGCGCGATGTGCGTTCCCGAGGGCGGCGTGACGTACTGCCAGTAGCGCTGCGGGTTGCCGTCTACCGTCTGGCGCTGGGTGCCCAGAGCGATCGTGATGCGCGACTCGCCCGGCCCCTTGTCGGCGTCGGGGGGCTTGCCGGCCACAGGCGCTTCCGCGCTCTCCTGCGCCGCAAGCGCGACGCCCAGGGCCAGCCCGGCCAGGGCCACAAGCGGCAGGAGCACTGGGTGCGCGCGGCCTCGTGATGCGAATGGCGTTCTCACGGGCCCCTCCCTCCATGGTGGCATGAGCGTCCCGCTCACAAACGGCCGAGGCTCCTCACGGGCGAGGGCGCCCGTGAGACACGTCATCTCGTCAGGAGCTGCGGACTCGTGTTCGACCCGTGCACTGCGGTATGGCACGTCCAGCAGGCGGGGCCCGGGAAGTGCGTGACCTTGTCGCCGTGGCACTGCAGGCACAGGCCGCGGCCGGTGAACTTCAGGAGGTTCGCGTTGGGCGAGCCGTGCGGGCTGTGGCACTCGAGGCAGCTCCCCATGAGCCGCCCGCTGATGGCGCCGTGCTCGAACCGGTACGGCCCGCGCTGCTCCAGGTGACAACTGCGGCACCGTTGCGCCCAGTCGCGCTCGCTGCGCCGACCGTGCACATCGTGGCAGTCGGAGCACGCGACGCGCTCCTGTTCGGTCTCGCGCAGGACGGGGTGGTGACTGTTCAGGCGGAAGAGGCCCTCGACTTCCTGGTGGCACTCGACGCACACGGGTGAAGCGGGCCGGGCGATGAACTCGCTGTGGGCCTTCGCGGGCCGGTCCGCCGAATGGCAGTCCCAGCACTGCACGCCGCCGGCGTGGTGGTCGCCCTTGCGCCAGGAGATCGCGGGGATCTGGTTGCTGTGGCAGTTGAGGCACATCACGGCCGAGGTGTTGCGTTTGAGTAACTCGGGCGTCCAGGCCGTCTTGACCTCGATGGGGTTCTCGACATGCGCCTGCGACGGACCATGGCACGTCTGGCAGTTCTGCCCCTTCGCCTCCGCGGCGCGCCGCTCGAGGATCGCGCCATGCAGCCGCTTGGCCGCGGCGTCCGCCACATCCTTGTGGCATAGGCCGCACGCGTCGGGGTCCGCGTACTCGGGTGTGGTCTTGGCTTCAGGGGCGCTCAACAACAGGGAGGGTAGGACCAGGGCTGCGGCGGCGACCGCCGCGAGCCAGACGATACTGCGCGTAGCGGGGCTGCAGTCCACAGGCGCCAACTCCCTTGAACTCACGGCGCTGGCGGTCTGCGGATGCAGGCCGGCGCAGCTGCCTCATCACGCTCTGCGACACATCACGGCCCCCGCGCACTGCCGTATTCCGGACCGCCAATTCGAAGATTAGCACGACCCTACTCCTCTTGCCCAGACTGTTTTTCCCCTCATTTCCTGGCGGGGTTTCGCCGGGTCCATCGGGAATTACCCGAAAAGACCCTTGCCGAATACCCCCTAAGGTCTATAATGTCGGGAAGGCAGGAACGTCCACAGTTGCAGCCAACTGCACTCCTGCCTCGCAGGCACCCCTGGGACCGGGTTGCCATGATGGAGGTGTGAAGATGAGATCCGCCACGGTTTACGCTCTCACGGTCGCCATGGCCTTCGCGGTGCTGGTTGGCAACGGCACGATCGCCGGAGCCAATGGGTTCCAGGTCGAACTGGTCCATCCCCAGAGCGACAGCCAGGGTCACTACGTAGGCTTCCCGCAGGTCAACAACGCAACCGTGTTCGGGACCTTGGCGCCGGCCGGCAAGGTCAAGGCGGTAACGGTAGACGACCAGGCTGCGCAGCTCTTCCCCGGGCAACTGGCGCCCTTCGGCGCGGCAGCCGACACCCCCTGTCTGGAGTTCCGGGCGACGGTCGAACTCGGGCCGAAGAGCAAGATCGCCATCGCCATCCAGGGAGCCGACGGCGGCACGACCCGCATCACCCTGGAGCCCAACGCGGACGCAGTCGTGCAGGCGCTGCGCGACGCGGTGAGGGAACGCCCCGACTCCGCGCGCGACCGCTGCCGGCTGGGCGGCGCGCTGCGCGACAGCGGCAAGCTTGAGGAAGCCGTCGACGAATTCCGCGAGAGCCTCAAGCAGAACATGAGCTGCGTCAACACGCGCGTCTCGCTGGGGATCGCGCTCGTCCAGCTCGGCCGCGCGGAGGACGCACTGAAGGAGTTCGCGGTCGCGACCGACACCGTGCCGGACTACGCGATGGCCTGGCTGAACCTGGGCCTGGTGCACGCCCGGTTCACCCGCAACACGGGGGAGGCCGTTCGCTGCTTCAAGCGCTACCTGGAACTCGAACCCAACAGCAGCATTGCAGACAAGATCGGCCGATACATCGAGTCGCATCAGTAAACGCTGCGCCGGCCGGTCAGCGGCGCCCGGGCATCCACGGCGAATCAGAGGCAGTTGCCCCGGAGGTCGGCGGCGCCCCGAAGGTGACGGGGCTCTCCACCTTGACCTCCTGCGGGCTCGCGATGACGTTCACCAGGCGTTGCGACCGGACCGGGACAGGTTCGGCGATCAGCTCCGGCACCGTGTACGTGTCCAGGCAGGAGTCGTAGAACGTCGGGTCCTCCTGGGGCACGACGAACGGTTTGTGGACCCTCCCCGAGGGATCGACGTACGCAAGATACGTGCGTGTGAAGAGACCGTCGCGGCGCTTGCTGCTGAAGGCGATCCAGCAGCTGTTGCTCGACCACGAATGCCACGACTCGCTCCGCGGGCTGCTGATGTCGAGGCGCGAGTACCGGCCAGTCTTCAGGTCCAGCATGTACAGGTCGCTGTTCGGCTGGTAGATCGGAAAGCAGCCGTAGTCGCATGCGCAGAACAGCAGGAACCGCCCGTCGGGCGAGATGCGGGGCAGCAGGAGGCTCTTGCCCAGCTCTGCCGACGAAGGAACCGTCTCCGCTTCGCCCCATCGGTCGGAGGCGACGTCGTAGCTGACCCGCCGAAGATCATACCGGCACCGATCGTAGTTGTCAGGCGGGAGCTTGTGCCGGTTCTGCCAGGGGAACGCCGCGCTACAGAAGTACAGCCACTTCCCGTCGGGCGACCACGTTGGGTAGGTCTCCAGACGGTCCTCAGCGTTGATGGCGGGCGCCGTCTTCGCCGTCTGAGTGCGCAGATCGTAGTACGCGAGGCCGGAATCGAGATCGACCACGTCCCGCACCTCGCCGCCCGCCGTGTGGAAGAACTGGCGGACCTCATTCACGGAATAGGCGGCCACCAGGCCGCTCGGATGCCACGCCGTGTAGCCGAACTTGGTGCCGATCTTCTCCGCCCGGCCGTCCCGCACCATCACGGTCGCGCTCCCCACCCTCCCGCTGCGGACGCCGAGCGTCATCCGATCGGTGTGGTTCTGACGGAACGAGTGGCAGTTCAGGCACGCGTTCGCCGTCGCCCGATTGTGCACGACCGTCCGCTCCTCGAAGCTCTCCAGACACCGTTGGCGAATCTCGATGTTCGTCCAGTAGTTGTAGAGCGGCCGGATGATGCGGTTGACGAGGTAGGGGTCGATGGGCTCTTCGGCAACCTCCAGATCGATGGGGGCATACCGGTGCCACTTGCCCTCGTCGTCCCGCACCGCAACGTCGATGGTCAGCATCGGCGATGGATAGAGCTGCGCCTCCCGCAGGAGGGCTCGCCAGCGGCGAAGGGGGAAGCGCACCGCGGGGGAGTCGCTCATGATCCCGATCTCGGCGCGACCAGCCACGTCGATGAACCCGGCCGAAGGCCGGGGCATCCACCGGAGGTTCACACAGTACCGGGAACCGCGCTCCAGGACCGCGAAGTTCAGCGGGGCGATGTTCGGCGGGATGACCAGACCCGTGTAGTCCGGGCTGATCCGCGGGGGTCTCGAGGGCTTGACGCGGGGCGCATGCAGGACCCGGCCCAACTCCCGCCAGCGGAGGATCCGCACGCCGACGGGCGCCGCTATGGCGAGTGCCAGCACGGCCGCCACGGCCAAGGAGAGCACCACCCAGCGGTCCCTCATGGCTGCACCATCGCCCCGGTGATGCCGAAGACATAGTAGAACAGGTAGGTGTCCCCGAACCTCTCCGCCAGGGCCGCCGCGTCGCTGTCGGTGGCCTGAAGCGCCTGGATGAAGTCGGCGAACTCCTGGAGCACGTCGGGCGAGATCGAGTAGCCGGCCCGGTCCGAGGCGCGGGTCGTCTCCTTCTCGTAGAGGAGGACTGCTTGCTGGTAGTGGCACGGCATCGTACGGTAGCCTACCGTCTTCAACCGGGGCAGTTGCCGGGCGAAGGCGGCGAGGTCCCGGTTCAGCAAGTACCACGCCATGAGGTACTCGAAGGCCATGCGGTTCTGCGGGTGATCCTGAAGCAAGCCCAGACAGCGCTGGTCCAGCGCGTTGTGGGGGAACGGGTGGTCCCGCGTGAGCATCGCAGACCGCACCCGGTTCAGGAAGGCATCATCGCGGAGGTACGGATCCGTCGCCATGCGTCGTAGTACCGCCTCCGTCCGAGTGCGGTGCAGGGGGCTGTAGCGCAGGGCATTGAGGAACACGCGGGCCGCGTCGGGTTGCCCCTTGGCCAAGTTGACAAGCGCGAGCCGCTTGAGTACTTCGGGATGGGGGCCGTGCATCGCCAGGGCTTCGTGCGCCTCGTGTTCGGACTCGTTGGCCAGACCCAGCCTCAGGTCCAGGTCGCCAAGCTGGAACCACAGATCGGTCCGCAGCCCCATCTTCGCCGTCTGCTCCCCGACGGTTCGTCCCAGATCGCTGTCCAACATCAGCCCGGTGGGCCTCTGGGGGTAGGCGAACATCTCGTCGCCCAGGCGGCCCGTCTCATAGAGCGCCAGGTTCACATGCTGGTTTACAACTTCGGTGTAGTACTGCGGCGGCAGTCCGCGCGCCTCCCGCAACACACCCTCCCAGTCCTCGCGCCAGGTGAAGTAGTCCACGCGGATCACGCGGTGGGCGTTCGCGTCGAAGGTGGCAAGGGCCGCCAGCACGCCCAGCACAAGCAGCGCGAGTGACCCGACCAGTGGGCGGTCCCGGCGCCGCCGAGTGGCGCGGCCGCCTTTCCGCTCAGCCGGGCGGCCCTTGCGGGCGGCGGCCAGACCCCACAGGCCCAGGCCGAGGGTCAGGGCCAGCAGGAACCCGTAGCAGGCAGCGACCCAGTACACAGGCCCCATCGTCGCCCGGCCGGGCAGCGGCAGGCCCTCCGCGTATGCGTCCGCAAGCGAGACGGTGAACAGATAGGTGGCCGCCACGTAGGGTACGGCCTCCAGGGATAGTAGGCAGACCAACGCCGGTAGCCGCCTGGGTTTGGTGAACAGCTCGAAGAGGGCCGCCAGCAGCCCGAAGAACAGGAACGCTCCGCCGGCCACGTAGTACAGTAAAGCCCCCACCGCGGCGAACACGGCGATCCGCCGACCCTCGCCGCCGGCCGCCAGACCGAGGTAGAACACCAGACCCAGCAACGCAGCCAGAAGCGTGACGAACAGCGCAAGCTGGCCAAACACCGCGTTGATCGAGGGGATCAGCACGATGGCCGGCACGAAGGCCAGGCCGCGCACCCGGGAGCCGCCCATCGCCACGATCAGGACGTCCGTACACCAGCAGATAAGCCCGACGATGGCGGTGATCACGAGCGGCCCGCCCCACGCCCAGGAGCAGGCCTGCAACAGGAACCCGGAGACGTAGGTCGCCAGGCCGCCGGGGTAGCTCACAAACTCGCGCAGGAAGGCTGTGTTGGTGTAGAAGTTGGGGAACCCCGGGTGAGTGGGGAAGCCGATGTGTGGCTCAACGCGATACCTCACGTACAGGCACAGGAGCACGAGACAGACGGCGAATCGCGCCGGTACCCACCAGGAACCGCTCTTCGTGCCATCGGCCATGGGGATCACTTGCGGACCCGCCGGCATCGCGCGAGGCCGTGGGCGCCCGGTTCGCCTCGGCGGGTTCGATCCCTCCCGAAGGGCCGCACGCTTCCAAAGGGGAACCCCCCCGACGGGAGGCCGGAGACGGAACCACACCGTTGTCCGACCGTAGTGAATCACGTAGAGACCCGCATCTCTCGGTCGGCCACCGGCGCGCAGGCGCCGGCGCCGCCGAGGTGAGCGAAAGGAAGGTCCGACGATGGCGAAGTGCGTACTCGCCTACTCAGGCGGGCTGGATACGTCGGTCTGCATAAAGTGGCTGAAGGACAAGAAGGGCGTCGATGTCGTTGCGGTCTCGATCGACGTCGGCGAGGAGCGCGACTACGAGGGCATCCGGCAGAAGGCGGAGCAAGTGGGCGCGGTCAAGGCGCTGGTGGTCGATGCGAAGGAGGAGTTCTTCGAGAGCTTCATCTCGCGCGCCATCAAGGCCAACCTGCTGTACGAGGGTCGCTATCCGGCCTTCACATCACTAGCGCGTCCGCTGCTGGCGCGCAAGCAGGTCGAGGTGGCCCGAGCCGAGGGCGCCGAGTACCTCGCGCACGGCTGCACCGGTCAGGGCAACGACCAGGTGCGGTTCGAGGTGACGTACTCGGTCTTTGCGCCGGAGATGAAGGTCATCGCGCCGGTCCGCGAGTGGGAGTTTGGGGCCGATCGCGCGGCCGAGATGGACTACGCTCGCGAGCACGGAATCCCGGTGCCCGTGACGAAGGCCAGCCCGTACTCGACGGACACGAATCTGTGGGGCCACTCAATCGAGTGCGGCCCGGTGGAGATCGCGAGCCAGAAGCCGCCCGAGGACGCGTGGAGTTGGACCGTGAACCCGGCCGAGGCCCCGGACGAGCCGGAGACCATCGCCATCGAATTCGAGGCGGGCGTTCCCGTCGGCCTCGACGGCGACCGGATGTCGGGCGTGGAGCTGGTGCAGGACCTCAACGCACGCGGCGGGCGCCACGGAATCGGGCGGGTGGACATGATGGAGAACCGCCTGGTGGGGATCAAGTCGCGTGAGCTGTACGAGACCCCCGCGGCGACCATCATCCTCGCCGCGCATCGGGACCTGGAGGCCATGACGCTCGACCGCGAGACCGCGCACTTCAAGCCCTACCTCGAGCAGAAGTACGCCGAGCTGGTGTACTACGGGCTCTGGTACACGCCGCTGCGGAAGGCCATCGACGCCTTCATCGACCAGACCCAGGAGACCGTGACCGGCACGGTTACGATGGAGTTGTACAAGGGCTCGGCCGCGCCAGTGGCACGGGAGAGCCCGTGCTCGCTCTATGACCTGAA
The DNA here is from genome assembly GCA_016869045.1 of Armatimonadota bacterium. GTDB lineage: Bacteria > Armatimonadota > Zipacnadia > Zipacnadales > VGFC01 > VGFC01. The sequence goes on from VGFC01000285.1 coordinate 8,240, forward strand.
GCTCGCCACCTACGAGGCGGGCGGCCGCTTCGACCAGGCGGCCTCGGCCGGCTTCATCAAGATCTTCGGCCTGCCGGCCGCCGTCGCCGCCCGCGTCCGACCGCCGTCGTAGGTCGGAGCGCCGCTCCGACACGCCCATACCGCGAACAGGAGCCATCCCATGTTCTTCATGCGCGTGGGCTTCACCGAGCTGCTGCTCTGCGGGGCGTTGTTCGTCGGGCTGATCCTGATCCCGCTGCTCGTGTACTGGAAGTCGCAGCGTATGGGCAAGGACAAGTAGGGGGTGCCCGTCATGTCGGCCACGCCACTCGTCCGCCACGTGGATGAGGTTGACGCGGTTGCCCACTCGGCCTGCGGCAAGAGCATCCGCGTCTTCACCTACCGCGACACCGACGCCGCCAACCTCCACGTCACTACCATCCACGACGCGAAGCGCCACTACCACGAACGCTGCACCGAGTATTACTACTGCGTCGCCGGCACCGGCACGATGGAGGTGGGAGACCAAACCGTCGCGGTCCGGCCCGGCACCGCGATCCTCATCCCTCCCGGCTGCCCCCATCGTGGCTACGGCGGCTTCACGACCGTCGTGTTCGGCGTGCCGGCGTGGGATGAGGAGGATGAGGTGATCCTGTGAGGGGCCGGTGGCGGTTCGACCGCATCGGGGACTACGTCAAGGCCGCCCCTAAGCGCCTCGACGATGCCAGGGAGCTGCTGGAGGCACCGACGTGGGGTCGTGAGCGAGGCGACGCCGCTCACCGGCACCTGCGGGCCGCCGTCTACCTGGCGGGGTACGTGGTCGAGTGCTCGCTGAAGGCGTACATCATCAGCCGTGTCCCGGGCGCCCGAAGCTTCGAGGATGCGATCAGGCGACGTGCTGAAGAGGGGGAGACCGGGTTGGACTTCACCGGCAGGCGGGCACATGACCTGCGGGCGCTGCGGAGGGCCACAGACCTCGACCCTGTGCTGGATCAGAGCGACGATATCCGGGAGGCCTGGGGTCGCTGCCAGAAGTGGGATCCCGACTGGCGCTACGACCCCAGCCACTTCACGTCCCGCCGCGAGGCGGGGCTGTTCGTTGAGGCGGCGGCCACGCTGCACACAGCCATCGAGCTTGCCCGAACGTCCGAACTGGAGGTGTAGACCAATGGCCGCTCAGGTGTTTGACTTCGCGAGCATCAGACCGAAGGTCGAGCAGGCCTTGCGGGAGCAGTTCCCCCACGACACCGTCGAGCTGACGGAAGGGTACAAGGGTCGCGTGCATGTGCTAGTCGTGTCGAGCCAGTTCAACGGCAAGACCGAGTCTGAGAAGCAGGACTTCCTCTGGGAGGTCCTTCGCGCCGAACTGGGTGAGGACGCACAGGCCGTGACGCTCGTCATCGGGTATGGGACGGACGAGTTGAAGTAGGGCCGGGCGCGGAGCGCGGTATGTGGTGCCGTGGAAACGCGACTGAAAACGCGATTGCGCGTTTGGAGACGCGCATTGTGCGTTTGAAACGACGAATCGCGTGTTTCCTGCGGCCCGCACCGATGGACAATCGGTCATAGGAGAGCAGGCGTCGAACCATAGACTGTTAGGGAGGGCTTCTGACATGGCCAAGCCGTTGAGGGTCGGTTTCGTTGGTTTCGGGGGGATTGCGCGGGATGCGCACATGCCCGGGTGGGGCAAGCTGAAGGGGGAGGGCGTCGCGGAGCTGGTGGCGGTGGCGGATGTGAGCGAGGCGGCGAGGAAGGCGGCGGTGGAGCGGTTCGGGGTGAAGCCGGAGTTGTGCTTCGAGAACTACGAGGACATGCTGGGCAAGGTAGACCTGGACATCGTGGATGTCTGCACGCCGAATTGCTTCCACCGGGACCCGACGGTCAAGGCGTTCAGGGCTG
>VGFC01000286.1 GCA_016869045.1 Armatimonadota bacterium
ACGAACTGTGCGTTGCCGAGCTGGGGCCGCTGTGCTCGCGCGTGTGGGAGGACGAAGCGGGGAACGTGATCGGGCTGGTGGAGGGTTCGGGTGACGGGCCGCCTGTGAGGCTCATGGCCCACAAGGACGAGATCGGGTGCCTGGTCGCGCGCATCGAGGATGACGGCAAGATGCGGCTGGAGCCGCTGGGCGGGTCGCTGCCGTGGGTCTACGGCGAGGGCCCGCTGGACGTGTTGGGTGACGAGGTCGTGACCGGCATCCTGGGCATCGGCAGCAAGCACGTCAGTGCGCTGTCGGCGGATGTTCACGCGGCCAAGACCAGCCAGCCGCTCTCGTGGGACAAGGTGCGGCTGGACTGCAAGCTCACCCGTGAGGAGTTGGCGAAGAAGGGCATCACCATCGGCACGCGTGTGTGCTTGAGCCGCGCGCGGAAGGCGCCGACGTTCCTGGGCGAGTACGTGGCGGGATATGCCTTGGATGACAAGGGCGCGGTCGCGGTGCTGCTGCTGGCGGCGAGGCTGCTCAAGGAGGGGCGCCGCAAGCCGCGTCAGGACACGTACATCTGCTTCACCTCCACGGAGGAGCCGGGCTGCGTGGGCGGCGTGTTTGCCGCGCGGAGCCTGCCGGGAGACGTCGTGATCGCCCTGGACGTCGCGCCGGTCGCGCCGGAGTATCCCGTGGAGGTCGGCGCGCGACCGGTGGTCTTCTACATGGACGCGAGCTTCATCTATGACAAGCCGCTGGCCGACCAACTTTGTGCGTTGAGTGCGAAGCTCGGCGTCGAGCCCCAGCGGATGGTGGTTCGCGGGTATGGGAGCGATGCGAGCGCGGCGGCGAAGTACGGTCTGGCGGGTCGGTCGGCGCTGATCGGCTTCCCGACCGAGAACACACATGGCTGCGAGATCGCGCACCCCGAGGCGTTGGTCAACTGCGCGCATCTGGTGGCGTCGTACGTCGCGGGCACACCCATCAAGCCCCGCAAGCTGGCGGCGAAGGGAGCGAGGAAACGTGGCAGATAGACTCGGCGCGGCCGTCATCGGCCTGGGCATGATGGGCGAGCGTCATGCCGCCATCTGGAGCCAGTTGGGGACGACGCGGCTGGTCTCCGTGTACGACATCGTCGGCGAGCGCACGCAGAGCATCGCGGGGGAGCTGGGCTGCGAGGCCGCGGCTTCGCTCGAGGCGGCGATCAACCGGCCGGACGTGGACATCGTCAGCATCTGCACCGATGACCAGAAGCATGTCGAGCCATGCCTCGTCGCGGCGGCGGCCGGGAAGCACATCCTGCTGGAGAAGCCGCTGGCCACGGACCTGGAGGACTGCGACGCGATCATCGGGGCGTGCGAATCGGCTGGCGTCAAGCTGATGGTCGGGCATGTGGTGCGCTTCGACCCGCGCTACGCGGTCGCGAAGCAGGCCATCGACGACGGCGCGGTCGGCGACATCATCCAGGTCTACGGGCGGCGCAACAACATCATCGACTCGGGCCGGCGGATCGGCCCGCGCACGTCGGTCGCGTTCTTCCTGGGGGTCCATGACCTGGACCTCATGCGCTGGTTCGTGGGCAGCGAGGCGGCGAAGGTGCACGCCGAGTCCGCCTCGAAGGTCCTGGCCAACATCGCCGCCGAAGACAGCATCATGGCGCTGCTTCGCTACCAGAACGGCGCGGTCGGCTGCCTGGAGACGTGCTGGGTGATGCCAAAGGGCATCCCCTGCACGCTGGATGCGAGGTTGGAGGTGATCGGCACGAAGGGGATGGTGCGCGTCACCGTTGGTGACGAGGGCTGCACAATCATCGGCCCTAATCGCGCCACGCGGCCCGACATCCTCTACGGTCCGCAGCTGCACGGTGAGCAGGCCGGTGCGCTGCGCACGCAACTGGAGCACTTCGCGGACTGCGTGCTGCACGACCGCGCGCCCGTCATCTCGCCGCAGGACGCGCGGGCGGCGGTCGCGATCGCGGCGGCGATCCACGAATCGCTGAGAAGCGGGCAGCCGGTGTATCTGTGAGGACGCGCGGGAGCGACCGATGCGCCAACCACTGAGGCTGGACCTCTCCGAGAAGCTGTACGCGAAGGCCGTTGAGCTGATCCCCGGCGGGTCGCAGACGATGTCGAAGCGGCCGCAGGGATATGCGCCGGGCGCGTTCCCGATCTACGTCGAGCGCGCCAAGGGCTGTCGCGTGTGGGATGTGGATGGGAACGAGTACATCGACTACATCATGGCGCTCGGGCCGATTGTGCTCGGCTACTGCTACCCGGCGGTCGATCACGCCATTGCGGCGCAGTTGCGGAAGGGGATCGTCTTCGGTCTGCTGCACCCATTGGAGATCATGGCGGCGCAGATGATCTGCGAGACGGTCCCGTGCGCGGAGATGGTGCGCTTCCTGAAGGGCGGGGCGGAGGTGACGACGGCGGCCACGCGCATCGCGAGGGCTTACACGGGGCGGGAGCTGATCCTCAACTGCGGCTATCGCGGCTGGGCCGACCAGTGGACCGCCCAACACACGACTCCGAATGCGCGGGGCGTGCCGGAGTGTCTGCGCTCGACGGTGCAGAGCTTCCCGTACGACGACCTCCCGGCGCTGGAGTCCATCCTGCATGAGAAGGCCGACCAGGTTGCGCTCGTGTTCCTCGACGCGGTGAGCGGGACGGCGCCCGATCCCGCTTACCTGACGGGCGTGCGGGAGTTGTGCGACCGGTATGGGGTGCTGCTCGCCTTCGATGAGATCGTGACGGGCTTCCGCCTCGCGCCGGGCGGCGCACAGGAGTACTACGGTGTGGCGCCTGATCTCGCGTGCTTTGCGAAGGGCGTGGCGAACGGCATGCCGCTCGGGGTGGTGTGCGGCAGGCGCGCGGTCATGGAGATCGCTTCGGAGCTGCTGATCAGCGTGACGTACGGCGGCGAGTGCCTCAGCCTCGCGGCCGTCTGCGCCTGCCTGCAGGAGTATCGGGACAAGCCCGTCCACCCGCACCTGTGGGCGCATGGCGAGAAGCTGATGGAGGGCTTCGCCGAGGCCGGCAAGCGGCACGGCGTACCGTTTGACTGCACGGGCCTGGCGCCGATGGCGTGCCCGCGGTTCAGCTACCCGGAGGCGGAACTCAACGCCGATGCGTGGTCCCTCTTCCTGCAGGAGACGGCGAAGCGCGGCGTGCTGATCCGGCGCGGGGGCCTGCTGTTCGTGACCTACAGCCACGGCGATGACGACATCGAGCAGACGCTGGAGGCCGTGGACGCGTCTGTCGCCCTCCTCGCCGATGCCGTGAGAACCGGCACCCTGAAGGACCGCCTCGAGACGCAACCCATCGAGGAAGGCTTCCGCCGGTTCTGAGCCTCAGGCCTGCTCGAACGCCCGAACAGCCTCGATCACGTAGTCCTGTTGCTCGTCGGTGAGTTGCGGGTACATGGGGAGACCGAGCACTTGCTCGGCTGCCGACTCGGCGACGGGGAGGCTAGGCGGCTTGCCGGTCAGTTCGGTGACCGCCGGCTGAAGGTGACACGGGCACCGGTAGTGCAGCGAGAAGCCGATCTCGCGCTCCGTGAGGTGCTCGGCCAGCGCGTTGCGGCGCGTGCTGCGGACCACGTACAGGTGGTACACGTGCTTCGCCCAAGAAGCCTCGGAGGGCAAGATGAGGCTGGTGTCGGATAGCGCCTCGTTGTAGCGCGCCGCGATCTCACGGCGGCGGCTGTTGTACTCGTCCAGCAGCGGCAGGCGGATGCGCAGGATGGCGGCCTGGATCTCGTCCAGGCGGTTGTTGTACCCGATCCGGTCGTGGACGTACTTCGACGTCTCCCCGTGGTTGCGCAGCTCGCGGAGGGCCTGGGCGATGCCCTCGTCGTCGGTGGTCACTGCACCGGCTTCCCCGTAGGTGCCCAGGTTCTTGGTGAAATAGAAGCTGAAGGCGGCGGCGTCTGCCAGGGAGCCGGTCCTTCGGCCCTCGTACTCGGCGCCGTGCGCCTGGGCGGCATCCTCGAAGACCCGCAGTCCGTGGCGGCGGGCGATCGCGTTGATCGGGTCCATCTCAGCCGGGTGCCCGTACAAGTGCACGGGGATGACGGCACGGGTGCGCGCGGTCACGGCGGCTTCGAGCAGCGATGGATTGAGACAGTAGGTTTGCGGGTCGATGTCTACGAAGACGGGGGTCGCGCCGACGTGGCCGATGGCCTCCACGGTGGCAAAGAAGGTGAAGGGTGAGGTGATGACCTCATCGCCTCGACCGACCCCGCAGGCCTTCAGCAGCAGGACAAGCGCGTCCGTGCCACTGGCGAGGCCGACGCACTGCGAGACGCGGCAGTAGTCGGCCCACTCGGTCTCGAACGCCTGCACGTTCGGCCCCAGGAAGAGCTGCATGCCCTCCAGGCACTCGCCGATTGCCTTGAGCACCTCGTCGCGGATCGGCGCGTAGCCGGCTTTCAGATCACAGACAGGAACCTTCACCGGCGGCACTCCTTCGGTTGGGTGAGGGCAGGCGTGCACACACGCAGGCTGGGCCGGTTGGTCTCGGCTCAGCCATCGGTTCGACTCCTCGGTTGGACAACGCAGGCAGCCCGAGGTTCTGGGTTTTCCGCGCGCGGCGCCTTCGGGGAGGAACCCGCAGGGGGGGCAGCGTTGGTGGTTAGTGGTTTGCCGGCCGACGCAGGGGGTTTGGGGGCGGCGGCCCATACCGGAGGAAGGTGGACGCCGCCTCGTGGCGGGGAACGGTACCCTTATCGAGGTTGTCGATGTCTTCAGTTGCTGCATCCTCAACTGGGAAGCCTTCACGGTTGTGCTCCCGGCGTTCATCATGGCCGGAGCCATCGCGGTGTTCGTGCCGCCGCCGTTGCTGCTGAGGTACTTCGGGGCGACGGCGAGGAAGCCCGTTGCCTACGCCGTCGCCGCGGTCTCAGGATGTGTGCTGGCGGTCTGCTCGTGCAACATCGTGCCGCTGTTCGTTAGCATCTACCGGCGCGGAGCGGGCCTCGGGCCGGCGATCACGTTCCTGTACTGCGGACCGGCGGTCAACCTCGTGAGCCTGGTGTTCGTGTACCAGGTCATCGGCTGGCGGCTGGGGCTCTGGCGAATGCTGGCAGTGCCCGTCATCGGCGTCGTGGCCGGCCTGCTTCTGACGCTCCTGTTCCGGCGCGAGGAGGCCAAACGCCAGGAGGAGGTGGCTGCGGCGGCGGCGCTGACCGTGCAGGCGCACTCCGGTCGCCACGTGGCGGGCCTGCTGGGCATGCTGTTCCTGCTGATGGTCATCGGGAGCATGAAGCAGCAGGAAGTGTCCATCCTGACCTGGCCCGTCAAGATCGCCGTCATGCTTGGGCTGGCCGCCATCACGGGCCTCCTGTGCTGGCGCTGGTTCGACCGAGAGGCCCTGAAGGACTGGGGGATCGAGACCTGGAAGCTCGTGAGGATGGTCGTTCCCATTCTGCTGGTCAGCGTTCTGGTCATCGGCTATCTCGCGGTACACGTGAAGCTGACGGCCCTGCAGAGCCTGGGACTGACCAGCCAGGGGGGGGATCGGTGGCAATCGGCCTTTCTGGCGTCAGCCTTCGGGTCGATCATGTACTTCCCGATGCTCTCGGAGATCGCGTTCGTCAAGGCGTTCCTGAAGCTGAACGACATGCCCGCCCATCTGGGGCTGATCGTCCTGCTGACCGGACCGGGCCTGAGCCTCCCGGGCATGATCCTGCTCGGACGGGCGGTGGGCACCAGGAAAACGCTCGTGTACGTCGTGATGATCACGGTACTGGCGGCGGTGATCGGGCAGGTCTTCCGCGTGTACATCGGCCAGTATGTCTGCCCGTGTACCACGGGGAGGCCCGACCCGTTCCCCCTCTGGGAGATTCTGGGACGGCTGCTCCACTGAGCCTGACTGGACGGTGAGCGCAGAATGGGACGACCGAACCGCAAATGGCAGCTGCTGGGCGTAGCCGGCGCCTTGGGCCTTGTGGTTGCCGTCTGTCTGCTGGCCCCCGGCCCCGGCTGGCAGGCACCGACCGGTCCGCCGCCCCCGCCCCCCGCACAGAGCAAGGGGCCGGCGATGCCCCAGGCGTCGCTGGGCAGCCTCCCGGTGCAGCTCAAGGACGGCATCGGCCGGGCGGGTGACCCCTCCGCCAAAGTGAAGATCGAGGTCTACTTCCCCGGCCATTCGAGCTGCGGTAACGAGACCGCGGACTTCGCCTATCGCGTGTGGCAGGCCAACAAGGGCAAGGTCCAGGTTCTGTTCATCGACTTCGACAGTGCGAAGGGCGGGGAACTCCAGACGGAATCCGGGATGCACTGCTCCGGCGTCGCCATCAACGGGGAGCAGGAATTCGAGGTTCGCGGCGACGACGGCAGTAAGAGGACAGTGGACACCACCAGCAACATTGGCGACCGCTGGGGTGACCGGGAGTTCCTGAGCGCCCTGGACGTCGTGTTCCGGGAAGAGTACGGTACGCCGGCCAACCACAAACTGCCGCCGTCCAAGATCGGCAGCCCGGGCCATGGTTCCCCCAAGTCGGGCCCGCCCTCCTCGGCAGCGAAGGCCGGGAAGAGCGGAGGCGCGTCGTGAACATCGTCTTGGTGACGGCTGAGGTGGAGTGCAGCAAGTGCCGGGAGGCCAAGGCGATTCTGGGGCGGGTGACCGAGCGGTTCCCCGAGATTGAGGTCCGGGTCCTGAAGACCACCGACCCGGAGGCTGCCGCCTACGGGATTGTCATGTCACCCACGGTGATCGTGGACAACACGATCATCGCGTCCGGCCGCGCCCCGAATGAGAAGAAGCTGACGGCCTTCATCCAGGCGGCGAGCACGTAGGCGCGTTCCCGGCTCAACCGGCCTTGGGAGGCTGACCCTCGGCCGGCGGCGCTGCGGCTTCGACCGCCGCCTTGACCTTCGCCAGTTCCTCCGGTGTCAGCGGAAAGCCCCAGCTCTTGAGCACCGCCGTCTGATCTTGCCCCAACCCCGTGTTGATCCAGTAGGCGGCCAGGGCGGCCTTCTGCTCCAGGGACTCGGCCTGCTTCGCCACCTCGGGGGGCACCTTCCGTGCCGCCGGGAAGAGCGTCGTCAGCGGCGTCCAGTCGATCAGCTCCCCGGGCACCGCCGCCAGGCGCACGGAGGCGTCCCACATCATCCCCAGACCGATGCTCACGTCGATCTTGTCGGCTGTGCCCTTGTTCTGGACGTGCTGCTTGAGCGCCGCAGTTGCGGCGTCCTTCGTGGCGTTGAGGTCCCGCAGATGGTTGGACAGGTTGGTGGCGCCGACGTTCATCTCGCCAAGGTCGGCGAAGAGCATGTCCTCCAACTGCACCGAAGCGAACCGGGCCGCGCCGGGCGCAAGGCCGGGAATGGCGTTCGTGACGGGCGCGATGGCCGGGTCGTTCACGAAGGCCAGCGCGACGGCCTCGAACCAGTGGCGCCAGGCTGGAGGCGGCCCGAGAAGTCTCGGCGGAATGCGGATCGGGTTGCCCGGTGTGAGGGAGTTGACCGAGTCGTCGATGACGATCTCGATGCGCGCGCCATCCGCCGGAGCGCCGCCCATGAACTGCGCCAGACGGCCGTAGGCCTCCTCGAGGTGGTCCGGGAGGTTGTAGGCGCGGACGTCGATCACCTTGTCGGAGGGCGCCATCAGGAGGATGTGGTCGCGCGCGATCGCGTCGTAGCCCACGAGGGGCTTGCCCACAACCTGAGCCGCACGATTGAGCGCCTCCACGCCCGCCTGCACGACCCTCGCATCCTCTCCTCGGCGTATGTAGCCGTACTCGACGTAGCCATCATCCGCCAGCCCGCTCTGCAGGAAGCTCGCGGCAAGCTGGGCATACAGCCGCTGCGCGCGCAGGGGGTTGCCGAGGAGCTGCTCGCAGCGGCCCTGCCAGAAGAGGGCGTCGGCCGCCTGCGAGCGATTCGGGTAGTCGGCCGTGTAGCGGGCGAACAGGTCGCGGGCGCCGGAGACGTTGCCATCCAGCAGCGCCTGCACGGCGAGCTTGTACAGGTAGTCATCGGCCAGGCTATGCTGTGGGTACGCGTTCATTACGGTCGCCATGACCGCGGCGCGGTCCCCGTTCAGCGGGAGCTTCGGGTACAGCGCATCCAGCCGGCTCACGGCGCTGTTGGCGTACGCGCTGACGGGGTAGATGGTAATGAGGTCCAGGTAAGCCTTGCACGCCGAGACCCAGTCCTCCAGCTTCTCGTAGTCCGCCCCGACAAGGTATAGAGCATCATCGCGGTAGTTGCTGCCCGGCATCGACTGGGACAGGACGATGTACGCCTCGATCGCGCTGCGCACGGGGTGGTCGCCCCCCGCCACCGCCTGCTCGAATCCTCCGGTCACGGACTGCCAGTCGGCCGCGACCTGGCCGAGCTGCTCCGGGGTCTTGGCCTTACCAGCGGCGACCGCGTAGGTCTCCAGCGAGTCGAAGGCCTGGCCGATGGCATAGAGGGCATCATCCGTCTTGTCGGAGTTGGGGTACTCCGCCAGGAACTCGTCGTAGAGCCGGACCGCTTCGGCGTAGTTCTGCATCTTCGCTGCGCTCGCCGCCGCCTCGTACGCCGCGTCGTGCTCCTTGCGGAAGAGGTCGTACTCGTCCAGCTCGTCGTCGTTGTAGAGGTTGGGCATCTCGAGGTCGAAGCCGGGGATCGCGACCCTCGCGCGCCGAACCGCGTAGTACATGTACATGCGCACGTACTTCGTGTAGTAGCTGTGTGGAAAGGCCTCGAGGAACTTGCGCCCCATCTCGACCGCGGCCATCGGGTCGCCGGTCTGGTAGTACAGCACGATGAGCTGCTCGATCCCCGACTCCACGAGACTGCTGTACGGGTACTCGTTGGCGAGATGGAGGAAGGCCCGGGTGGCCTCGTCGGGCTTCACGAGATCGACGTAGATGTTGCCGATCGCGCTGACGGCATCGTCGCAGTAGTCGCTGGTCGGGTAGCGCTCCAGAAGCTGATTATAGAGGTTCAGAGCGAGGTCGTAGTTCTCGAGCGTGTTCGCGCGACTGGCGAGGCCGTTGAGGGCGACATCACCGTAGGAGCTCTTCGGGTAGCGCCGCAGGAACTCGTCGTACTTGGCGAGGACGGCGTCCCAGTCCGGGATGCGGACGTACTGGTAGGTCAGGTTCCAGAGCGCATCCGGGGCGTAATCGCCATCCGGAAAGTCCCGGATGTAGCTCTCATAGGCCGCGATCGTCTTCGGGGTGTCGTTGTAGCGCGGGGTGAGACTCGTGATGTGCCAGGCCGCCTCGTTCGCCATCCCGGCCTGTGGGTACAGGGCGACGTAGATCTTCCACGCCTCGATGGCCTCGGCGACCTTCAGCTTGTCGTAGCCGGCCGCACGCTCAACGGCATACGCCTCGTCCCAGCATGTCTGGGAGAACCACCTGCTGAACGCCGGCGGCGCAGCGATGGCTTCGTCCGCCCGGGGGTCGGTCGCGGGGGCCGACTGGGCGTCCTGGCCGTGGATGGTGGGGCAGGACAGCTCCGCGCAGAGGGTCGCGAGTACGAGCCACCGGCTCGCGTGCGTCAGTCGCTTCATCAGTTCTTCGTCCCTGCCGCCGACCAACCACGTGGGGGCGAATCGGCCGCAATCCGCGGGGCTGGGCCCGCGCAAGCAGGTTGGGTGCGAGGTCACCGGCTACGAACAACTCTGCGTGGTCGCAGTTCCGGCAACCTCGGCTAGTGGCGAAGGCGGGGCGTCAGCCGGGGGGCTCTTGGCGAAGGGCGGCTTCCCGCTCCTTCCGACGCTGCACGGACGGGCGGCCCGGGCCGGGCTCGGCGGGCTTCCCGCCCAGCCACTTGGCGAACCGCCTGATGGGGCGCCGTGCACGCCGAAACGCGTGCTCGATCCAGGAGCGTTCGTTCAGGAAGGCCTCCTCCTCGGGGGTCACGAGATCGGGCTGCAGCTCGAGCTTGGCCTTGATGATCGCGCGTCGGTCGTCGGCGCTCACGTGCCGGAAGACGAAGCCCAAGAGGGGCCCGCGGCGCCTGACGGCGGAGTTGAAGTCCACGATGTGGACGGCGCCGCTCTCGTCGATGAGGATGTTCTCCAGCGTCTTGAGGTCGGCGTGGGCGATACCGCGGCGGTGCAGGTCGTCAACGATCCGCTCGAGGTCGGGCCAGAGGTTGGGGGGCAGCTCC
>VGFC01000287.1 GCA_016869045.1 Armatimonadota bacterium
TGAGGCGGAGGCACCTTCCGGGGTCGAACGGCGCGATCACGCGCGAGCCGCGCGTGCCACCAACAACTGCGCCGGGAGCGACGAGGCTCCCGGCGCGGTGAGTTTGGTCCAACGGGCCGGCGAGGCTACTTCGTCTCCTTCGTCGGCGCCGGCGGCGCAGGTGGCGTCGCGCCGGTCGGTGGTGTCGTGGTGGCCTTGGGTGTCACGGACGGCATGGTGCTCGGCGGGGTCTCCGCCTTCTGCTCCTTGAGGGCGTCGAGGCTCGTCGGAATCTTCGACGGGGAGGAGTTGTCCACGAGGACGGGCGCGCTGAGCGTGCTGGTCTGGCAGTAGTAGCGCCCGGTCTTGTCCTGGTAGCCGAACTTCACCTCGATCGGCGTCTTCTGGCCCTCGACGGAGAGCGTCACCTTGATCTCGGGGCTGTCCAAGCCCGAGACGGTTGGGCTGATCGGCTTGTCGTCCAGGAATTCGGACGCCTTCAGGTCCTTGACGTCCCAGAGGAGATTGTCCACCTTGGAGAAGTCGGCGTTGGCGAACTCCGGCTTCTGGATGCTCCACTTCCCATCGGCCTTGACCAACTCGATGGTCTTCTGCCCCTTGCGCTCAATCGTGATCTTATCGACCTTGTTGGTCTCGTAGTCCACGATGTCGGTGTCGCGGAGGTCGATGGGCTTCTTCTTGAGCTTGCCCTCGATGTCGGCCTCGACGAGGAAGATCTCGTCCCGCCCGTCGGTCATGCAGTAGATCATGTCCTTCGGGGTGCTCGTCGAGGAGGAAGTCGTGTCCGCGACGGCGTGTTGGGTGTGCTTGCCGAGCTTGACGACGACGTCGTCTTCGTCCTTGCCGAAGTCGAGGCGGACGACGACGGTCGGCTTGTCGAGCCCGTAGGCGCCGAGGGACTTCACGTCATCGACGAAGTCCTTGGCCTCGAGGTTCTTGACGGCGCTGAGCACGTCCTCCACGGTCGTGTTGTCGGCGCGCGCTTCGGCGGGCTTGGTGAGCCACCATTCGCGCTCCTTCTTCTTGCCGGTCTGCTCGCAGACGAGGCGGCTGCCGTCGGCGTCCAGGACGAGGGCCTTGACGTCTTCGGTCTCGAACTGCGCGACCTTCTTGTCGCGGAGGTCTTTGGGCTCCTTGATGAGCGAGGTCTTCACGGAGCTGGAGGCGTAGTAGAGCGTGCGGCGGCCCTCGATCATGAGGTAGACGTCCGAGCCGACGGGCGTGTCGCGGCCGATGAGAAGGGTGATCTGGCGGCCCTTGTTCAGCGACACCTGGGCGATGACGCTAGGGTTGTTCAGGCCGTACTTGGGGTCAAGAGGGGTAACGTCGGGTACGGTCCCCTTTACCCGTAGCTCGGCGATGGCGGTCGCCAGCCCATCGGCGCTGCCCTGGTCGGCCTTGCCGTGGATGGGAGCTGTCAGCGTCCACTTGCCGTCCACGCGGGCCAGCCCGAGCTTGCGCTCCTTCACGTTCTGCTGGGACTCCGGGACGGCGAGGGGCTCAGCGGTGGGCTGCTTGGCCTCCGGCGTGCCGGTCTTCGCCTCGCCGGTCTTGGTCTCCGGCGGGGAGGTCGCGGCCTGCTCCGCCTTCTTCTTCTCCGCGTCGGTGATGTAGGTGTAGTCCACCTCGCGGACGGTGATGTCGATGTTGCTGACGTCGTGGCCCAGGAACTTGAACAGCTGGTCTTTGTCCTGTTCGCGCTCCTGGATGTTGCCCCAGTCGCGCTCGCCCTTCTCGTTCCTCACGAACTCAACGTCCCTGGTCAGCACCCAGATGCCGGCCAGGATGCCGAGGGCCGCGATGACGGCCGCCGCGATGCCATTTCGCTTCAGAGTCTTCATCTCCGGTCACCTCCGCTGGCGTGCTTCGCGGGCGTATGCGAGTGTGGGGACAGGCAAGAATGCCTGTCCTCCTACGTTTGGCGGGTGAGAGGCTAAGGCAACAGGGGACAGTCCATGCGTCCTGATCCCGCTGAGGCGGGATCAGGACTTGGACAGTCCCTAACAACTCAGGACTTCGACAGTCCCCGACTAGCGACGGCGCCACCAGACGACGACACCGATGACGATCGTGCCCAGCGGGATGAACCCCACGAGGACGAGCCCGACCAGTTTCCTCGTGATCGGCTTGAAGCCGATTGTGACGGTGGGAGGTTTCCGCTCCGGGATCGAGATCGCCTGCCCGCCGGCCAGCCAGCTCACGGCCTGCGCCACGAAGTCAGTGTTCACTCCGGCCACGGGCAGCTGCGGCTGGAGCTGGTCGGTGAGCATCAGGTAGCTCCCGACCACCACGATGCGATTGCCGGGGCCCGGCTCCTCGGGCTCGGGCATCTCGGGCATGCCCGGCGGCGTCGGCGGCTTCTCCTTCTTCGTGTCGATGAGCACCGCCAGCGTACGCTCGCTGCGTGGGCTGTTTGGGTCCACCGCGATGGTGAGGCCCTTCCCCTGCGGCGCCGGCTTCACCTGCGCCACGAGCCCCTCACCGCTGGTCTTGAGCAGCGAGATGGCGTCCTGCTTCGGAGGCGGGCCGCCGTAGGGGTTCTCCTGGGGCGGCGTCTCGGGGATCTGGAAGACGCGGCAGGCCGGGGTCTCAAGGACCGTGATGTTGTTCAACACGTCATGGCCCTGCGGGGTCTCGATGAGCGGCGTCCCCATCCGGTCTGTACGCTTGTAGGGGTCAACCGCGATCCCCGGCTCAACGGTCACGTTGTACTTGCCCAGGATCTCGTGGAAGTCCGGCGCGCCGGGCTCATAGGCGAGAGCGATGAACAGTCCGCCCTGCTTCTGATCCAGGTAGCGGCTAAGGGCGTCCATCTCGCTCTTGGCCAGAGGAGTCTTGGGCCCCAGGACCATCACGGCCTTGGCCTCGGGAGGGATGTTCTCCAGAGCCGCCTTACCCGTGTCCTTCTCCAGGCCCTTGACCTCGACATTGATCGGCGGCTTGGCGCCCTCGTTGCTCTGCTTGAGCGCCAGCTCCTTGACGTCGAGCTGAACGTTCGTCAGCGCCTTGCGCAGAGCCGAGCAGCCCATGCGGTCGCTGCCGAACTCCTCGAGCTTCAACTCGCCGTGCCCGGTGAGGTAGTAGACGGCTTCCTTCTCCGGCTTGGTCACGCGCAGGATGGCGCTGGTGAGGTTCTGCTCATTGTCGTTGCTGAGGGTGACTTCCTCGCGCTTGTCGCCGCTCTTGAGGAGGGCCTTGCCGGGGAAGGTGACCCCCAGCTCCTGTGCGCGCTCAGGATCGCGGTAGATGTCCACGATCTCCCACTTGATGTGGTCGCTGACGACCTCATACTCGTGCAGGAGACGCCGCACCTGATCGAGATTGTAGGAGGTGAACTGCAGGGCGTTGCGCTGGATGACGACGTAGATGTTCACGTCCTGCGTGATCTTCCTGACGACGTCACGGGACTGAGCCGAGAGGCTGAGGTAGCGGCTCTGGGTCTTGTCGATGCGAACGGTCCGTGTCAGGAAGAGCGCATTCACGCCCACGAGCATCAGCAGCACGGCGAAGGTGAGCGCAATGGCCACGAGCACAACGAGGAAGCCGCGCCCGTGCATCTGCCGGGCCACCGTGCGCAGGCCGAACAAGACGCCGTAGGCGAGCAGGATGACGCCGAGCGTCAGGCAGACGATCGGGCCGGGGCGCTTGAGCGCCTGGAGGATGATCGCCCAGCCGATGCCGACAAGGAGCGTACCAAGGCCGGCGAAGAAGGCCGGGATGCCGAGCTGCTCGAGCAGCGGGCGCTCCTCGCCCAGCGCCGCAATGGCGCGCGGGTCGTGGATGCGCTGGCGGGCCTCGGCCTGGCGCTCCGCGCGCAGCTCGCGCCGGCTCTTGCGCTCCACGGGCGCAGCATCGCGCTTGCCCTTGCGCCTGGGCTTCTCCTCGGGCGTCTCTTCGGGCTCGTCCTCGGGGGACTCGTCCGTACCGAGGTCACGGTCTTTGTCGTCAGTCATTGTTGTTCACCCACCGCGACGTTGAGGGTTTCGGGTTTCGGGTTTCGAGTTTCGGGTTGACGGCTACGGCGTGGGCAGAGCACGCTCTGCCCCTACGACGACTCGGCGATGCCGGGTTTCCCCGGGCATGGCCAACACCGGTTAGGTCGCCACCGAGCGCCTGTCCCTAGCGGGAGCGGGTTGCGAATAGCGTCATCCAGGCTGCGAACAGGAAGAAGACGGTCACGGACGCCAGGTAGATCAGGCGCGTTGTGTCGATGGTGCCGCGCGCGAACTCCTCCATCACGCCGCTGATCGAGAGGTACTCGCCGACCTTGGAGATCGGCCTCCCCGGGTCAACGGAACGCAGCGCCGACAGCAGCCACAGGACGATCATCATGAACCAGGACATCGCGGCGGCGGCGATCTGGCTGGAGGTGAGGGCGGACGTGAAGACGCCGATGGCGACGAAGGCCGCCGACCAGCCGATCAGGCCGACGTGGGCGCTCCAGATCGGGCCCCAGTCCGGGTTGCCGCCCAGTTCCGCGAGCAAGGGCTGGATGAAGAGGACGGCGATCATGACCAGCATGACCCCCATCGCGCCCCAGAACTTGCCGACCACGACCTGCAGATCGTGAACCGGCCGGGTCATGAAGATCTCATAGGTGCCCGAGCGCTTCTCCTCGGCCAGCAGGCGCATCGTCAGCAGCGGCGAGATGAGCACCAGGAGGAAGCAGGTGGTCATCGTCGTCATGGCGATGTTCTCGCCCTGCCGGCCCCCCTGCAGGTCTTTGAGCGTCAACCAGAAGATGAAGTTGCTGATGCCAAAGACCGCCATCATCACCGAGTAGGCAATGGGGGAGGCGAAGTAGGTGCGCAGCTCCTTCACGGTGACGTGCCAGCAGCGCGGCAGCCAGAGCGCATAGGCGGCGACGGCGCCCAGCACCATCGCGGCGAAGGCCAGATTGGCCAGGCAGGCAGGATTCCAGGGCGGCTCAGCGCCCCGGTGGGCGAACCAGAGGTAGTACCCGACGTAGCCCAGACCGATCGCGATGAGCACCAGGCTCGCGATCCGGGCGGCCCGGCGTGCTCCCTCGGCCTGGGTGGAGAACAGGTAGCGGATCAGAGGCACGATGCCCGCTGCCAGGACGATCCAGGCAACGAAGCCTTGCTTGAAAAGGACCTCTACCATCGCTTTCATCAAGCGGCTCCCTCCTCTTCAGTGGTCAGACGGAGGAAGACATCTTCCAGCGTCATCTCAATGGTGGTCATCTCCAACAGGCCCCAGTTGTTGTTCACGACGAAGGACGCGATCTCCGCGCGGATGTCGCGTCCGTCCACGGGAGTCTCGATCTCATAGCAGGCCCCGTCGCCCATCTCGGCCGTCCGCCGCACGCCGCTGATCCCGGCCATGTCGCGCAGGCGGCCGGCGACGGTGGGGCTGGTGTCCTTGACGCGCAGATGGAGCGTGCGCGCGCGGCGGATCTGGGCGGTGAGGTTGTCGGGCGTGTCCTCGGCGACGATGGACCCCTCGTTGATGATAATGACGCGCTCGGCGATGGTCTGGGCCTCAGGCAGGATGTGGGTGGAGAGCATGACGGTATGCTCTTTCCCGAGCTGCTTGATCAGCTTGCGGGTCTCCACCACCTGCTTGGGGTCCAGACCGATCGTCGGCTCGTCGAGGATCACCACGGGCGGGTCGTGGACAATCGCCAGAGCGAGGCCGACGCGCTGGCGGTAACCCTTGGACAGCTTGTGAATGAGCGCATCGGCGCGCTCCGCCAGGCCGCACAGGTCTATCACGTCATCCACGCGGCCCGCGAGCTTGTCCTCGGGGTAATCGCACAGGCGGGCGCCGAACATCAGCTGCTGGCGGACGCTGAGTTCGGTGTACAGCGGGGAGATCTCCGGGAGGTAGCCGATGTGCCGGCGGGAGTTGAGGGAGTCGTCCCACACATCGTAGCCGGCAATCGACGCCTTCCCGGAGGTGGGCGCCGTGAAGCTGGTGAGAATCCGCATCGTCGTGGTCTTCCCCGCCCCGTTGGGGCCCAGGAAGGCCACGACCTCGCCTTCCTCGACGCGGAAGCTCACCTCCCGGATAGCCGGGTAGACGCCAAAGTACTTCGTAAGCCCTTCGACCTCAATCATCGCGGATCGCCTCTCTGCAGCCTGTCACAACGTTGAGGGTAACGGCCGTCTCGTGCTGGTGGTTCCTGAAGGCATCGCGGCTGAAGCCGCTCCTACGGCCCGACGACAGTGGCGCCCGCCCGGCCCCGAACGGTCGGGGCTGAAGCCCCTCCCACAACAGCGGGTCAAACCTGGCGCATGGAGTGCTTGCCCGACATGAGGGCCCGGCGCCACGAAGTGGCGGGTCCGTGCATCACCAGACGCCGCAGTATAGCAGAATGATCCTCCGTCAGTCAACGCAGGCCGTGACGAGCGCGGTGGATAGCGTCATCAGGATTGGGGCGTGATGAATCACGCCCCTACATGGCGGGCGCGATGAATCGCGCCCCTACATGGGCCGTTGTCAGCCGGCGGAGGCGGCCTGGGCCAAGGCGACGAGCGCGGCGCTCTTCGGGCCGGGCAGCTGCAGCTCGTCAGCCACGCGGCGCGCGAGGTCCGGGTGGCTGGACGCGACCGCGCAGACGATCCCCGCCCGGGCCTGTTGGGCGACGTGCGCATCCGCGATCCGGTCCGTCAGCTTGACCGCCGCCTCCGGGTCGGTAAGCAACAGAGACCGCACCGCGTCCGGCAACGCCTGCTGCACGAGTTCGGGGCGGTCCTGGGTCATCGAGTTCAACTGCTCAGGCGCTACCAGGGCAGCGGAGGCCAGAGCCTCGGCGACGATTTCGCGCTGGAAGAGCGGCGCGTCGATCCGCTTGACCTCGATCAGGGCGTCCCGGAGGAGGTCCTTCGCCAGCTTCGGATCGCGCGCCGCCACGCTGCGGGCGGCGCGACACTGCACGGCATAGCGCTTCGCCGGAGGCCAGAGCTCGCTGACGATGCTCAACGCGGCGGGCGGGTCCAGATCGGCAATCGCCAGGGCCAACCGCTCGCGGATGAGGGCTTGGTCGAGCGGGCTCTCGAGATCCTCTGCCACCGAAGTCCGCACGGCCGTGACCAGGGCCAGCGCCTCCCGAGTGCGGCCCGCCTTCGCGAGACCCCCCACCACTTCCGCGCCGGCCAGACCGCGCTGAAGCGGCGTCTGGATGCGCCCCATCAGCGCCTGTGCCGCGTCCACGTCGGAGGCGGCCACCTGCTGGACGATCAGGCGCAAGGCGAGGTCCCGAGGCTCGACATCCCGGATGCCATCGGCGATGCTCTGCGCCCGCGTCACGTCAAGCGTGGCCGCGCCCTCGGCCGCGAAGGCGAGAGACTCGTCCCGCGTGACCGGGTCCGCGACCCCCTGCGCCCACCGGAGGGCGGCGTCCACGGCGGTGGCGCGGTCGCCGGGCACGTCCGCCCAGACCACGCGCGTGACCTCGCGCTCGACCATCCGCTGGACGGTGATCGGCTCGACGTGATCGACGATCTTGCGCGCCTCGTCGTAGTCGCTGATGATCTCCATCGCGACGATGCGCGACAGCGCGACCATCAGGGTCGAGATCTCCTTGACCCGCAGCAGCGTCGCGAGGCCGAGGAGGCGGTTGTCGCGGGCGAGAACTTCGGCCGCCCGGGCCATCGCCGAGGACGCCTCGTGGGTCTCGAAGTCCTTCTTCAGCTCCTGCAGCGCGCGCTTCGGATCGTAGCGGGCGATCTCGCCGGCGACGCGACCGACGGCGTCAGCGCGCTCGGCCCGATCCGGCACGGACTGGGCCAAGGCCAGAGCCTGGTCCAGGAGCTGCTGAACTTCGGGAGAAGCGGGCTGCGGAGCCTCAGCCGCGCCGGGCGCCGCCACAAGCAGCGCCAGCGCGCCTACCGATGCCAGAACCTGCATGGGGTGAACTCTCCGATTGACGGTGCGCGCGAGGCGCGCACACTGCCCATAACGTTCCGCAGGGCCGCGAGGTTCTCCTGTATGGGAGTCCGCGATGTCGATTCTCGGGCGCCATGAATGGCGCCCCTACATGGGCGGGCGCGATGAATCGCGCCCCTACACCGGAACGGCTCGGACAGGAATCGCAGATTCCTGTTTGGCGGTGGGCCTCTGGGCATACTCCTCGACGAGGGTTCGGCGGCAAGGAGCGCGAAGGAGGTCACGGCGGACAGGCAGGAATGCCTGTCCTCCTACGGCTTCGAAGGCCCGCGGCACAGTCTGGGGCGAGGACTCGGGGGTAAGGAGCGTGAAGGAGGGCAGGACGGACAGGCAGGAATGCCTGTCCTCCTAACGACCGGGGTGAGGGGAGGAGCATGGGCCGAGCGGCGAGTCTGATCGTCGGGATCGCGGGTGGTTCGGGCAGCGGGAAGACGACCCTCGTGCGGTCGCTGAGGCGGCTGCTGAAGGGGGTGGGCGTCTCCCTGCTGCACCACGACGACTACTATCGCGACCAGAGCCGGCTGCCGATCGCGCAGCGGGCAACGCTCAACTTCGATGCGCCCGCAGCGCTGGACAACCGGCGATTCGCGCGCGACGCGATGGCGCTGCGCGAGGGTCGGAGCATCGAGGCACCCCGGTACTGCTTTCGGACCCATGCGCGGCTGGCCGGGACGCAGCGGGTGCGCCCGGCGGAAGTGGTCATCGTGGAGGGGATGCTGCTGCTGGCGGCGCCGTCGGTGCGGGAGCTACTCGAGGTGAGGGTCTTTGTGGATGCGCCGGCCGATCTGAGGCTCGCGAGACGCATTCGGCGGGATGTCGGGCCGGCTCGCGGGCGGACGCTGCGGTCGGTGCTGGCGCAGTACGAGGCCACCGTGCGGCCGATGCACGCGAAGCATGTGGAGCCATCGCGGAAGCACGCGGAGGTGGTGGTCACGGATGCGCTGGACGAGCGGCAGGTGGAGCGGGTCGCGGCGCTGATCAGGCGTCGGCTGGCTCGCTGAGGTCCAGGTGCATCGTGAACTCGACGCGGTTGGGCGTCTCCCCGGTGAACCGGAAGCCCGCTGCCGTGTAGACGCGCTGGGCCCGAGGGTTGGTCTTCCAGACCGTGAGGTCGAGGCCCGGTTTCCCCAGCCGCCGCGCCTCGGCGATGAGGGCTGTCATCAGTCGGTGCCCGAGACCCCGGTTCTGGGCGTGATCCGCGATGCCCAGGCCCACCGTCGGGTACGGCAGATCGCGGCTCTCGAAGTAGCAGTAGCCCACGATCTCGCCGTCCTCCACCGCCACCAGCCGCACGTTGTCGATGCCGTCGGAGGTCCGGCAGATGCGCGCGGCGTTTTCCGCGTCGAACGCGTGGGGCGCGAAGGTGGTGCGGCTCTCGGGACCGAGGGCGGCGAAGAAGCGGAGGACGCGGTCAACATCGTCGGAGCGGAGGTGGCGGATCTCGGCCTCGTACTCGGTCATCGCTTGCAGGGCTTCCGGTGCGGGCGCCAAGATTAAAATTTAAAGACGTGACCCCGTTGTTACCAGTCGTAGGGGCGGGTGGGCAAGGGATCGTGCGCGCCGGCGAGGCGGTCCATGAGGAGGGCCTCCAGCTCGCGGCGCTGAGGTAGGTGCGCGGGGTCGGCCCACAGATTCTCGAACTCACCGGGATCGTTGCGCAGGTCGTACAGCTCGCCATGCGGGTAGTCGAGGTAGTGGATCAGCTTCCAGTCGGCGGTGCGGACCGCGACCTGGTGGATGGTGGCGGGGTCCAGGCCGCGCGCGGCGAGATCGGGGGCCTGGCGCTCCTGCAAGAGCACGGAGTCCTTGCCCTGCGCGCCCTCTTCCCCGCGGATCAGCGGCACGAGCGAACGCCCCTGCACGCCGGGAGGTGCATCGATGCCGCAGACGTCGAGGACTGTCGGCAGGATGTCGATGCTCTCGACGAGTTCGTCGGTGACGCTCGGCTGCGCGAGGCCCGGGAGGCGCCAGACCATCGGGACGTTGACGACCTGGTCGAAGAGGAACGGGCCGTGGCGCCACTGGTAGTGGTCGTTGAGCGAGAGGCCGTGATCGGCGGTGAACAGGACGAGGGTGTTGTCCCAGACGCCGGCGCGTTTGAGGGCGCTCGCGAGCCGGCCGAACTGCCTGTCGAGGAAGGCGGCCTGCTCGTAGTAGGTCGCGATGTG
>VGFC01000288.1 GCA_016869045.1 Armatimonadota bacterium
CAGCACTACCTCGTGCGCATCGCGGCGAGGCTGAACCTCGCGAGGACGTTCGTGGACCGCGAGCCCGACAAGGCCGCGCGCATGGCCATCGACCAGGCGCTGACGGTAAGGCAAGCTAGCGACGAGCTGCGGTATCTCGTCCGCCGGCTGCGCTCGCCGGTCGTGGAGCAGCAGGGCTTCGTCGGTGCGCTGCAGGATCACCTGACCATGTTCGGTGAGCGGGCGGGCGCGGACGTCGAGCTGCAGGTGGAGGGCACGCTGCGGCGGTTGCCTCCGGACGTCGAGCAGGCCGCGTTCCGGATCATCCAGGAAGCCCTGACCAACGCCGAGAAGTATGCGAGTGCCGACCGGGTGGAGGTGCGAGTCACCTTCGGGGAGGACTCTCTCGAGTGCGTGGTCGCCGACAATGGCGCAGGCTTCGATGCCTCGGAACCGCGCGCCGAAGGGGGCTTCGGCCTGGCCGGCATGCAGGAGCGCGCCGCCTCCGCAGACGGTGGACTGACGGTCACCAGTGCACCGGGAGGCGGGACGACCGTGACGTTCCGCGCGCCGTTCACGGCCGCGCGCGAGGAGAGCAAAGGGTATGACAAAGATCCGACTGCTGATCGCTGAGGATGAAACGCTCCTCCGCCATGCGCTCGCGCAGATGCTCGGTGCAGAGGCCGACATCGAGGTCGTGGGGCAGGCCCCGAATGGGGAGGCGGCAGTCGTGGCGGCGCGCGCCCAGCAGCCCGATGTCGTGCTAATGGACATCAACATGCCCAAGCTGGACGGCATCGAGGCGACGCGCCAGATTGCGCAGGCACTCCCCGAGTGCGCGGTGGTGATGCTCACGGTGCTCGACGATGACGACAGTCTGTTCGAGGCGGTCAAGGCGGGGGCGAAGGGGTACGTGCTGAAGGACGCGCCCCCTGAGGAGGTGCTGGCGGCGATCCGCGCGGCCGCCGCGGGCGAGGGCTTCCTGGGCCCCTCGCTCGTAAGCCGAGTGATGGGCGAGTTCGCGCGCAT
Organism: Armatimonadota bacterium; assembly: GCA_016869045.1. Classification (GTDB taxonomy): domain Bacteria; phylum Armatimonadota; class Zipacnadia; order Zipacnadales; family VGFC01; genus VGFC01. The sequence goes on from VGFC01000288.1 coordinate 1,009, forward strand.
CAGCCGTCTTCGCGCCGCCGCCAAGGAAGTGTTCGCCGACTTGACCCGCCGGGAGATGGAGATCCTCGAGCTGCTCGGGAAGGGGATGAGGAACCGCGACATCGCCGCGACGCTCTACCTCAGCGAGAAGACCGTCAAGAACCACGTCTCCGCCATCCTCGCGAAGCTCCACGTCAACGACCGCACCGAAGCCGCCCTCCTCGCCGCCAAGCATGGCCTAGCCGATCCCGCATGATCGCCTGACGGTCCCGACGAACCGGGACCGCCCCTCCCTGATCTTGGGGCCGTCGGTCCCACGGTATGCGGCATGGGGCGGGGTATGATTGTGTTGAGAAAGGGCCCCGTCAAAGGAAGAACCCTCTCCTACGCGCTCTACGTGGCTCGTAGGTCGGGATACCAATCCCGACAATGCCTTTATCAACACAATCGTATGCTCGCCCATGGCCGCACGCAACGAGGGGGACGACAGCCCATGCTGGCGATCGGGAGCGACCATCGAGGCTTCGCGCTGAAGGAGCGGCTCCGTGGCTGGCTGAGAAGCCGGGGCCTCGTGATCTGTGACCTGGGGACCTTCTCCGCCGAGCCCGTAGACTACCCCGACATCGCGATCCCCGTGGCCGAGGTGGTGCACGACCGGTTCGTGGATGGCGCGGTGCTTGTCTGCGGCACGGGCCTGGGCATGGCCATCGCGGCGAACAAGGTGCCGGGCATCTTCGCGGCGCCCGTGACGAGCGTCCGCCTGGCCGAGGCCGCTCGAACCAGCAGCAACGCCCAGATCATCTGCCTGGGCGCAGAGGTCGTGCCGTACGAGCTTGCGACGCAGATCATCGAGGCGTGGCTCCGTGCGGAGTTCCGAAACGGTGACTCTGCGCGTAAGCTAGACAAGATCAGAGCCGTGGAACGGCGCTACGCGCACACGGCGGCTCTGCGGGGAACGCTGTCGCAGGCGGGGTGACGGAGATGGTGGAGGGCGGGCTGCTGCTGCTTGGGGCCTATGTCGTCGGCTCGATCCCGTCCGGCTACGTGCTGGTGCGCGTGTTCCGGGGGCTCGATGTGCGGGAGTATGGGTCGCACAACGTCGGCGCGATCAACGTCTTCCGCGTCGGTGGCGTGAAGCTCGGCGTCCTCACACTCCTCGCGGACATCGGCAAGGCGATGCTCGTGGTGCTCGTCGCCGGCGCGGTGATGGATCAGGCGTGGCTCGTCGCAGGGACGGCGCTGGCCGTGCTGCTGGGGCATGCGTACTCCGTGTGGTTCTACCTGAAGGAGCGCCGGTTCTCGGAGGGCAAGAGCGTCGCGAGCAGCCTGGGGGTGCTGACGGCGCTGGTAGTGCTCGGCGAGCTGCCGTGGCCGGTTGCCGTCATCCCGCTAGGCGTGTGGGGCGCCGGCCTGCTGTTGCCGAAGCTGCTGACGGGACGCTGGTGGTGCATCTCCCCTGCGACCATGGCCGCCATCGTCGCGGTGCCGGTCGTGACCCTCGCCGGCCGCCCGTCGGTGGCGTATGGGCTGCTGTCGCTCCTCCTGTGTGCCCTCGTCCTCGCGCGGCATAAGAACAACATCCGGCGGCTCAGAGCGGGGACGGAACCGAGGCTCGGCGCGTGTGACCGATAGCAGCCCACAATGACCCGAACCCTACGCCGCCGTCACGGCCGCCTCGAAGGCGACCACCTCGACCTGGCGCTTGCTCCGGCGAGCCGCCTCTACCAGGCCTTCCAGCGTCCGCGCCGTGTCCGCCCCGATCCACTCCTCGCCGCAGCGCTCACACACCATAGCCGGCACGTCACGGATGACGATGACACCTGACCCGAGGTCAACCGTGTACGTGGTCATGCCCGGGGCCTTTACGCCACCGCACAGTGGGCATCGGCTGCCCTGGTCTGAAGTCATTCCTGTTCCCTCCTCGTCCTGAGGTCGTCCCCGAACTTCCGTGGGTCAGGGCGGTACGCAGTGATGATGTAGGCCCAGTCGGCAACGGCGTCCATTGCCACCACGACGTGCAGGGCCTCGGGCTCCACACCCCCCAGGAAGAGCGCACTGGGGTGCGGCTGATCGTCGGGGTAGTCCTCGATCAGTACGCCGGTTAGCACTGCCTCGAGCACCGCAGCGCGGGGAATGCCCCGCTCATCGATCCGCTCCAGCGCGTGGCGGCGCCACTCATACCGGTCTCGCGCCAAGGCGCTTCTGAGACGTTCGTGATCGAGGCCCTGCATGGCCCGCTCGCCCCCACCTTCTGCGGTGGCGATGTCCCGACCCGGTCCCGCGGCCGTCCTCTGCAGTTGCTGCGTGCGCTCCACCCAGTATGTTCGACGCGAGGCCCGGCCGCCCCTACTCGGTCAGTCTCCCCGTCGTCCTCAGCTCCACCCAGTCGATCGCCCCTTCGGCATACCGGCTGTGGTCGCCCCAGAGGTAGGCGCCGATGGTGAGGGGGGTGGAGGAGGTGAAGTCGCCCTCGGTGGCGTCGGGGGCGGAGGCTTCGAGGTTGCCATCCACGTAGAGGTCGATCATGCCCTCGGCGACGTTGCGCTCGCCGCGGACGGTGTGCCAGCGGTCGTCGGTGAGGAGGGTCTTGCCGGTGGCGAAGCTGTAGACGTCGCCGCGAGGGGAGGAGAGGTAGAGCTTGAGCTTGCCCTCGCTCACCATGAAGCAATACTGTTTCAGGTCCATGCTGCAGAGGATCGGGACCATGTACGTGGGAGCGGTGACGGGGAGCCGGATGCGGGCCTCGATGGCGAAGCCCTGGTCGGGGGCGAAGTCGAAGGCGAGCGTGCGCTCGACGCGCGCGTAGGACTCGCCGCCGGGAAGCTGCAGCGCGCCATCCACCACCTTCGCCTCGCCGATCAGCTTCGCGTCATGGCCGTTGCCGCTCTCATCGGGGATGACGCCGCTCTGCTCGCGGTCGAAAGTCCACCGGCCGATGAGGCGCTCCTCCTTGACGAAGCGCTTGTCGGCGAGCGGCAGCTCGGTTCCCCCGAAGACGCGGTACGTGACGCCGCGCTCGGTCTCAAAGACGAGCGTGTCGTTCTCCAGGCGGTGAGGGACGGGGTCGTGAGACGGCAGGCGGACGATCTTCACCTCACCGGGCGCCCATGGGTTCTTCAGGCGGCAGGTCTTCCCCGCCCGCGAAGTGATCCGCACGTTGCGCACCTCCGTGCCGGAGTGAGCGGCGGAGACCTCGAAGCCGCCGACCGCGAGGTAGCCGCTGAAGCTGTCGTTGACCGAAGTGCCCGCGGGTACGCCGGCGTACAGGTGGATGCGGCCGGGCCAGGAGAGCACGCGCCCCTGCGGTGAGAGATAGGGCGCGTCGAGCATCCCCAGGAAGAGCCGAATCTGGCTCAGGTAGCCGGGCCTCATGCTGTGCTCTTTGTCCGGGAGGGCGTTGTACGAGCGCCGAGCGAGCTCGAGCAGCGCGGGGTCGGAGTCGAGGCTGATGTCCTCAGCCCACAGCACCATCACGAGATTCGCGGTGATGTTGTAGTTCAGCAGCTGCGGCGCGTCGCGCACGTCGCAGAAGACCGGCCCGTCGGGCGTCTCCAGCGTCGGATAGGGCGCGAGGTGCGCGGCGATCTCGCGCCACTGCTCGCGCTCCTCGGCATCGACGCCCAGGGTCTCCGAGGCCTCGACACACGCCTTCAGGTGGTACTTGATGAAGCTGAGGGCGCCGACCGAATCGCGGTTGAGCTTGAAGCCGGGCGAGAAGCCCCAGTGCTCCTGCGAGACCGTCGGGACGACGTGGTAGTGCCCGTCCGCCTCCTTCGTGACGTAGGCCGCGAAGAACCGGGCGCCCTCGCGCAGCATCAGGTAGGCGCGCTTGCGGAGGAACTCAAGGTCCTGCGTATACTGGAAGACCTGCCAGAAGGGCTGCAGCATGAGCGCGGTGTTCTCGATCCCCCACTCCCAGGTCACGTTCGAGTAGACCACGCGGCCAGACCTGATGGGATAGTGCACGAGCGAGAAGGCGAGCCCCGGGCAGTGGTAGACCTCCCGCGCGTTGCGCTGCAGCATCGGCAGCATCTCCTCGAACAGGAGCAGCCGCTGTTCGAGCGTGTCGGCCTGGCCGAGGACGATGGTGTCGGTGAACTGCCCCTCGTTCCAGTGGTAGTCGCCATGCCAGGGCGTCTGGTCCGCATAGGTGCACGACGTGGCGTTGCAGTGCATCACGCGGGAGTTGCGCCACTTGCGGAAGTCCTCGTCCGAGACGCCCCGACTCTCCTCCGCGAGCGCGTCCGCGCCCTTGCGCAAGGCCGCCTCCAACCGGCTGCGCGCCGCGGCCAGCGGGTCCTTCGCGTCGCGCGTTGTGACCACCGTCAGGTAGAGCGTGAACGAGGCGGAGGGCGCGGTCACCGTCGCCGTGGTCAAGCTCCCCGAGGGCGAATCGTTCACGCGCTGGGCGGCGATGCGCAGCTCCTTCTGATAGCCCGCCAACTGGCGCTCCTGCTCGTCGGTGATGGGGTGCACCACGAAGGGCTCCAGGGAATTCGGGGACATGACCCAATTCGGTCGTATCGGATTGGGATCGTGTCCCCAGAATTCCTCATCGAGCGCCGCCATCATCACGTACTCGAAGCCCTGCGGGAAGGTCTTCTCGGCGTGGAAGCGCTGGCGAACCCAGAAGAACCGGCCGTCGGCGCCGGACTCGGGGTGAGGCAGCGGGCCGTTGTCCTTGTCCTGCGAGTAGTCATAGCCCGCGTCGCCGTTGTAGTGCGCGATGGCATCCACGCTGTTGTTCGGCGGCGCCGTGTCCTGGTGGCGGAACAGCTCGATGCTCAGCGGCTGCGAGAGGCCCGCGTACTCGCCCTGCACCACCAGCAGGTTCTGCGTGCGATGCAGCCACGCCCAGAGGGCCGCCTTCGCGTCGTCCTTCTGCGCGGTCGCGACGAGCGTGTCTGACGAGCCCTCGCCGGCGGTCCACTCGGCGCCCTCGACGTCGGGGCACCGCAGGCGAAGTTGCCCCACAGGCTTCGGGCAGGGGAAGTCGTACGCGAGATAGAGCGCGTGCGGCGCGTTCGGGAGGCCCAGGTCGCTCTGCCGAGGGAATTCCGGGACATGACCCAATTCGGCCGTATCGAATTGGGATCGTGTCCCCAGAATTCCCGGTGTCCCCTCCAGACATATGCGCCGCACGTCGTCGATGGTGATCGCGCGCTTGTCATCGCCGAAGTAGCGCCGGTCCCACACATCGTTCTTCGCCAGGCTGAAGACGAAGGGCGACGGCCCGCGCCAGAAGCTGACCTCCAGGTCCTCGTTGTAGAAGCGCTTGATCTCGTAGGACGGACCCGTGAGAAAGGCCGACCCAGCGTGGTTGCCGCGGTCGGGGCGCACGTCGAGCGTCCGCAGGACGGGCGGGGGCTCAGCGGCGCAGGCGGCGAGGGCGAGCAGGGCGATCACTCCCACGGTCATCACGCGACCTCCTTCGAGGTGGGGCGCGCGGTCCGTTCCGCGTGCATGGGCCGTGGGCCTGCCCCGAGACCGGACGGTCAACCTTCGTTGGTTGCTCTGCGTCGGTGTACTACTGAGTCTCGTGTAGGTAGGGAAACTCGTGGGGCGGGCATTCTTGCCCGCCACGGGCCATTGGCGGGCAAGAATGCCCGCCCCACGGATTCGCTCCTTGTTCCCCAAGATACACGAGACTCAGTAAGGCATGAGATGGCCAGGCACACCAGACTCGTTGCTGGCGCGGGATCCGCGCGAAGGGAGAGGTTCCGATGGGAATGCGTAGGGCAAGTTACCCGGCTTCAGGCTTGGTGATGGGCGTAGTCTTGCTGCTGCTCGGGTGGGGAATCCCAGGGCGTGCGGACGACGACGGCGCGCTGACCTCGACGCTGCATTCCCGGGTCACAAGCGTCGCGGTGTTCAAGAACGGCTACGGGCTGTACTTCCGGGAGGGCCGCGCGCGCCCGACGGACGGATGGCTGATGGCCGATCACCTGCCGTTCGCGGCGTTGGGATCGGTCTGGATCTACACGCTGGGTGAGAAGGACCTGGTTGACCGCGTCATCTCGGCGAAGCAAACCGAACTCAGCTTCGCCGGTGCGGAGGGGCTGGCGCGCCTGCTGTCGGAGCGGATCGGGGCGCGGGTGGCCTTCGAGACGATCGACGGGAAGCAGTTCGACGGCGAGCTGAAGGGGCTGGTCGAGGGCATGGCGATGCTGGAGGGCCAGGGGAGCCTGATCGCGCTGAAGCTCGATACCGTGAAGACCGCGCGACTCGTCGATCTCCCCTTGCGCATCAAGGTGGCCACCGGGAAACCCGTCGATGTGGCGATGACATACCTACAGACCGGCCTTCGCTGGCTGCCGACCTACTGCATCACCCCGCGCGACGGCAACAAGGCGAGCCTCATCCTCCGCGCCACACTCGTCAACGACGCCGAGGACCTCGTGGACAGCACCGTGCACTTCGTCGTGGGCGTGCCGAGCTTCACCTACCAGGGCGAGCTCGATCCGCTGGCGCTGAACCGCGTGGGGGCGGCCATTCAGCCCCGCTTCGACATCTCGGCCCTCCGCAATCAGGCAGGCGTGGACGCCGAGGGAGCAAGGGGCGAGCCGGGCGCCGCGGGCCCGCCCGGGCTGCGCCCCCGGGACCTCCCCAACCTCCCGGGCGAGGATGTGGGCGAGCTGTTCATGTACAAGGTGGAGCACGTGGACCTGAAGGTCGGCGAGGTCGCGATGCTCACGGTCTTCCAGGAGACCGCGCCCTATCGCGAGGTCTACCAGTGGGACGCGGACACCCCTGATGTCTGGTCCTGCCTGAAGCTGACCAACAGTACCTCCATGCCCTGGACGACCGCACCGGCCGCCGTCTACCGGGACTGGCGGATGCTCGGGCAGAACACGCTGAACTACACGCCGCTCAAGGGGGAGAAGGTCCTACCGGTCACGGTGAGCCGGGACATCGGCGTCGGCGTCACCGAGACCGAGCTAGGCCGCGAGTACGAGTCCACCCCCCGCGAGGGGTACCATTGGACGGCGGTCACTCTGGAGGCCGCGGCAGCGCTCCAGAACTACATGGACAAGCCCGCAGAGATCACGGTGACCAAGACGGTAGTCGGCGAACTCCTCGCCAACAGCGACGAGCCGACGATCAGCCGGTCGCGGGAGTCACTGCAGGCCATGAACCCGACGAATCTGCTCACCTGGACCGTGACGCTGGGCGCCGGCGAGAAGAAGACCCTGACGTGGAAGTACAAGACGCTGGTGAGGCAGTAGCACAGCCCGGGGTCACGCGTAGGCTGTGCGCAATCCCGCCATTGCTGCCAAGACGAGCGCAGGGCGCCCTCGCCTGTTGGCCTGGTTCGCGGTGGCTCCGTGGTGGCGGTCGTTGCTGGATTGGGTCAGGGCGGACTTTGCAGCCCGCCCTGCCCGTTCGAACCGTGCGTGCGGGACTACCGCACACGGCTCCCGCCGGGATAGCCCGAGGTGGGCGGAGCGAGCGGGCCGAGTTCGGAGAGCCGTTGCTGCTTCGCCAGGCACTGGAGCCCGATCGCGTCGAACGCGGCGATGAACAGGATCTGGTTCCAGCGGCCTTTGGCGTAGCGACCGCTGATCGCGTGGCGCAAGCGCTGCCGCACGAAGCGGTCGAAGTCGTTCAGGTAGTCGCGATACGTCGTGCGCGCGCTGCGGAAGTAGCCATGCCAACCGCGCAGAAATCGGTTCACCTCGGCGATCATCCGTTGCACCCGCGCGTTCTGCTTCAGCCGCGCGACGGTGCAGCGATTCGCCTGGGGGCGTTTCTGCCCGGCATGACGGGGCGTCCGTTGGCGGATGGCGTCCCGAAAGCGACGCTTCGACCTGGCGCTGACCTTCTTCTGCAACCGGCCCTGTCCGTCGCGGAAGTAGTGAAACCCGAGGAAGTCGAAGCCTGCATCGAGGCGGACGACGCGGGTCTTCTCCGGGTGCAGTCGCAGCCGCAGGCCTTGCAGCGTCGTGCGTACGACCCTCAGGGCCTGCTCTGCTCGCTCACGAGTCCTCGTGAAGATGACAAAGTCGTCCGCGTAGCGCACCAGCCCGAACCCTTCGGCCTCCAGCGCCTGGTCCAGCGGGTGCAGGTACACGTTCGCCAGCAGTGGCGACAGCGGTCGGCCCTGGGGCGTGCCGATCTCCGTCGCCGCGATCTCGCTCCCGCCGACCAGCACCCCGCTCGTCAGGAACGCCTGGATCAGCCTCAGCACGCTGCCGTCCGCGAGCACCCGGTTCAGCTCCCGGTTCAGCCGGGCGTGGTCCACCGTATCGAAGAACTTCTCGATGTCGGCGTCCACCACCCACTCATACCCGTACTGGACCGCGCGGTCCACAATATCCAGTGCGGTCCGGGTGCCTCGCTCCGGGCGAAACCCGTGCGAGCGCTGGCTGAACAGCGGCTCGAAGATCGGCTGGAGCACCTGCAGCACGGCCTGCTGCACGATCCGATCCCGTACGCACGGGATGCCCAACGGACGCTTCCCGCCCCCGGCCTTCGGGATCTCCACCCGCTTCACCGGGCGCGGGCGATACTGCTTCGTCCGCCACTGCTCGTGCAGCGCCTGAAGGTTCGCCTCGGCGTGGACCGCGAAGTGCCCGACCGTCTGACCGTCACACCCCGCCGCCCCGCCGTTCGCCTTCACCCTCTCCCACGCCGCCTGCCGGTTCTTCGGCGCGTAGACTTTGTCGTACAGCGAATACCACTTCCGCGGCTTCGGCCTCCCTTCTCCGACGGGTGTCGCGGCGGACCTCGGCTCGGGGCGGGGTTGTTCGACCGCCGACGCAGGGTGCTTAGCCCAGTCCCGATACGGGTGGGCAATCTCCTCCGCCGAGCGGTCTACCGGAGGCTTCGACGGCTCGCCTCGCTCCGCGTGTCCGTCCTTGGGCATGTCCGCGTTCTCCGTCTCTCCGGGCTGCGGCCCCTTCGCCGTCCGGCTGCCCCGGACGCCCCGCCTGCTGACGGGGTCACTCCGCTTTCACGGAGCCTTCTCGCTACTATGAGCCGCTCTGACGCCTCGACCGGACCCCACCGGGGCTGGCTCGCGCTTTCGCCCCGGCTTCCCGCCCGGACCGCCTCCGACGCGGGGCCGATCAAGGCCTCCCTCGGTCA
>VGFC01000289.1 GCA_016869045.1 Armatimonadota bacterium
AGGTCCTCGCGCAGGTTGTAGAGCTCGAAGCGGTCTGTCTGGTCGTCATTGTCGGCGTAGCGGCGGATGAGCTTCCAGTCGCCCTTCCGCACCCAGGTGCCCGGGCCGGTCTTGTCAACGCACATGTGCGGGAAGTGGCAGAAGGCCGTGTCCCGCTGCGACTTGCCGCCCTTCAGCGCGGGCAGGAAGCTGATCCCGTCGAGCTTCAGGTCTGCGTGCGGCTGCAGGCCGAGCATCGGCAGGAGCGTCGGGTAGAAGTCCACGCTCTGGATCAGCGCGTCGGTCTGGGCCCCGGCCTTCGTAACGCCCGGCCAGGCGATCATGCACGGCACGCGCGTGCCGCCCTCGTACAGCGTGGCCTTCCCGCCGCGCAGCGGAAGGTTGCTGGTCGGCGGGTCGTCCATGCCGTAGCGCTCCTTCATCGTCGGTTCCCACCAGTTCACGCCGCCGTTGTCCGAGAAGAAGACGAAGATCGTGTTGTCCGCCAGGCCGGCGTCGTCGATGGCCTTCACCACGCGCCCGACGCCCTCGTCCATGCTGTGGATCATCGCGGCATAGACGGGGTTGCGCTGTGGGGCGTTCGGATCGCGCAGGCCGCGGTAGTGCTCTACAAGTTCGGGCTTCGCGTCCCACGGGCTGTGGACTGAGAAGCACCAGTAGTTCGCGAAGAAGGGCTCGTCCTTGTGGGCCTGGATGAACTTCACGACCTCGGAGGAGACGCGATCCTCGATGTGCTCGCCCGGCTCGCCCTTGAGCAGGTCCTCGGGGAACTTCCACGGCGCGATGTAGCTCCCCGCAGGGCCGGGGCCGGGCCAGTGCGGGAAGTCGACATCGAAGCCCTGGTGCAGCGGGTCATACGGCTCGCGGCCGAGGTGCCACTTGCCGAAGTGGCCGGTCGCATAACCGGCCTCCTTCAGCGCCTCGCCGAGGGTGAAGTACTCCTGCTTCAGCCGGGTGACGCTGTTCGCTATCAGCGCCTTGCGGAAGGCAGGGGCCTTCGTCTCGAGCGTCTGCTCGAACACGTCCTCCGGCAGATGGCACACGGGTGAGGTGATCCCAATGCGTGCGGGGTACAGGCCGGTCTGGATGCTGGACCTGGTCGGCGAGCAGAGCGGGTTGGCGGTGTAGGCCTGTGTGAAGCGCAGGCTGCGCGCGGCGAGCGCGTCGATGTTCGGCGTGTGGTGGTAGGTGCTGCCGTAGCAGCCGAGGTCCCGCCAGCCGAGGTCGTCGGCGAGGAAGAACACGAGGTTGGGCCGGCGGCCGCCGACGGGTTGAGCGAGGCCCCGGAGCGCGGCGGCCGTGGCGGCGGCGCCGAGGGCGCCTGTGCGGAGGAAGCTGCGGCGGGTGAGGGGCGTCCCGGTCATGGGGCATCGTCCTTCAGTTCGTCGATATGGTCCACGACCTTCTGCACCGCGGCGACGATCAGGTCCATGTCGCGCTCGTCGTTCGGTGGCGAGAGGTCGGGCTGGAAGATGCCGAACTCGCGCTGCCACAGCTCCTCGGAGACGGGCAGGTCGCCCTCGCGGTAGACCGGAGGGTTCACCACGTGCGGGCAGAGGAACGGGCAGCCCTTCCCGTAGAGGTTGCGCTCCTGGAAGATCGTGCGCAGGTGGATCGGCCCGCCCGCCTCGATGGGCCGGCTCTCCGGCGCGAAGCGGTAGTTCGCGTCCTTCACATACCCCACCGCGTAGACGCCCTCCGCGTTGAGCGCCTGGCAGAAGCGATCCCGCGAGACGCCGTGCACACTCGGGTCCCACAGGCAGTTGTAGATGTGATACACGTGCTTGTAGCCGGGCCGCACGTAGGGCGGCGTGACGCCGGGAGTCTCGAAGAGCCTGGCGCTGAGGTACTCGCAGTTGCGGATGCGCGCGTCGGTGCGAACGTCCGCGTCGAGCAGTTGCTGCAACGCCTCGCCGGTGTACACCGCCCGCATGTTGTCGCCGGTCCCGCCCATCGAGGCGTACCTCAGGATCTCGGGGTCTGTCCCCAGGCCCTGGATCACGGTGGGGTGCTGCCCCGCCAGCAGCCCGCGTTCGTAGAGGTTCCGGTCGTTCGTCAGGTAGGCGCCGCCTCCGCCGGGTGAGTAGATCGGCTTGCCCGACCAACTGAAGGCCGTGACGTGCGCGATGTTGCCGACCTTCACGCCGTTGATCTCGGCAGTCGAGGCCTGACACGCATCCTCGATGACGAGCAGCCCGCGCTCCTCCGCGATCTCCATCAGTTCGGGGATCGGCGCGGGGTGACCGTAGAAGTCCACGGCCAGAATGGCCTTCGTCTGCTTCGTGATCTTGCGGCGCACGTCGTCCGGGTCGATGGTGAACGTGCGCGGGTCGATGTCCGCGAAGATGGGCACGGCGTTCACCCGCAGGATCGAGCCGGCCGTCGCGACCCACGTGTAGGCAACCGTGATCACCTCATCCCCCGGGCCGCACCCGGCCGCGAACAGGCCAGAGATGATCGCCGCCGTGCCGGAGGACACGCACTTCGCGTACTTGGCCCCCGTGTACTCGCACAAGCCCTGCTCGAGGCTCTTGTGCGCCCACGTAGAGCGCAGGTCATGCTCCCCGCCAATCGTCTTGGGTCCACCGAACAGCGCGAGGTTGCTCATCGTTTCCCCTTTGTGAGCCGGCTTACGTCGCGGCTCTGGTGAGCCGCAGGCACGAACGGCCGGGGCTAGTCCAACGGCCCCGGCCGGTCGATCACCGGCGCGGTGGCGATGCGCGGACGGATCGCCAGCCAGTCCACGCCCTGGAACTGCGGGTCCGGTTCGCGCCGCACCTCCTCGTCACCGACGTACGGGCACATCGCATCGACCCAGGTGATGAGGCGCAGGCGGCTCTCCTCGTCGACCTTCACATCGTAGTGCTTGCCGCTCGAGGCGATGTCGATCAACGGGCTCTTGTAGGAGAGCCGCGACATGGCTTCGGGCGTCGTGTAGGCGGCGGGGTCCGTCTGGGCGTAGCCCTCCACCATGAGCGGCATGGCGATTCCGAAGCCCGGCGGCGGCTTGTCGGGAGGCTGGTACGGCGCGCCCCAGGATGGGTGGCCGGTGAGCGTGACGTACGGCTCGTCGAACATCAGGAAGCCCGGGCGGCGAGTCAGGTCGAGGGTCTTGCGCGCCTCGCCGTCTCCCTGGTGGCACTTGCCGCAGTAGCGGTCAAGCACGGGCTGGACGTAGCGCTCGTAGCTGACGCTCGTGTCCTCCCACGGCGGCGGCGTGATCTTGCGCGGTCTGTGAGAGAGTGCCAGCGTTGCGCTCTCGTAGGCCGGGGCCGTCGAGTGCAGCTCGTGGCAGCCCAGGCAGCCGCGCCGCTCGCCGGGCATGACGTTCACGAAACTCCGCATCGTCTGCAGCGCCCGCTGCTGCTCGTCGAGCAGCTGGAAGTGCAGCGACTTGCCCGGTGGCGCGAGGAAGGACACGGAGCCGTCTGCTTCGATGGGCACCGTGCCGACGATCCGCTTCACACCCTCCGACTGCACGATGGAGACCACCGGCCCGGTCGAGATGTACGGGCGCTTGTACCAGTAGGTGTACGTCTTTGCGTCGATAGCCATGACGCGCAGGAACTTCGCCTTGCCCTGCAGCTGCTCGGGGGCGCCGTCGTAGACGTTGCTGCTGTAGATGATCCCATCCTGCGGCTGGTCGCCGTGAGCGCGGTCGGGCCAGGCGACTGCGTCGGGGACGACAGGCGGCTTCTCGCGCGGCTTCAGCGGGATGGCGTGCAGGATGTTGTTGACGCCCTCGTAGATCAGCTCGCGGTTGCCGTCTATGTCCATGAGATAGAGCACGAACTTGCCGCCGCGGTTGGCTGAGACCAGGAAGTCCCGGTCGCTCAGCGGATAGGGCGAGTAGTACGCTGCGTACGCGCCACTCGGATGGTACTCGGGCGACTCGACGGGGTCGACGGGGCCGTTGCCTACCTCGGGCCACTCCAGATCGGCGGTGACCTTGGTGAGCCCGTTCGGGAAGTTGAGGCCCTTGCTGGGATCGATGATGCCCACGGAGCCCGCGAACCAGTTGTGGTGGGCGCTGCCGGTGAACATGACCCGGTTACTGCCGGGGATGCTGCGCGCGTCCTTCAGCAGGTCCGGCCACACGCTCTGGTTGCCCCAATAGAGGCTCACGTGCGTGCCGTCGGGGTTGACGGTCCAGAGCTTCTGTGCGCGCCAGAGCGGCTTGTCCGTGTATTCCCAGCGCGTGTAGATGAGGCGGCCATCGCTCATCACCGAGGGCAGGTAGTCCGGCTCGTTGTTCCCCGAGATCAGGTAGATGTCCCGCCCCTGAAGGTCGCAGCGCGCGAGGATGTAGGCGTTCGTCGGCGGCATGCAGCGGACGTACGTGTGCGCCCTTGTTGTCGAGAAGACGATGTGCTGGCCGTCCGGTAGGTAGATCGGGTCGAAGTCATCGTACCGCCCGTCGGTGATCTGCCGGAGCCCCGAGCCATCAGCCCCGATCTCGTAGACGTGGAACGACTTCTCGTTGTGCGGCTTGAAGCAGAAGAGCACCCGCTGCCCGTCCCACGAGACGTCCGGCCGCCAGAACGACCCGTGCAGCGGCGCCTGCGGCATGAGTTGGGTGAGTTTGCCCTCCGGCGACAGGCCATCGAGCACCAGCAGCCGCCCGCCTGGCACCGCCATGTAGCCCAGGCGATGTCGCGTCTCGTGCGCCCACTCGGACCCCTGCGGGAACGGCATGTCCACGAACAGGACCTTGCTGAAGTCGATGACTGGGTCCGCGAACATGATTGCCCGCTTGACCTCGCGGACGCGGAAGTAGAGGTCGCGGTCAGGCGCCGAGAGCGCCTCGGCCTGCTTCTGCAGCTCGTCGAGCTTCGCGCGCTCCGCGACAGAACTTGCGCCGCGATCAGCGAGCCGGCGAGCCCAACCGATCTCGGCACGGATGCGCTCAGGCGAGGGATTGCCGCCGGCCTGATGGAGCCAGTCGCGCTCGAGGGCGGCGCGTGCCTCGGCGGGGGTAAGACCGCGGGTCGGCGGGGTCTCGGGTCTCACGTACGGCGCCACGGCCTCGGACTGGTACGGACGCAGGTCGATGCGATGGCCGGTTTCGAGCATCACGTCGATCCACTCCGGCGAGAAGCGCGCCGTTTCGCCGCGCGCCTTCAGCTCTTCGAAGCGCCGCGCGATGGCATCCGCTTCCTCCCACTTGCGGACCTCCTCGGGCGTCTGCTTCGCTTTCTGGCTTTCCGTGAGGGGCTTGTACTCCAGCAGCAAGCCCATGAGGCGCTCGGCGTGACTGACCTGGAAGGCGTCGGCACGAGCGGTCAGGTACTCCAGGGGGCTCGCGCCGGTGAACGCGGCGAAGCTGCCGTAGTCCTCGCCGAAGCTCGACCGCAGCTTGCCCAGCAGCACCCCGGCGAGGTCGAGGTCCAGCGCGATGCCCTTGCTCACCATCTGCCGGCGCGCGTTCGCGAGGGTCTGCGCGAAGGTCGGCTCCGGCGAGTAGAAGGCGCTGATCTGCTCGTCGAGCTGCCGGGCGAACCGGTCGAGGGCCTGCCTTCCGGCGTCATACAGATGCGCGATGTCCTGCGGTGACAGCGCGGCGCGGTAGATGCGCAGGTCATCGAGGCTGCCCTGGAAGTGCTCCCCGTCGCCGCTGCTGGAGCCGATGAACCCGGGGACGGCGGGGTCGGTCGCGATCGTCCCCGGGCGATCGAGCGAGCCGATCTCACGGCCATCCACGTACACGCGCATCGTCTGCCCGTCGAAGGTCCCGGCGCAGTGATGCCAGGCGCCGTCCGTGACCTGCGCGGGATCGATGGGTGCATCGCACTCGACGTAGCCGCCGATGTTGAGGCCGAGAGAGAGGATCGTCCCGTCGGCCTGATAGGAGAAGAGCAGGCGCCTGTCGCCCGCCTCCTCGCGGAAGATCTCGCGATACCCGCGCAGGTCCGTGGGGCGTGTCCACGCCGAGAACGTGATCGCCGGCAGGCCGTCCACTCCTGGCCCGGCGTTCGTGCGCAGCGCGTGCGTGCCGGCGAGGTTCAGCGCGCTGCCGTGAACGCCGCGCGTCCTCACGAGCAGCGCCTTCGCGTCCACGTCCAGGTCCGCATTGCCGGCGCTGTTGCGGATGAGCGGCCCGAGGCCGGTCTCGTTGAAGGTCCATTGCGCCAGCAGTGGCCGGTCGATCTGCGGCTCATCCGCTGCGTTGCTTTGGGCCAGCTTGTCGAGTGACTGCACGCCCTCCTGGTGCAGGGCCGCCACCTCGTCAGCGGTGAGCGCCGCTGCATAGATGCGCAGGTCGTCCAGCGCGCCCTGGAAGCACTCGCCGCCGTTCGATGACCCAATGCAGCCGGGTGCCAGGCCGCCCGCCGAGATCGCTCCCACACGCGGCAGCGACCCGATCTCCCTCCCATCGAGGTACACGCGCATCGTCTCGCCATCGAAGGTCGCCGCGCAGTGGTGCCAACGCCCGTCAAGCACCTGTGCGGGGTCGATCTTCGCGTCGCACTCGACGTACCCGCCTACGTTGAGCCCGAGCGACAGGATCGTCCCGTCGTTCTGGTACGAGAAGAGCACCCGGGTGTCGCCGTCTTCCTTGCGGAAGATCTCGCGGTACGTGCCGAGGTCCGTCGGTAGCGTCCACGCGCTGAAGGACACCGCGCGCAGCCCGTCCAGGTTGGGCTTGCCCGGCACGCTCAGCATGTGACTGTCCGAGAACACCATCGCGTTACCGAGCACGCCCGGAGCGCGGAGCAGACTCGGCGCGCCCTGCGGCGACGCATTGAGCCCGTGTCCGCTCGCATCGAGGCAGTCCCAGCCGATCACCTCATCGAAGCTCCAGTGCGCGATGAGGGGCTTGTCGATCTGCGCGTGCGCAGCCGTGGAAAGGGCCGCGAAGGCAAGAGCAGAGCGAAGGAGCGAGGCGGGTCGCATGGCTCTCTCCGGAGGAGATGGACGGGAACGACCTGTCGGCGCGGACCTTGGTGAGGTCCCAGCTACACAGACAACCGGCCAGGGGTCGCGTGCCCCCGGGCGGTCGGCGCAGATAGCAGGTTCGGCAAGGCGTCGCGAGCCTCCTTGGCGACCGGAACGGAAGGGTGTCGCTGCTCAGAGGGCGAAGCGGCGGGCACGGTGTCACGGGGGCTTCCTGCGCGGACTCCGGGTGCCCCTGCCCCAAGCTGCACGCGGAGTGAGGCGGACCATGAGACTGAGTGCGACCGAGACCGAGCTGTTCGAGGCCATCAGGGGCATCCGGGTCATCGATGCCCATGAGCACCTCGTGCCCGAAGCGGTGCGAACCGCGCGCAAGGTGGACTTCTTCGTGCTGTTCTCCCACTACTGCGCCGCCGACCTCGCCTCCGCCGGCATGAGCCCGAACACATACCGGAGGCTGCAGGACGACGAGGAGATGCCGGCCGAGGAGAAGTGGCGGCTGTTCGAGCCGTACTACCCCATGGTCCGGCATGGCTCCTATGCGCGGCCCGCGCGAATCTGGCTGAAGGAAGTCCTGGGCTTCGACGACCTCACTGCGGCGAACTGCGGCGAGGTGTCGAAGCGGCTGCAGGAGGCCAACTGCGCCGGTCTGTATGAGCGAGTCCTGCGGGACAGGTGCCACATCGAGTCGGCCTTGGTGGACAACGCCGAGCACCATGCCGAGTACGACATGGACCTGCTGCGGCCGCTATGGCGGGTCACGGACCTGGCCTTCGGACATTCCGTGCGGGCCTACCTCGCCTCGGGAGGCGCGGGCACACTCGACGGCTACCTCCACTGGGTGGGCGCTCGCGGCGAGGAACTGCGGCAGGTCGGCACGTTCGGGCTGAAGCTGATCAGCTTCCCCTACTCGCGCCCGGTGGCCGACGAGGCGGAGGCGGTCCTCGAGGCGCTGCAGGACCCCGAGCGCGAAGCCCGCCTGTCTTGGACGGATCGCACCCCTCTTCTCGCTGCAGTCTGCGACCGAGCGTTTGGGCTTGCGCGGCGCCACTCACTCACGGTTGCGGTCCATTCGGGGGTCTGGGGCGATTTCCGCGAGAGCCACCCGTGCCATCTCATCCCCCTGGCGATGGCGCACCCGGATGTCCGCTTCGACCTCTTCCACCTCGGCATGCCCTTCGTGCGCGAGGCCGTGCTGGTGGGGAAGATGTTCCCGAACGTCTCGCTGAACCTGTGCTGGAACGCCGTCGTATCACCGGAGCTGACGGTTCGGATGCTTGACGAGTGCCTGGACATGGTACCACTCAACAACCTCATCGCGTTCGGCGCCGACTACCGGATAGCGGTTGAGAAGGTCTATGGGCATCTCGTCATGGCGAAGGAATGCGTGGCACGCGCGTTGGCCAAGCGCATCGACCGGGGGCAGATGGACGTGCCGGAGGCGACGGCAATCGCCCAGCGGTGGTTCTACGACAACCCCGTGGCGATCTACGGCCTCCACCGGGAGGCGTGGGCGCGGCGTTACTGAGTCTCGGATAGACACGGGAACAGTGGGGCGGGCATTCTTGCCCGCCAGAGGCTGTGGCGGGCAAGAATGCCCGCCCCACTGTTCCCGTGTTTCTACGAAGCGCAGTAGTGACCTACTCCCGCAGCTCGATTACCACGCCTTCACCCGGGGCGAGAGTCAGGGGGATGACGGCCTCGTCGTTGACGCGCCGCATGGGTAGCGGCACGCCGATCTCCACATCCAGCGCCTCCCGAACCGGCAGACGCAGGTGGACCTCGTCCTCGGCAGACGCTCTCAGGTCACCGTTCAGCGCGGTGAGGATGTAGCGCCCGCCCGATTCATCGCGGCGCAGCGTGAGTTCGAATCGGTTGTCGGCTGCGTAGAACGGTTGACGGGGCATCAGGCTCTTGATGACGTCGAGCAGGGCGGGCTCTGCAGTAGGCCTCGCGTTGTTGTCCACCTTCGTGAAGACCAGTAGCTCGCCCTTGCCCAACCGAGCGCGGCAGAGGCTGCCCAGCACGGGGTGCGAGGCGGCGGCCGGCGCCGAGGCGCCCTGCGGCTCCCACTCGCCGGGCCGAGGCTCGGACCACTGCACTCCCGGGAACGCGACGGACAGCAGCTTCCCAGACGGGCGGCCCCACGGGTCGTAGACGCCGGGCGGCGCGATGGCGACCGCTCGCCCGCCCGCCCCGATCCACGCCGCCAGCCACTCCTGGACCGGCTCCGCCAGGCACGTGGCGCAGGGCAAGAGCAGCACCTCGGAGCTCCGCAGGTCCTGCTTCCCGGCGAGGACCAGGTCCTCCCACAGGAAGCCGTAGTCGTAGCCACCCGCTTCCAGCGTCTGCGCGAAGAGCACCAGGCGCGAGCGCGGGCCGTGGATCGGGGTCGCGTTCAGGAATGAGCTGCTGGACTCGAGGATGTTCAGGCGCGGCTCGACCTGCGGGTAGTCCAGGAGCCGGCGCTCGTAGGCGCGCAGCCGCGTGATGCTGACCGGGATGCTCGCGGCGGAGTACCGCAACGTCGTGTGGCTCCAGCGGGGGTCCGACCAGTTGGCGCAGTCGGCCCAGCCCGGGTAGATGCCATACCACACGTTGAACAGCGAACGGCCCCCGGCCGCAAGGCGGAAGAACTCGGCCTCCGTGGCGCGACGCGCACCGAGCTCATCGAAGAGCTCGCCGGCACTTCCCAGGCCCCACTCCATGATCCCCGACTCGCCGCCGAAGGCCCGGCGGAGGCTCGTCATCATGCGGTCCGACAGGCGCAGGCGCTCGCCCATCGACGTGTGGAACTCGAAGTAGTCGAAGACCGGGTAGAGGACGGTGAAGTCGAAACTCCAGGTGTGGTCCGTGGGGTAGGGTACGATGTCCACGATGCGGTTCACCACGGGGACGTCCGGCAGCTCCGCCTTGACGGCCGCCGCGTAGTCCGCGATCCAGTTGCGGTAGCCCTCCTGGCGGAAGCGCTGGAACTCGTAGTTCAGCCCGCTCGGCAGTGGCGCGCCCGGCGCGGGCGGCACGATCTCATCGAAGCTCCCGTACTGCGTGCCCCATCGCTCGTTGACTGCCTGGATGGTCCCGTACGCCTTTCGCAGGCGCTCCCGGAAGGCGCTCTGCGCGCTCTGGTTGTAGCCTGTCTGCGCGAAGCCCGCGCCGC